>CAMHSI010000001.1 GCA_946187775.1 uncultured Clostridia bacterium
ACCACCATGCTGGGCTACGGCGTGTTCGCTCCCATGAGCCGTGACTACTACACCTCCCAGGGCGGACAGTTCGGCGCTGATTACAACAAGGAAGCCGAGACCTACCTGTACGGCAAGGATCCCGACCACATTGCCTACAACGGTCCGTACGTTGTGACCAACTCCACCAAGAACAACACCATCGTGTTCCAGGCCAACGAGAACTACTGGAACAAGGACCACATCAACATCCACACCGTGAACTGGTACTTCAATGACGGAACTGACGCCCTGAAGGCCTACAACGATTTCAAGGCCGGCACCCTCAGCAGCTGCGGCCTGACCGCTTCCAGCGTGGAGCAGGCGAAGACCGACAACCTGTTTGAGGACTATGCCTTCGTCAGCCTGACGGACGCCACCGCCTTCATGGGATTCTTCAACGTCAACCGTCACGCGTTCGCCAACTTCAACGACGCCACGAAGGTGATCTCCGGCCAGACGGTGGAAGAAGCCGCCCGCACCAAGCAGGCGATGGGCAACCTGAACTTCCGCCGCGCGCTGCTGATGAGCCTGGACCGCGGTGCCTATGAAGCCCAGACTGTCGGCGAAGACCTGAAGTACGCTTCCCTGATCAACAGCTACACCCCCGGTAACTTCGTGGTCCTGCCCGAAGAAACCACCGTCCAGATCGGCGACGAATCCAAGACCTACCCCGCCGGCACCTACTACGGCGAGATCATGCAGGACCAGCTGAACGCGGACGGCGTGACCGCCAAGGTCTGGGACCCCGAAACCGAGATGAGCTCCGGCTTCGACGGATGGTACAATCCGGAAAATGCGAAGGCCTACCTGGACAAGGCCATCGAAGAGCTGGCCGCTGAAGGCCTGGTCATCGACGCGGAGCATCCGATCCAGATCGACGTGCCCACCTTCACCGGAAGCGAAATCTACAACAACCGTGAAGAAGCGCTGAAGCAGTCTGTGGCGGCGGCCTCCGAAGGACGCATCGTCATCAACAAGGTGGAATGCGCCACCTCCGACGACTGGTACTACGCCGGATACTACTACAACCAGGGCCATGAGGCGAACTTCGACCTGTGCGACCTGTCCGGCTGGGGTCCCGACTACGGCGATCCGCAGAGCTACCTGGACACCATGCTTCCTGACTACGCGGGCTACATGGTCAAGGCCCTGGGCATCTTCTGATTCAGAAAAGGGAATCACTGCCTGATTAAAGGAACATGACGGCAGGGGGTGACGGGTTTCCGTCACCCCCCTTGCCGCTGTCTTGCTTTGAAAAAGACTCCCTGCGACTGGAAGTCCCTTTCAGGGCAAGAAATATTTCGGAATGGAATGTGAGTGTATGGCCAAATACCTTGTTCGAAGAATCCTGCATGGGCTTGTATCCGTCATTATTGTGGTTGCTATCGTTATGATCCTGATCTATTCCTGCCTGGACCGACAGCTGATTTTTGCCCAGGACCCGGTGTACACGCAGATGGGCAACAACCAGAAAGTGGTCTACCAGTACAGAAAATGGGAAGATTACGGATATATCGATTACGTGCCCTACGCAGAATGGCTGCAGGAGCAGGCCGCGTCCGGCAGGATTGCCTCGGACCAGGTGAGCGCACTGTCCTCCATCGGGCGCAAGGCGGAGTCGGATCCGGAGGATGTGGCCGGCTTTGTCAAGCAGTTTACGGAGCAGTATGAGGCCAAGGGCTACAAGGTGATCCGGCTGGACGCGAAGATGTCCAAGAAAAAGGTGGCGCCCGGCGGACAACAGCAGCTGTTTGCCACAAAGGACAAGCCGCTTCTCGGCCGCCTGTGGAATTACCTGACCGGCCTGATCAACGTGGACAACATCCACTATGTCAAGGAAGATATCGGGCAGAGGGGACTGACCTTTACCCTGCACGATCCGCTGTACGGCGGGAAGAAATTTGCCCCGGCCATTATCGGCAACGGGACGCTGCACAAATACCTGCTGTATACGGACAGCCATTTCCCCTTCATCCACCAGAACCTGGTGACCATCAACCTGGGCAAGTCCTACACGGTCAACTCCGGGGTTGACGTGTTCCAGAGCATGACCCAGCCCCAGGGATCCTATGTGCCCCGGGAGATTACCTATCCCACGGGGCTGACCGAGAAGAGCGCGGACGACCTCCACAGCGCGACCTATTCCGCCGGTTCCAGGCAGGCCAGCCTGGTCAACACGGACCGGTTCACGGATGACTATACGAGCGTTGTGACGGTGAAGAGCGGCCTCAGCCAGATCGGATATTCCTTTGTGATCGGTATTATCGCGGTTGTAATCGCCTACCTGCTGGGCGTTCCGCTGGGCATTGTCATGGCCCGGAGGAAAGACAAGCTGATTGATAAAATCGGTACGATCTACATCATCTTCATTATAGCCGTGCCGTCCCTGGCGTATATCTTCCTGTTCAAGGCGATCGGCTACAGCATGGGGCTGCCGACCACCTTCAACATGGATTCCACGGACTGGCGGATGTACGCGCTGCCGATTGTTTCGCTGGCGCTGCCGTCCGTTGCCAACCTGATGAAGTGGCTGCGGCGGTACATGATTGACCAGATGAATTCAGACTATGTGAAATTCGCGCGGTCCGGCGGCCTTTCCGAGCGCGAAATCTTCTCCCGGCACATCCTCAAAAACGCGATCATTCCGCTGGTGCACGGAATCCCCGGAACCGTCCTCGGAGCCATGATCGGCGCGATCATTACAGAGCGCGTTTACGTGGTTCCCGGAGCCGGCAATCTGCTGACAAAGGCCATCAATATGTATGACAACGGCGTCATCGTCGGTGTGACCATGTTCTACGCGATCCTGTCGGTGGTTTCCATCATCCTGGGGGATGTGCTGATGAGTATGGTTGATCCCAGAATCTCATTTACATCGAAGGCGAGGTGACATCGGATGAGCGACATGAAAAACAATCAAATGACGGATCTGACGGAACTCGGCCTTTCGGATGAGGAGCTGTTTTCCCATGTGGATCATTCCGCCATGGAATCGGAAAAGATCACCGCTCCGAGGTATTCTTACTGGAAAAGCGTTTTCAGGGTTTTCTTCCGGAAACGGATCAACATCGTCATCCTTTCCCTGTTCGCGGTGATCCTGGCTTTCACCTACATTTATCCCGCGCTGGTGGAATATGATCCTTTCGCCAACCTGATGAATTCCTCGGCCAAGCATCTGCTGCCGGGGGCGGCCATGGACAGAATGGGGCACAATATCCACTGGATCCTGGGCTCAGGCGCTTCCGGACAGTCTACCTTTGACGCAGTCTGGTTCGGCAGCCGTATTTCCGTGAGTATGGCGTTTATCTGTGCGGCGATCAACCTGACGCTGGGCGTGATCATCGGGGCGATCTGGGGATTCTCCAAAAAAGTCGATATCGTCATGACGGAGGTTTACAATATCATCGGAAATGTTCCCTACATCCTCTTCATTTCCGTGCTGGTGCTGATTTTCTCAGCCGGATTCTGGACGATGGTATTCGCCCTGACGATTACCGGATGGCTGGCCATCGCCTACTTTATCCGCACCCAGGTGATCATCATCCGCGACCGGGAGTACAACCTGGCTTCCAGGTGCCTGGGGACCCCCATCCTGCGGATTGCCATCAAGAACATCCTGCCGTTCATGACCTCCGTGATCGTGACGCTGGCGGCGACGGAGATTCCCTCCTATATTTCCTATGAAGTATTCCTTTCCTACATCGGAATGGGTATGTCCGATATGTCCCTTGGACGGCTGATTTACCAGGCGGAGAACGCGATGCTGACGCCGGGATGGCAGTTTGAGTTCTGGTCTCCCGTGGCGGTGGCGTCCATCATTACGATCGTGCTGTATGTGGTGGGCCAGAATCTGGGCGATGCTTCTGATCCCCGGACCCATATGTGAGGTAGATTATGGCAGATAATAAAGTATTGCTCAGCGTTCGGGACCTGGTGGTCAAATTCAGGGTTCGCGGGAGAATCCTGACGGCTATCCGCAATATCTCCCTGGATATCTATGAAAACGAATCCATCGCCATCGTGGGCGAGTCCGGATCCGGAAAATCGGTTTTCACCAAAACCTTTGCCGGGATGCTTGACTCCAACGGCTTTATCGACCAGGGAACCCTGATTTACGAGGATGAAACGCTGGCGGACACGAAGGTTTCCCTGACAGGACAAGCCAGGAAGGCCATCGCTGCCGCGGAAAAAAGGCTGAATGCTGCCAGCAGGCTGGAAAAAGGCGCGGCGACCTGGAAAGAAATCTGCGCGATTGAAAAGGAAATGAAAGACCGGGCTGCCCTGACCCAGGAAGAAACCCAGAAGATGGAAGACGGGATTTCCGACCTGGAATACCGGCGGACGGAGCTTTTCAACCTGAAGCAAACCTTTGATCCGTCCACGGAAAAGGATAAGATCCGGCAGGCCGGACGCCGGATTTCCGAAATGGACAAGGAACTTAAAAAGCTGAAGAAGAACATGCAGGACCAGATCAGCAGGCGCAAAAGAGAGGCGTCCCGGGACCAGGAGTACCTGAAAAAAGCCCGGGCCAGGGAACGGGAGCTGCGGGAAAAGTACCGGCAGGAAACCTCCGGAACCATTTCAAAGGAGACGGAGGAACGCAATTCCATCCTCGCGAAGGAAATCGAGCTGTCCGTCGGACGGTACGGTCCCGTCAAACGGCGCAGGACCACGGCCCAGCTGATCAGGGCGCTGGCGGAAGCCATGCGGGAAGGCAGGGATCTTTCGGATGAAAAGGTCCGCAACGAGGTTTTCGATCCGGTGACCTTCCGGGTGCGCTACCTGGATGAAACACCGGAGAAGCTTCACGGCACCTGCATCCTGAACCTTGCGAACATCAAGGACCCGACGGACTGGACGCAGATCCGGGGCACCCGGATCGCCACCGTGTTCCAGGACCCGATGACCAGCCTGAACCCCATTATCACCATCGGCAAACAGATCACATCCATCATCATCAAGCACCAGAAGTGCTCAGAGGTGGAAGCGCGCCGGCGTGCGCTCGAACTGATGAAAAAGGTCGGCATCCCGAATGCTGAAAAACGGTTTGACGATTATCCCTTCCAGTACTCCGGCGGCATGCGGCAGCGCATTGTTATTGCTATCGCCCTCAGCTGCCAGCCCAAGATCCTGATCTGCGACGAGCCGACGACGGCCCTGGACGTGACGATCCAGGCACAGATCCTGAAGCTGCTGAAGGACCTGCAGAAGGAATTCAACTATACCATCGTGTTCATCACCCACGACCTGGGCGTTGTGGCCAATGTGGCGGACCGGGTCGCGGTGATGTACGCCGGGCAGATTGTTGAATACGGAAGCGTGGAAGAGATCTTCTACGATCCGAGGCATCCCTATACCTGGGCACTGCTTTCGTCGCTGCCGCAGCTGGCGGAACGGGATACGGAACTCTTCTCCATCACCGGTACGCCGCCCTCCCTGTACAACAAGATTGTCGGCGATCCCTTCGCGCCCCGCAACGCCTATTGCATGAAGATTGACACGCTGAAGGAGCCGCCGATGTTCCGGGTCACAGATACCCACTTCGCCAAGACATGGCTCCTGGATCCGCGGTCCCCGAAGGTGGAAAAGCCGAAGATCATTGACGACATCCATGGAAAACTGGTGGAAGCATACCATCTCTGATCATCAATCCGGGCTCCGGGAATCCGGAGCGGAAGAGGAAGAAACATGACACAGAAGCAGAGCAATACGGCGACCATGCTGCCCGAAAAGGGCCCGCTGAACAAGGACGGCAAGGAGATCCTCCTGTCCGTAAAGAACGTGGACATCACCTTCGGCAAGGGGGATGACGCGGTACGGGCTGTGAAGAACGCATCTTTCGACATCCTGAAGGGGGAAACCTTTTCGCTGGTCGGCGAGTCCGGATCCGGAAAGACCACTATCGGCCGCGCGGTCATCAGGGTCAATCCCTGCGCCGCGGGAGAGATCCAGTACAAGGGCGTGCGGATTTCCGGAAAAATACCGCGCAGCCTGGACCGGGAAGTGATCCGGAACATCCAGATGGTTTTCCAGGATCCCGCGGCGTCCCTGAACGAGCGGGCCACAGTGGATTACATTATCTCGGAAGGCCTTTACAATTTCCACCTGTTTGAGAATGAAGCGGACCGGGTACGCAAGGTCGAGACCATGATTGAGGAAGTAGGCCTCCTGCCGGAGCACCTGACCCGCTATCCCCACGAATTCTCCGGCGGCCAGCGCCAGCGGATCGGCCTGGCGCGCGCCATGGTTATGGAACCGGAGCTGGTCATTGCGGACGAACCGATTTCCGCGCTGGATGTGTCCATTCGCGCACAGGTCCTGAACCTGATGAAGAAGTTCCAGCGGGAGAGGGAAATCACATACCTGTTCATCGCCCACGACCTGTCCATTGTCCGCTTTATCTCCGACCGGATCGCCGTGATCTACAAGGGCGATATCGTAGAGATCGCTGAGACGGAAGAGCTGTTCAACTATCCGCTGCATCCCTATACCCGCTCCCTGATCTCCGCGATTCCGATTCCGGATCCGAAGCTGGAAAAGCACAAGGTGCTCTTTACCTACGATCCGTCCGTGCACGATTACAGTACGGAGAAACCGCAGCTGACGGATATCGGGCACAATCATTTTGTATTCGGAAACAGCCAGGAGATCGAACAGTACAAGGCGCAGCGGGAGACCGGAGTTCCCCTCAGGTCCATTACGATTGCGAAGGAGGACCAGGAGGAACCTTCCGCCGCGGCGGAGGACACCACAGTGGACGAGGACTTCCTGAAGACGCCGATTCATGACACGGGAAGCATCTGGCTGGCGGTGCTGTGCTTCTTCCTGCCGCCGCTGGGCATTGTCGCAACCCTGCTTTTCAAGCATTACCACCATTTCCGCAACCACAGGATGTGCAAAAAAGGAACGATTGCCGGGTTCTGCGTGCTGGGGGTTATCGTGGTGCTGTTCCTGCTGTTCCTGCTGCTTTCCATCCTGTAAAAAAGAACAACATCTGTAAGGAATCACTGAAATGAAACGCGAAGCGCGGGATTTTCGGGAAACAGCCCCGAAACCGGTGAAACGGATTGCCCTGGATGACAGCAATCCGCGGCGCCGCCTGCTGGCCATTATCCTTGCTCTGGCCGTTGCAGCCGGAGCATTCTTCTTTGCGTTCCGGGGCCTGACCAACGTGGAACCGGGATGGGCAACGCTGGAGGCGGACGGCGGGGTCGGGATGAACGTGTCCGGGGATTTCCGGCTCCAGGCGGAGCTGGGAGCCGGAAAGGAAACGCCGCCGGCCGAACGCAGGAAGCTGACCGCCGTTTATTCCAAAGCCGCAAGGGAAGCCTACACCCTCTATACAACACAGGAAAACACCGCAGATGTAACAGGCCTCTGGTACATCAACCATCACCCCGGCGAAGAGGTCCAGGTGGACGGGAGGCTTTACCGTTCCATGCAGAAGAGCCTCGCGTCCGGGAACTGGCTGTATCTCGGGCCGGTCTATGAAACCTGGGATTCGGTGTGGTTCAGCCGGGAGGACCGGGAAGCGGAAGCCGCCGATCCCCGGAAGAACGGGGAACAGGCAGATTTCCTGGCCCAGGTCATGAAGTACATTCGCGCCGGGGACATCCGGCTGGAACTGCGGGAAGGCCGGAAGGTATGCCTGCACCTTTCCGATGCATACCGGGCGTTCGGGCAGGAAAACGGGATTACCCGATGGATTGATTTCGGCTGGCAAAAGAACGCGTTTATCATTGACGACCTGGCGGAAGCGCTGGAAACGGCGGGATGGTCCCGGGCGGTGATCTCCAGTACGGACGGCTTTATCCGCTGCCTGGACGACCGGGGTACATTCACCCTGAACGTCCTTGCGGACGCGGGAGAAGTGAAGCAGGCAGCGCAGATGGAGTACCGGGGACCGGCATCTCTGCTGATGCTGCTGCCCTCCCCGGGCGGCAGCCGGCCCTACGGATACCGATACCGGGACGGAACGGGCCGGACCGCCTGGATTTCCCCGGAAAACGGCCTGGATGTCAAACCGGCGGACGGAATGACGGCTTACGCGGAAGAGGGCGGGTGCGCCGACCTGCTGTGCCGTTTCCTGCCTTTGCTGACCCGGCCGGACGCAACGGACCGGGAATGGAGCGCCGCGGCCGGGGACGATACCGCGCTCTGGCTGGCCAGGGAAGGAAAACTGATTTCCCTCGGAAATAAAAAAATGACGCTCGTTTCAGCGGAATGAGCGCCTGAGACCAGATTGTCGAAGCAGGATCCGGCAGGAACGAAAATCAGGCCAGCCCGAAATGAGAGAGGGCACGGGCGATACCGTCCTCCTCGGGGCGGGAGGTGACATACAGGCACCGGGCCTGCACTTCCGCCGGGGCATTGCCCATGGCAACGCTGTATTTCACATGGTCCAGCATGGAAAGATCATTGGTGCTGTCCCCGAAGGCAAAGCATTCCCCTGGGGTGGCCCCCAGCCTCCGGCAGAGGACATCGATGCCGGAGGCTTTTGAATATCCCGCGGGAACCAGCTCCCAGCCGCCTTTTCCCCGGTCGATGGCGGCATAGGGCAGGGCGAGCCTTTCGCTTTCCGCGCAGAAATCCAGGACGGGGCCGGGAGCGTCTGAAAAGGCGAACATTTTCACGATCCGGAATTCCGGATCGGCGGCGGATACCTCCCGGGCGATGCCGTGCTCCCTGGCGAAACGGCGGAAATGGGGTATGGCCGGATGGGCGGGGGATTCCGGGTCGAAATACATGGCGGTGTCGCACTCATATACCACGGGAAGCCGGAGGGAGAGGAACAGGGACCGCAGCAGGAGGGAATCCTCCGGGCTGTGTTCCATGCTTTGAATCGTTTCCCCCCGGAGGAGGATCCGGGTTCCGCAGCCCATGACCCAGCCGTCGAAGGGGAAGCCGTCCAGCCGGCGGTCCATGTTGCACAGGGTGCGGCCGGTGTTCACAAAGAGACAATGCCCGTTCTGCCGGGCTTTTTCCAGGGCGGGAAGGACCGACGGGGGCATGCGGTGCCGGTCGTCGAAGAGGGTTCCGTCGATATCAAAAAACAGGAGCATAGGTTCCTCCCGGGTTGGTTTTTTTATCCGAAGACCATGAGCTTCAGCAGGATGATGAGGATGAGGTGGGCCGGATACAGGCCGTAGGCGAGCCACTTGGGAAGCCGGACATCCCTTGAAAAGGGAAGCAGGATAAAGGGCAGGCTCAGGAGGGCGTAGGTTTCCAGGCGCATAAAGGCCCGGAGGGGAAGGCCGATCCAGTCCGGCAGGGAGCCCAGGCTGAGGGGGATGCCGAAGAGGTTGGTTGTGACATTGTAGGAGGCGCCCCAGAAGAGGAAGAAGGCCACCATGACCGCCGCGATGGCGGAAGAGCGCTCCCGGCAGGCATAGAGGAGGATGAAGAGGAGCACGCCCTTCCAGCCGTAGTCCGCGCCCAGCACCGTGGCCAGGATAATGGCGGCGGCCGGGCCCCAGAGGTGGCTCAGGTATTTCTTTTCCCGGATGCCCCAGAGGGCCGCCAGGCCCAGGAACAGGGTCAGGAAGATATTGGGCTTTGCCAGGAAGACGGTATCCAGGACCTTTCCCAGGCCGGCAAAGGAAAAGCCTTCCGCCAGGGGGGAGAGGACGCGGCTGATCAGTGCGCCTACATGGCCCTCGTAATCCAGGGCCAGGACATAGAAGGGCTGGGAGACAAGGCCGGTGAGCAGGAGGCGCCCGAGATAGCGGGGAACGCTCCGGGTATAGTGAAACCCGACGACGATGCACCAGGCATAGATTGGGAAGGCGATGCGCCCCAGCAGCCGCATATCCGCCGCGTTGTTGAAGAGGACCTTGCCGGTGTGGTCGATAAACATGAACAGGAGGGCGATGAGCTTCAGCAGCCCTGTGGCAAGGTTGCCGGCAGGGGCCGGGGCGGAAGGCCTTTCCCTGGAAAGAACGGACATAAGCATACCTCCTGGGGATGAAAATGCGCCGGAAAGAATCCTGACCATTATAACACGGGGGCAGGGAACGGAAAAGCCGGGATTTTCGGGGGGAGAATGGCGGAAAGGATGTTGTAAAAGCACGGCAAATCCGGTATAATATCCGCAGACATTTTGAGCTGACGCAACGAAGCCTTTGAAAGATAAAACGAGGAGGGATTATCCATGATTGACGATGTCATGAGTACCGCGAAAGAGAAAATGCAGAAATCCTGCGCCGCCTACGAGCGGGATATGATGGGCCTGCGGGCCGGCCGTGCCAATCCGCAGCTGCTGGACCGGATTATGGTGGACTATTACGGAACGCCCACCCCCATCAACCAGATCGGCAACATCTCCTCTCCGGAACCCCGGCTGCTGGTGATCGCCCCCTGGGAAGCCAAGATGATTCCCCAGGTGGAGAAGGCCATCCAGAAGAGCGACCTGGGACTGAATCCCTCCAACGACGGGAAAATCGTACGCCTGGTGTTCCCGGAGCTGAACGAGGAGCGCCGCCGGGACCTGACCAAGGTGGCGTCCAAGGGCGCGGAGGAAACCAAGGTAGCCATCCGCAACATCCGCAGGGACGCGGTGGACCAGATCAAAAAGATGAAGAAGAACAGCGAGATCACCGAGGACGACCAGAAGGACGCCGAGGAAAAGATCCAGAAAATGACGGATAACGCCATCAAGGACGTGGAAGCGATCTACGCCAAGAAGGAAAAGGAAATCATGGAGGTCTGACGGGCGACCGGCGGACGGATTCCTCGAAAGCCCGCCTTGCGCGGGCTTTCGAAATTGAACGGGAAGGAACAGGATCCATGAAGCTGAAAGCATGGAAATCGGCGCTGGCCCTGGCATTGAAAAAGACGCCGCGGACAGCCTCCGAATTCGCAAAGCTGCCGGAGCATGTTGCCATTATCATGGACGGGAACGGCCGATGGGCGAAGAAGCACCACCTGAACGTTTCCAGGGGGCACCGGCAGGGAACGGAAAACCTGCGGGAAATTATCCGGCATACGGACGACCTGGGCATCCGGGCGCTGAGCCTCTACGCCTTTTCCACGGAGAACTGGAACCGTTCGGAGGAGGAGGTCGGCGCGCTGATGCAGCTGATGCTGGATTTCTTCACTTCGGAAATTGACGAGCTGGACGCGAAAAACGTGCGGATCCTGATCCTGGGGGACAAGAGCCGGATGCCGGAAAGGCAGCGGGAGGTCCTGCGGGAGGCGGAGAAGCGCACGGAGAAGAACACCGGGCTGCAGCTGAATATCGCCATCAACTACGGCAGCCGGGCGGAGATCGTGAAGGCAACCCGGGAAATCGCCGTGATGGTGAAGAACGGAACCATCCGGCCGGAGGAGATTACCGAGGAGACGATTTCCGACCACCTGTATACGGCGGGACAGAAGGATGTGGACCTGATGATCCGCACCAGCGGCGAGCAGCGGCTGAGCAATTTCCTGCTGTACCAGAACGCTTACGCGGAGTTCGTTTTTCCGGAGGTGCTGTGGCCGGACTTTTCCGTGCACGAGTATGATCTGGCGCTGGAGGCCTACGGAAGGCGGGACCGGCGCTTCGGGGGAAGATAAGGATGAAACAGAGGATTATTACAGGGGTAATGCTGACGGCGCTGCTGGCGGTGCTGCTGTGGCTGCCGGGATGGTGCATGGCGCTGGCGACGCTGATCTGCATCGCCTTCGCGGTGCATGAGATGATGGACGCCCTGAAGAAGGCGGGGCACCGGCTGGTGGTGTGGCCCACGTGGGCGGCCATGGCGCTGTCTGTTCCGCTGACCTATTTCTGGGGGCACAAGGTGATGGTTCCGCTGGTGGGCATTGCCCTGCTGGCCATGACGGTGCAGGTCCTGTTCCGGAAGGAGCCGGAGCTGACGGACCTGACCATGAGCTCCCTGCCGCTGGCGACGGTGGCCCTGCCGGGGCTGGCGCTGGTGACCCTGAGCATGATCGACCCCTACGCCTGGCGCTCCGCGGCAAACCCGGAGCCCTGGCACGCGGTGGAGGTTGTGCTGCTGGCGGTGACCTTCGCGGTGCCCCTGGCGGGGGACATGATGGCGCTCTTTGTGGGCAAGGCCTATGGAAAGCGGAAGTTCTGCCCGGCGGTGAGCCCGAAAAAGACGGTGGAGGGCAGCCTGGGCGGGCTGGCGGGCAGCGTTCTGGCGGCCCTGATTATTTTCCTGCTTACCCTGTGGCTGTGCGACGGGAAGACGCGGAGCCTGCTCCCCGTGTGGTGGCAGTACCTGGCGCTGGGGCTGGCAGGCGGATTTGTGGGGCAGATGGGAGACCTGTTTGCCTCCCTGGTGAAGCGGCACTGCGGGCTGAAGGATTATTCAAACCTTTTCCCGGGCCACGGCGGCATGCTGGACCGGCTGGACAGCGTGCTGTTCATGACGGTGCTGATGTACTGCTTCCGGCTGTTCTTCCTCAGGTACTGAGCGGGAGGCTGCAAAAGCATGGAAATGAAAAAGATCGCAATCCTGGGATCCACGGGATCCATCGGAACACAGGCGCTGGATTTCTGCCGGCGGCATCCGGACCGGTACCGGGTTACGGCGCTGACCGCCCGGGGAAACCGGGAAAAGCTGTTTGCCCAGGTGCGGGAATTCAAGCCTGAGATGGCGGGACTGACGGAGGGAATCGCCCCGGAGGAGATTCCGGAGGACCTGAAGGGCTGCCGGTGGATGAGCGGGCAGGAAGCGCTGCGGGCCGCGGCGGCGGAGGTGGACGCGGACCAGGTACTGGTGAGCATCGTCGGGATCGCGGGACTCCGCAGCGTGCTGGACGCCCTGGGGGCAGGACGGCAGGTGCTGCTGGCCAACAAGGAAGCGCTGGTGACCGGGGGACACCTGGTGACGGACCTGGCAGCGAAAATGGGCAAGCCGCTGCTGCCGGTGGACAGCGAGCACAGCGCGATTTTCCAATGCCTGCAGGGCGCGGCGGGAAACCGGCCGGAGAAGCTGCTGCTGACGGCTTCCGGGGGGCCCTTCCGGAAATGGGAAAAGGAGCGGATTGAAAAGGCGACCCCGGCGGAGGCCCTGCGGCATCCCAACTGGAGCATGGGGGCGAAGATTACGGTAGACTCCGCCAGCATGTTCAACAAGGGACTGGAGATCATGGAAGCCCGGTGGCTTTTCGACATGCCGGAGGACCGGATTGAAGTGGTTGTGCATCCGGAGAGCATCGTGCATTCGGCGGTGCTGTTCCGGGACGGCGCGGTGATGGCCCAGCTGGGGCAGCCGGACATGCGGGTGCCCATCGGATACGCCATGGCCTATCCGGAACGGCTGGAAACCGGCGTTGCGGAGCCGGACCTGTTTGCTCTGGGGAGCCTGACCTTTGAAAAGCCGGACGAGGAGAAGTTTCCGGCGCTGCGGCTGGCCCGGGAGGCCCTGCGGGCGGGAGGCGCCGCCTGCACGGTGTTCAACGGGGCCAACGAGGAGGCCGTGGCGGCTTTCCTGCGGGAGGAGATCCCCTTCGGGGAGATTGCCCGGCGGGTGGAAAGGGCCATGGAGAAGCTGGACGGGCTGGGGGCGGACACCCTGGAGGAGATCCTGGAGGCAGACCGGCTGGCCCGGGAATCGGTGCGGGGCCGGTAAGCGGGGGTTTCCGGGTCCGGACAACAAATTTGCAAGGAGAAACGGGACACAGTGTATATTATTCTGGCGATACTGCTGCTGGCGATCCTGATCGTTGTGCACGAATTCGGACATTTTGCGGCGGCCCGGCTGATGAGGATCGACGTGCGGGAATTTGCCGTGGGCTTCGGGCCGAAGCTGATCGGATGGAAAAGCAGGAAGCATGAAACCACCTTCGCCATCCGGGCGGTTCCCATGGGAGGATACTGCTCCTTCTACGGGGAGGACGACGCCACGGGGGAATCGAAGGATGATCCGCGGAACTTTGCCAGGCACAACGTCTGGAAACGGATGTTCGTGATCCTGATGGGGCCGGTGATGAACTTTGTGCTGGCCTTCGCGGTGGCGACGGTGCTGATCTGGTGCACGGGGGTTACGGTGCCCACGGAGAAGGAGGAATACGATCCCTTCATCCAGGAGGTGCTGGCATCGGGCCCGGCCTATGAAGCGGGGCTGAAGGCCGGGGACCAGGTGGTTTCCATCAACGGAAAGAACATGCTGGACGGAACCATGGACACCCTGCTGAACACGATTTCCGGATGGAAGGAAGGGGACGCGCCCCTGGCCATGACCCTGAACCGGGGCGGGGAAACCGTGGAAACCCAGGTAACCCCGGTGTGGAGCGAAGAATCGAAGAAGATGCAGATCGGCGTTTACATCAACGGATACCGGCGGATGAAAACGGTGAGCGTAGGCTTCTTCGGCGGGATCCGGGAATCCTGGAACATGTGCACCAACGCCGGAGGCGCCATACTGCGGGCGCTGAAAAACCTGGTGACCAAGGGAGAGGGACTGGAGGACACGGCGGGCCCGGTGGGCATCGTTTCGGTGATCTCCACGGAGGTGAAGGGCCAGGTGCAGCAGGGCGGCGCCGGCGCCGGCGCCAGCGCCTTTGCGCAGCTGCTGGTTCTGATCTCCATCAACCTGGGGCTGATGAACCTGCTGCCGATTCCCGGGCTGGACGGAAGCCGGCTGGTGTTCGGCATCATCGAGGCGGTTCGGGGAAAACCCGTTCCGGCGGAGAAGGAAGCCATGGTGCACCTGATCGGGATGGGACTGCTGCTGGCGGTGATGGTGTTTTTCACCTTCCGGGACGTGATGAGGCTGTTTCAGTAAACTTGGGGGAGAATAACGATGACAAAACTCGTTCGGATCGGCAACCTTCCGCTGGGCGGAGGAAACCCGGTGCTGGTGCAGAGCATGACCAACACGGACACGCGGGATACGGAGGCGACCCTGAAGCAGATCCGCGCCCTGGCGGCGGCGGGATGCGACCTGGTGCGGGTGAGCGTATACGACGAAGCCTGCGCGGAGGCGGTGAGAACGCTGGTGGACGGAAGCCCGGTGCCGCTGGTGGCGGATATCCACTTTGACCACAAGCTGGCCATCAGGGCGGCGGAGAACGGCATCGCCAAGCTGCGGATCAACCCCGGCAACATCGGCGGGGAAGCCCGGGTGCGGGAGCTGGCGGACTGCGCGAAGGCGCACCATATTCCCATCCGCATCGGCGTGAACAGCGGTTCCGCGGAGAAGGAGCTGCTGGAAAAATACGGCGGACCCACGGCGGAGTGCCTGACGGAGAGCGCGCTGAACCACGCCCGGATGCTGGAAAAGGCCGGGTTTGAAGACATTGTGCTGAGCATGAAATCCAGCGACGTGAAGCTGACCATCGACGCCTACCGGCTGGCCAGCCGGCGGTGCGATTATCCGCTGCACCTGGGGGTGACGGAGGCCGGGCTGCCGGGACAGGGAACGGTCAAGAGCGCCATCGGCATCGGCGCGCTGCTGGCGGACGGCATCGGGGACACCATCCGGGTGAGCCTCAGCGGGGATCCGGTGCCGGAGGCCAAGGCCGCCTGGGATATCCTGCGGGCGCTGAACCTGCGGATCCGGGGGGTGCAGCTGATCGCCTGCCCCACCTGCGGGCGGACCTGCATCCCGGTGGAGCAGATTGCCCGGCGGGTGGAGCAGGAGCTGGCGGACATTACGGTGCCGCTGAAGGTTGCGGTGATGGGCTGCGTGGTGAACGGCCTGGGTGAAGGCCGGGAAGCGGACGTGGGCATCGCCGGCGGAAAGAGCGGCGGCGTGCTGTTTATCCGGGGACAGGAACCCCGGAAGGTGGAAGGGGACCTGGCAGAGATCCTGGTTTCCGCCGTACGGCAGATGGTGATGTGAGGAACGGAATGAGTTATGAGGACCTGATGGCGCGGATTGCCCGGGAGATTCCGGAGCTGGCAGGGAAGCTGTCCTCCCCCCGGGTTACCTATGTCCGATCGATTCAAAAAACCTATATCAGCTTTGACTCCGACGTTCTGGCGGGGGAGAAGCAGTTCCTGCGCCTGGAAGCCATCCTGCGGGACACTTTTCCGGGGCACACCCTGTCGGTACGGGTGGTTTCCCGGGGACTGCGGGAGAAATTCCTGGAGGATCCGGCCCCCTACCGGGAGGTGCTGGACGATTTCCTGCGGCGGAACTACCCTTCCGCGGCAGGATGGGTCGGGCAGATCGGCTGGCAGATGGAGAAAAACCAGCTGAGCGGCGGCAACCTGCCCGCCGGGGAGGAGGAAGCGCTGCTGACGCTGGTTTTCCCCTCGGAGGTCAGCCTGCAGGTGATGGCGAAGCGGAACGTGGGCGCCCGGCTGGCAATGGCCATCCGGGAGATTTTTGACGCCCGGGTTCGGGTGGAAATGACGGTGGCGGGTGACCGGGAGGAGCGGCTGCGGAAGCTGCAGGAGGACCGCCGGGAAGCGGTGCTGACGGTGACCCGGGAGGAGATGGAAAAGCGGGCCGCGGAAACAGAGAAGGCGGCGGAAAAGAAAGCCGTGGCGAAGAAAAAGCCCGCCGGGGCCGGAAGCGCCCCCAACAAGCCCATCATGGGCCGGAGCATCGCGGACAAGCCGGTGGAGATCCGGGAGCTTACCGGGGAAAGCGGCCTGACGGTGATCCAGGGGGAAATCTTCAAGCTGGAGACCAAGGAGCTGAAGGGCGGCGAGATGCTGCTGGTTTCCTTCGCGGTGACGGACTACACCAGCTCCATTCTCTGCAAAATCTTTTTCCGCTACCGTTCCCGCTTCGCCCCCAAGGGCGAGGAGGAAACGCCCATCACCGACGAGGAGCGGCAGGCGGTTGCGGAAAAGGTGGACCGGATCAAGGTTGGAATGAACGTGAAGGTACGGGGCGAATGCCTGTACGACAGCTTTGCCCGGGAGATTTCCATCACGGTGCGGGACCTGGTGGAAACGGAGAAGGTGGAACGGCAGGATACCGCCCCGGAGAAGCGGGTGGAGCTGCACATGCACACCAACATGTCCACCATGGACGCCCTGACGCCGGCGGAGGACCTGATTGCCCGGGCGGTGAAATGGGGACATCCGGCGGTGGCCATTACGGACCACGGGGTGCTGCAGTCCTTCCCGGCGGCCTTCCGGGCGGCAAAGGGAAAGATCAAGCTGATTCCCGGCTGCGAGGGATACCTGATCGACGAAAAGGCGGTGGTGGACGGCGCGGACGGCCGCCCCTACGACGGACCCATCGTGGTGCTGGACTTTGAAAGCACGGGACTGAACACCGCCAAGGCCCGGATTATCGAGGTCGGCGCGGTGAAGCTGGTGGAAGGAACGATTACGGAAACCTTCCAGGAGCTGGTGGACCCGGAGGAGGCGCTGCCGCCGAAGATTACGGAGATTACCGGGATTACGGACGCGAACCTGCAGGGCCAGCCCAAGGCGGCGGAGGTGCTGCCCCGGCTGCTGGCCTTTATCGGGGACGCGCCCATCGCGGCCCACAACGCGGCCTTTGACGCAAACCTGCTCCGGAGCGAACTGAAGCGGCTGGGGCTCCGGTATACCGGCCCGGTGCTGGACACGCTGGTTTACGCCCGGAAGCTGTATCCGAAGCTGAAATCCTACCGGCTGGGGGCCCTGTGCAAGCACCTGGGCGTGAGCCTGAAGAACGCCCACCGGGCGGTGCACGACGCGGCGGCAACGGCCCAGTGCCTGGCCCGGATGTTTGAGGATACCCGGGAAATGTATCCGGAAACCGAAACGGACCGGCAGCTGAACACAACGCTCCAGGGCGGGGCCATCGGGGAAAGCTGGCATATTATCCTGCTGGCGAAGAACCGGACGGGGCTGGTGAACCTGAACCGGCTGGTGTCCATCAGCCACCTGGAGTATTTCAAGCGGACGCCGCACATGCCCCGGGAGATCATCCGGCAGCACCGGGAAGGCCTGATCCTGGGCAGCGCCTGCGAAGCCGGGGAGCTGTTCCGGGCGGCGGTCCGGGGGGAAGACATGGAGAAGCTGAAGGAGATCGCCTCCTTCTACGACTACCTGGAGATCCAGCCGGTGGGGAACAACGCCTTCATGCTGCGGAACGGGGAAGCGGAATCGGAAGAGGAGCTGCGGAACCTGAACCGGCTGATCGTTCGGCTGGGGGAAGAGCTGGGAAAACCCGTGGTGGCCACGGGGGACGTGCACTTCCTGGATCCGAAGGACGCCGTGGGCCGGGCCATTATCCAGGCGGGCATGAAATATGACGACGCGGACCTGCAGCCGCCGCTGTATTTCCATACGACGGACGAGATGCTGAAGGAGTTTTCCTACCTGGGGGCGGAAAAGGCGAAGGAGGTCGTGATCGACAACCCCCGGAAGATCGCGGACATGGTGGAGGAAATCCGCCTGTTCCCGAAGCATCCCAAGGGGGAGGACACCTTCCAGCCCTACTGGGATTTTGCGGAGGACATGATCCAGGATATGACCTGGTCCACCGCCCGGGAGATGTACGGGGACCCGCTGCCGGAGATTGTGGAAAGCCGGCTGACCAAGGAGCTGAAATCCATTGTGGGATACGGCTATTGCACGCTGTACGCCATTGCCCAGAAGCTGGTTTCCCGCTCCCTGGAGGACGGATACCTGGTGGGCAGCCGGGGCAGCGTGGGATCCAGCCTGGTGGCGCGGATGTGCGGGATTACCGAGGTGAACGCCCTGCCGCCCCATTACCGGTGCACCCGCTGCCATAAGGGATTCTTCGACGTGGACAAGAGCCAGTACCACGTTGGGGTGGACCTGCCGGACAAGGACTGCCCGGAGTGCGGGCAGAAGCTGACCAAGGACGGATTTGACATTCCCTTCGAGGTTTTCCTCGGGTTTGAGGGAGACAAGGTGCCGGATATCGACCTGAACTTCTCCGGGGAATACCAGAACCGGGCCCACCACTACGTGGAGGAGCTCTTCGGCCACGACCACGTGTTCCGGGCCGGCACCATCAGCGGCCTGGCGGACAAAACCGCCTACGGATACGTGCTGAAATACCTGGAGGAGCGGAACATCCAGGCGGGAAACGCGGAGAAGGAGCGGCTGGCCCTGGAATGCACCGGGGTGAAGCGGACCACCGGGCAGCATCCCGGCGGCATGGTTGTGGTTCCGCTGGAATACGAGATTTACGATTTTACGGCGGTGCAGCATCCGGCGGACGACCTGGAAAGCGATTTCACCACCACCCATTTCGACTTCAACTCCATGCACGACATCCTGGTGAAGCTGGACTGCCTGGGCCACGATGACCCCACCATGCTGCACGAGCTGGAGATCCTGACGGGGATCAATTTCAAGGAGATTCCCCTGGACGATCCGGCCGTGCGGAGTCTCTTCGCCTCCCCGGAGGCGCTGGGGGTGACCTCGGAGGAGATCCTGTGCAACACGGGAACCTACGGGGTGCCGGAATTCGGAACGGCCTTTGTGCGCGGCATGCTGGAGGAAACGAAGCCGAAGGCCATGGAGGAGCTGCTGCGCATTTCCGGCCTGAGCCACGGAACGGACGTGTGGCTGGGGAACGCCCAGGAGCTCATCGCCTCCGGAACGGCAACGCTGAGCGAATGTGTCTGCTGCCGGGACGATATCATGAACTACCTGATCGACAAGGGCGTGAAGCCGAAGCTGGCCTTCACCACCATGGAGAGCGTGCGGAAGGGCAAGGGCCTGAAGCCGGAGATGGAGCAGGCCATGGTGGAAAACCAGGTGCCGGACTGGTTCATGGACAGCTGCAAAAAGATCAAATACATGTTCCCCAAGGGGCACGCGGTGGCCTATGTGACCATGGCGCTGCGGGTGGCCTGGTTCAAGGTGCACGAGCCGCTGGCTTACTACTGCGCCTATTTCACGGTGCGGGGGGACGGCTTTGACGCCACCACCATGATCCTGAGCCCCGAGGCGGCCCGGGCGCGGATCAAGGAAATCCGCGGCATGGACAAGCCCACGGCCCGGGACAAGGACACGGCCACCTGCCTGGAGCTGGTGCTGGAAATGAACCTGCGGGGAATCCGGTTCCTGCCGGTGGACCTGTACCGGAGCGACGTGCGGAGGTTCCTGATTGAGGACGGCAACATCCGCTGCCCCTTCATCAGCCTGCCGGGGCTGGGGGAAAGCGCGGCGGCACAGATCGCCGAGGCCCGGAAGGAAGGGGAGTTCCTGAGCATTGAGGACCTGCGGGTGCGCGGAAAGGCGGGCAGCGCGGTGATCGACATGCTCCGCTCCCACGGGGCGCTGGAGGGGCTGACGGAGACGAATCAGATCAGCATGTTCTGATCCGGCAGGATTCCGGCGGAGCGGCGGAGAATTCTAACAGCACACCCGGACCGCCGGGGGAATATTTTTTCAACGGCGGAGAAGAAAGGAAGGAGGGAAAAAGGAATGCAGAAGACCATGACGATCAAGGGCTTCGTGCTGATCCTGGCGCTGGTGCTGGCTGCCTTTTTCTGCCTTCACCTGATGATGAGGGGGGACTTATCCCGGAAGGCGGAGGAGGAGAACGCCCTGAAGCTGGCGCTGACGAAGCTGCAGGAAGAGGAAAAGGACCTGAAGAACCAGCTGAGCATCGTGGGGACGGAGGATTACATTATCTCCAGCGCCCGGGAAAACTTCTCCTATGTCCGGCGGGACGATATCCTGTTCGAATATTCCAATCCGGAGGCGCTGTACGCCTACACGGAGGAGGAGCTTCGGATTCTTGTGGACGAGATGGCGGATTAAGGAGGAAACGCATGCGGGCTGCTGTCATCGGAATCGGATCCAATTCTGTACGGTCCCTGGTAGCGCAGAAAAACGGGGATGTGTTTGAGCGCCTGTACCGGGGACGGGAAGGAACCCGCCTTTTCGCGGGGCTGGACAGCCGGGGAATGCTGAAGGAGGAAAGCATCGCGAAGACAGCGGAAGCGGTCCGCCGGATGGCAGCGGAGGCCCGGGAGCGGGACGTGGAGGACCTGAGCGTCTTTGCCACCAGCGCGGCCCGGGACGCGGCCAACGGGGAGGCTTTCCTGAAAGCCGTTGAGGAGGCGGCGGGCATTCCCCCCGTGATCCTCTCCGGGGAGGAGGAAGCCCGGCTCAGCTTTTTCGGCGCTTCCCGGGCGGTGAAGGACGAATGCTACTGCGGCGTGATCGATATCGGCGGCGGGAGCACGGAGATCGTCACCGGATGCGGGGAGGAAGTGGAAACCGCCTTTTCCTGCCAGATGGGGGCGGTGCGCCTGTTCCGGGAGATCCCCATTGCCCGGAAGGAGGACATGGAGCCTGTGACGGCAGCGGCGGCAGGAATCCTGGAAAGGAAGCTGGAGGAAACCGGGGAGGTGCGGCTGCCGGAAACCTGGATCGGCACCGGTGGAACGTTTACCACCCTGGCGGCCATGGTGAAAGGGATTCCCTGGACCGCCCGGACCCATATGCACGGGACCCGGGTGTCCCGGGAGGAGATCCGGCAGGTTGGGGAAAAGCTGGCGGGCATGCCGCTGGAGGAGCGGATCCGGCTTCCCGGGCTGCAGCCCGGACGGGCGGATATCGTGGTGCACGGCATCTGCATCCTGCTGGCGGTGACGGAGCGGTTCGGCATCGGAAGCATCACGGTGAGCGAATGGGGAAACATGGACGGCTACCTGTGGAAAAAGCTGATGTGCTGATCCTGTAAATATCTGAATGGAACTGGAGTAGTTATGCTGGAGTTGAAAAATGTTTCCTTCCAGGTGGACGCGGAAGGAGCGGAAAAGGAAATCGTGCGGGATGTGAACCTGACCATCCCGGACAGGAAACTGATTGTGGTGACCGGGCCCAACGGCGGGGGAAAGTCCACCCTGGCCCGGCTGATCGCCGGAATTGAAAAGCCCACCGGAGGACGGATCTTCTTCGGCGGGGAGGACATTACGGACAGGAGCGTTACGGACCGGGCGAAGATGGGAATCGCCTACGCGTTCCAGCAGCCGGTGCGCTTCAAGGGAATCCGGGTGGTGGACCTGATCCGGATCGCCGCGGGGAAAAAGGTGACGGCGGCGGAAGCCTGCGAATACCTGAGCGCGGTGGGACTGTGCGCCCGGGACTATGTGGAGCGGGAAGTGAACGCCAGCCTTTCCGGCGGAGAGCTGAAGCGGATCGAAATCGCGACGGTGCTGGCGCGCCACGCAAAGCTTTCCGTGTTTGACGAGCCGGAGGCCGGAATTGACCTGTGGAGCTTCCGGAACCTGATCGACGTATTCCGGAACATGCGGGAAACGATTGAGGACAGCTCCATCCTTGTGATCTCCCACCAGGAGCGGATTCTGAACATCGCCGACGAGATCGTTGTGATCCGGGAAGGCAAGGTGGAGAAGCAGGGACCCCGGGAGGAAGTGTATCCTTCCCTGGGAGCGGACAGCGCGGAGGCTCCGGCCTGCGACCGCCTGCTCCGGAATATGCGGGAAGAGGGGGAGGACGCGTGATGGACGAGATTCAGAAGCGGCTGCTGCAGGAGGTAGCCGATCTCCACGAGGTGCCGGAAGGCGCGTATAACATCCGGGCCAACAGCCAGTCCGCCGGGCGCCGCTCCACCGCCAACATTGAAATCACCTCCAAGGAGGATGTGAGCGGGCTGGAGATCCGGATCCGGCCGGGGACGAAGCACGAGAGCGTGCATATCCCGGTGGTGATGACGGAAAGCGGCCTGAAGGAAGTTGTGTACAACGACTTTTACATCGGCGAGGATTCCGATGTGGTGATCATCGCCGGGTGCGGCATCGACAACTGCGGAAACCAGGATTCGGAGCACGACGGCATTCATCGGTTCTTCGTGGGAAAAGGCGCGAAGATCCGCTATGTGGAAAAGCATTACGGGTCCGGCGACGGCCGGGGAAAGCGGATCCTGAATCCCCGCACGGAGGTCTACATGGAGGAAAACAGCTCCATGGAGATGGAAATGGTGCAGATCAAGGGCGTGGACGACACGGTGCGGGACACGGTGGCGGAGCTGGCGGCCGGGGCGTCCCTGGTGGTTCGGGAGCGGCTGATGACCCACGGGGAGCAGCGCGCCCTGAGCACCTACGACGTGCAGCTGAACGGAAAGGACTCCAGCGCGGACGTGGTCAGCCGGTCCGTGGCCCGGGACCGGTCCTTCCAGAAATTTGACGCGAAGATTGTGGGGAAGGCTCCCTGCCACGGGCATACGGAATGCGACTCCATCATCATGGACGAGGGAAAGATCCTGGCGGTGCCCGGGCTGGAGGCGGATCATGTGGACGCCTCCCTGTTCCACGAGGCAGCCATCGGCAAGATCGCCGGGGAACAGCTGACGAAGCTGATGACCCTGGGACTGACGGAGGCGGAAGCAGAGGAGCAGATTATCAACGGATTCCTCCGGTAAGGAAGGACAGCGGCGGTCCCGCAGGAGCGGAGCCGCCGTTTTTTTGCGCAAAAAAAACGGACCCCTTCGCGGGGTCCGGAAGATATGGGCTCAGGGTTTCCGCTTTTCCTTGCCGATGAAGCAGAGGGCGACGGTTCCGGGGCCGGCGTGGGCACCGATGACGGGGCCCACATGCTCGATCAGCACCCGGGCGCCGGGAAGGCGCTGCTCCACGGCGGCCTTGACGCGCTCCGCATCCTCCGGGGCGTCGGCATTCAGCACGATAATGGGACTCTCCTCCGGATCGGGCTCACACTTCATCATGGCATCCACGATATAGGCCAGGGCCTTTTTGCGGCCGCGGATCTTTTCACCGGCCTGGAGGGAGCCGTCGCTGCCTTCGACAATGATGGGCTTCAGGTCCAGCATGGTGCCTACGGCGGCCGCGGCGCCGGAGATCCGTCCGCCGCGCTTGAGGTATTTCAGGTCGTCCACGGTGAAGAAGGCCTGGCACCGGAGCTTATTGTCCTCCAGCCAGGAGGCGACCTCCTCCATGGGCTTGCCGGCGCGGTACATCTCATGGGCCTTGAGCACCAGGAGGGCCATGGGGCCGGAGATGCTCAGGGTATCCACAACGGTGATTTTCCGGCCGGGATATTTCTCCAAGAGCTTTTCCCGGGCGGAGTAAACCGCCTGGATGGTGGAGGAAAGCTTGCTGGAGAAGGCAACGAAAAGCAGGTCCTTCCCGCCCTCCAGGACCGGAGTGAAGTAGTCCAGGTACGCGTCCTCATTGAGGGCGGAGGTAACGGGATTGGCCCCGGCGCGCATGGCATCGTAATAGCTCTTGAAATCAAGCGACTGGCCCAGGTCGTCGAAATATTCCTTGCCGTTGAGGGCATAGGGCATATAGACCACGGGAATATCGTATTCCTCTTTCAGGTGAAAGGGAAGATCACTGTCGCTGTCTGTCATGAAAACATAATTCTGGTCCATGAATCCGGCCTCCTTCAGCCTGCGAGTAAATTCCATCGAATACCATTTTATAATACGGCAGTGGAAATTGCAACCCCGGGGACGGGAACGGAGGGAGCGGCGGCAGGCAGGAAAACCGGTGTCAGGTGTTCTTCCAGGACGGGATGGGGGTCAATTCCGTCGTCCCGGTAAAGGTCATAACGGACGGCCGTATCCGTTCGGCCGAGAACGGTGAAGGAGCGGTCGTCCAGGGTTTCGGTGCTGGTTCCGCCGGGGCAGAGAAGCACCGCGTGGTTCTTTTTCACAAACAGGGGGAATTCCCGCAGGCCCAGGCTGATCCGATGGTCCCCCCGGTCCAGGGGCACCAGATCGTAATCCTCCGGGGAGCGGAAGCGGATCATCAGCATATCCTCCGGCAGGTAGACATACCTTCCGGAAGCGTTCTGCTCCAGCACCGGGGCAATCATGCAGCCCTCCCCCAGGAGGAGCTGGTCCTCCGTGGCGACGGCCCGGGGATCCTCCGGATAGTCAAAGGCCAGGGGACGGAAATACATGCCGTCGGACAGGGCGGCCTTCATGAACTCACTGTAAAGGAAGGGCAGGAGGGCGTAGCGGACCCGGAGGATGCTGCGCAGGTCCTCCCAGCTGGAGAAGCGGTAGACCTCCTGCTCCCGGGTGTGGAGGGCGGAGTGGTTCCGCATCAGGGGAGTGAAGACCCCCAGCTGGAGGAAGCGGGCCAGCAGGTCTTCCGTGACATTGCAGCTGAAGCCGCCCAGGTCGCAGCCGGAATACAGGAAGCCGCAGAGGTTCAGGTTCGGGAGCATCTGCAGGACCAGCTTCAGGTGGCTCCACCAGGAGGAATTGTCCCCGGTCCACACGCCGCCGTTGCGGTGGGCGCCGATGAAGGAGGAACGGGAGAAAAGGAGGAACCGCCGGTCCGGATCGAACCGCCGGAAGCCTTCCGCGGAGGCCCGGGTCATGAAGGCGCCGTAGAGGTTATGCACCTTGTCATGCCGGACGGCAGTGCCGGAGGGATGATGGAAGAAGGAGCGGTAATCCTCCTCGTTGTTGGCCAGGGAGTTGAAGGCGGAGCTGAGACTCCAGAGGGCTTCGTAATCCCCGCCGGATGCGGTTTCCCGGGTCCGGAGGAGGGCGGCCTCCAGCCGCTCGGGGGTATAGAACAGGGAGGGCTCGTTCATATCGTTCCAGAAGCCTTCCACGCCGGCCTCCAGCAGGGGACGGTACAGAGAGCCGAACCAGCGGCGGACATCCTCCCGCAGGAAGTCCGGAAAGCAGCAGAGCCCCGGCCACACAGCCGCGGTGAAATCGCTGCCGTCTCCTTTTTTGCAGAAGGAGTCCCCGGCCTTTCCGGAATCATAGGGCGGATAGCCCTCCTCCTGCCGGATGCCCGCGTCGATGATGGGAACCAGGTGGATATGCTCCTCCCGCATATCCCGGCTGAAGCGCTCCAGGTCCGGGAAGGCGTCCTTCCGCCAGGTGAAGTTTTTGTACTCCTCCATGTAGTCGATATCCATGCAGATTCCGTCCAGGGGGATGTCCCGTTTCCGGTGCTCCTCCGCAACGGCGCGGCATTCCGCTTCGCTGGCGTATCCCCAGCGGCTCTGGATATAGCCGAAGGCCCAGCGGGGCGGGAGATAGCTGCGGCCGGTCAGCTTCCGGAAGGAGCGGGCCAGGGCAGGGAGGGAGTCCTCCTCCAGCACATACAGGTCCAGGTTTCCGTTTTCGGAGGTGATGACCGCGGTGTCGGACCGGGTAAAGCCCAGGTCCCAGGAGACGCGGCCGGGATCGTCCAGGTAGACGCCGAAGAGGCACCCGGGACCGAAGAAGACCAGGAAATTATGGGAAGCGTAGAGGCTTTCCGTGCTTTCCGTATGGGAAAAGATATCGCTGTTCCAGGAAACATACCGGAACCCGCGCTTGTTGATGCCCCGCACGGATTCCCCGAGACCGAAGAGGACATCCTCCGGCTGCAGCTTCCGTGTGAGGACGACCTGATTTCCCTCCCGGGAGAGATCCAGGTAAGGAACCGGCCCCTTTTCCGCCGGCAGAGAGAGCACCACCGCATCCGTGGGGAACGGCGTTCCGAAGGTGTATTTCCGAATCATTTGGGAAGACCCCTTTTCCAGTCCTTTTTTGCAAGTATATCACAGGGCGGCGGCGGTTGAAAACAGAAAAAAACCGCCGGCATTCCGCCGGCGGGGCTTGGGTTCAGCGTTTCCTGTTCAGGATTTCGCTCATGACAATTCCACGGACCACATCGTTCTCCGTCCATCCCAGGGGGATGCCGGAAGAGGCCGGCTGCGGATGCAGCGGGGGCTCTTCCTGTTCCGCCAGGGTCAGGGAAGCCATCTGCTCATCATGGCAGGGATCGTATCCCTCCCCGGTGTCGGCGTCCAGGCTTCCCCGGTAAGGGGGAAGATCCGGCCGCGGGGGGGAAACGGTGGGAGTGAGAACCTGCGGAGGCTCCTCCTCCTGCAGGGGAGGGAATTCCGGGACCTGGGCCTGCCGGGGCGGGGCGGCAGCATTTTTCTTCTGCCGCTCCGTGGCCTTTTTCGCAACGGAGAGGGGAACCCCGATCATGATCCAGATCATCAGGAGCAGGAAAAGGGGTACGAACGCGTCCATTCTTCCATTCCTCCGATTCGGGATTACTTCTTGGGACGGGGATCAGGATCCTGCTGGGGCTGGCTGGCCTTGGCGATGGATTCGCGCATTTCGGTATCGGCGATGGTGTTCTTCATCTGGTAGTAATCCAGGACGCCCATCTTGCCGTCCCGCAGGGCGGTGGCCATGGCGCGCGGCACTTCTGCTTCGGCTTCCACAACCTTGGCGCGCATTTCCTGCACGGAGGCTTTCATTTCCTGCTCCCGGGCCACAGCCATGGCGCGGCGCTCCTCCGCCTTCGCCTGGGCGATGCGGCGGTCGGCTTCGGCCTGGTCCATCTGGAGCTGGGCGCCTACGTTGCGGCCCACGTCCACATCCGCGATATCGATGGAGAGGATTTCATAGGCGGTTCCGGCATCCAGGCCCTTATCCAGCACGGTGCGGCTGATCAGGTCCGGGTTTTCCAGCACCTGCTTGTGGGTTTCGGCGCTGCCGACGGTGGTGACGATGCCTTCGCCGACGCGGGCGATGACCGTTTCCTCGCCGGCGCCGCCGACCAGGCGCTCGATGTTGGTGCGCACGGTCACCCGGGCCTTGGCCCGCAGCTCAATACCGTCCTTGGCGATGGCGGCGACCACGGGGGTTTCGATGACCTTGGGGGTAACGCTCATCTGCACGGCCTGGAAAACATCGCGGCCGGCCAGGTCGATGGCGCAGGCCTTTTCAAAGGCCATTTCGATATTTGCCCGCTGGGCGGCGATGAGGGCGTTGATGACCCGGTCCACGTTACCGCCGGCCAGGTAATGGGTTTCCAGCTGGGAAATGGTCAGGTTCAGGCCGGCCTTGTTGGCCTTGATCAGGGGGTACACCAGGCGCTGGGGCTGGATCCGGCGGATCCGCATGCCCACCAGGGAACCGATGGAGACGTGCACGCCGCTGGCCAGGGAGGAAATCCACAGGCCCATGGGCACGAAGTGCAGGAAGACGGCCAGCACGATCAGCGCGATGACGATGATGATAATGGTTACAGGATTAAAAGGCATAGAACATTCTCCTCCTTCTTAAATCTTACGGATGACAAGATGATCGCCTTCGGCGCCGACCACACGCACCGGAGTTCCCTTGGACAGGAACTCCCCGGAAGTGGACGCGTTCAGGCGCTTTCCGCCGATTTCAATGAAGCCGGCGGGGCGCAGGGCGGTAACGGTGATTCCTTCCTGGTTCAGCCATTCCTGCAGGGAGGACTGGGTGACAGGGGAGGCTTCCGTGTCCTTCAGGACCAGGGTTTTGCTGAGGCGGCCCTTCATGGCGCTCCGGTAGGAGAGGAACACGGCGATCCCGATGACCACGATCACTCCCAGGGTTCCGATCAGGCTCCACGTAACGCCGTAGAACTGATTGGTGAGGACGATGGCGGCAATTTCCAGCACCGCGCCGGAAATGCCGGCAACCCCGAAGCCCGGCATGAACGCCTCCACAATGATCAGCCCGCTGCCGAAGAGATAGCAGAGAACCATAATCAACGTACCGGTTGAGATATCCAAATGCATGACCTCCTTTCCGCAAAGCGTATTCCTTCTGCGGAATCATCGTAGCAAAAACAGGGCGGAGAATACAGGACGATCCGGGAAAGATAAGGGCCTCTATTTCTCCGCGCGGGGAAGGGAACAATCTTATATGTATTATAAGCAGAAAGGAAGCAGATTGCAAATTACGCGGCCCTGCGGAGACGGACCGGGGAACGGCCCCGGGGGGTTTCCTTCATGTCGGGCATCAGCCGCTGGCGCAGGGTACGCATGATCTGGTAATAGCAGGGGAAGAGGAATACGTCCGCCAGCACCCAGGCGGCGGGATTGGCAAAGCAGGCGCCGGTAAAACCGGCGGCAGGCACCACGAACAGCGCCACCGCGGTACGGGCGATCATTTCAAACAGGCCGGCCAGCATGGCCACCCGGGTGAAGCCCATCCCCTGGATGCTCAGCCGGATGATATTGACGAAGAGCAGGGGAATATAGAAGGCGGCATTGATGGTCAGGTAACGGACACCCATGGAAGTGACTTCCGGCGCGGCCTGGGCGTCGATGAACAGGCCCAGCATAGGACGGGCGAACAGCGCAACCACCCCGAAGGCCGCCAGGCAGTACACGATGCCGAGGGCGGAGGAGCAGCGCAGCCCCTGATGGATCCGGTCCAGCTTCCGGGCGCCCATGTTCTGGCCGGCATAGGTGGCCATGGTGGAGGCCAGGGCGTCGAAGAAGCAGGCGAAGAAGGCGCTGAGCTTCGCCGCGCCGCTGATGGCGGCTACGGCGGAAACGCCCAGCCCGTTGACGGACCACTGGACCATCACGGAGCCGATGGCCGTGATGGAGAACTGCAGCCCCATGGGCAGGCCGGTTCCCAGCATCTTCCGGGCGAGGACGGGGTCGAACCGCCGGTCCTCCCGGGAAAGACGCAGCACGGGGAAGTGCCGGATCATGAACCAGACGCAGCCGATACCGGAAAGGAGCTGGCTGACGGCGGTGGCAACGGCGGCGCCGGCCACATCCATGCCGCAGACGATGATCAGGAACAGGTCCAGGACGATGTTGATGAGGGAAGCGATGACCAGGAAGACCACGGGCGTCCGGCTGTCCCCCAGGGAACGCAGGATGCCGCTGGCCATGTTATAAAGCACGCAGCAGGGAATGGCCGCGAAGATGATGCCGATATAACTGGCGGAATGATCCAGGATCTCCTCCGGGGTGTTCATCAGCCGGAGCAGGGGCCGGCACAGCAGGAAGGAAGCGATGGCAAAGACCAGGCTCAGCACGCCGCTGAGGATTACCGCATGCCAGACGCAGCGGCGGATCTCCCCTTCGTCCTTGGCCCCGAAGGCCTGGGCGATGGGGATGGAAAAGCCGGAGCACAGGCCGAGGCACAGGCCGATGACCAGGAAGTTTACGGAGCCGGTGGCCCCGACGGCCGCCAGGCGCTCCGCCCCCAGGAAACGGCCGACAACCGCCGTATCCACAAAGCTGTACAGCTGCTGAAACAGCACGCCAAAAAGCAACGGCAGGGCGAAGGAAACAATCTGCTTCAGGGGGCGGCCTTCCGTCAGGTCGCGGGTAAGATTCCGGGCCATAGAGTACCTCTTTCCGGCGGCGCTTGCCGTCCGGAAGGTTATAACACTTTTTGCCCGGGGGTACAAGCCGTTTTTTTCAGCCGGATTTCCGGACAGATCGGCCATTTTCCGCACAAAAAAAGGGCGGATCCGAACCGGATCCGCCCGGGCAGGGAGGAGATTATCCTTCGATACAGATGGTTTTCTTTTCGGGAACCTTCTGGGCGTCCTTCTTCGGGACGGTCAGGCTGAGGACGCCGTTCTCATACCTGGCTTTGATTTCCTCTTCGGTGACATTCTCGCCGACGTAGAAGCTCCTGGACATGGCGCCGGAATAACGCTCCTGGCGGAGTACCCGGCCCTGCTTTTCCTCCTTGTTCTCCAGGGATTTCTCTGTGGAGATGGTCAGGTAGCCGTTCTCCAGCTCCAGGTGGATCTCTTCCTTCTTAAAGCCGGGCAGGTCCACATCCACTTCATAGCCGGTATCCGTTTCCTTCACGTCCGTCTTCATCATGTTGGCGGCGTTCTTGCCGTAGAGCACATGCTCCGGACGGTTCCATCCGCGGAAGAAATTCCGGTCAAAGTCATCAAACATATCCATCATGTTTTCTCCGAATACTGCAGGCAGGAAGCTACTCATCATAAAACCCTCCATTCATCGGGCACCGCCGGAATCATTTCCCGGGGAGCCCGCACTCTTTTTCATTCCTGTGGTCTTTTGCACCGCCCCGTTCTCCCGAACGCTGATTATAGTATAGTCAAAGATCAAAGATAGTCAAATAATGAAAAGGTCAAAGAAGGTCAAAACAATGCGGGAAAGCGCTGTTTCCTGAATCATTCACGGTTTTTCTTCAAATATCGCAGGTTTTCAAAGAAAAAAAGCAGCCGGAAGGCTGCGGGTTTCGGGAGGGGGAAGCGGCGGGCTTCAGCCCTTCTTCATGCGTTTCAGGAGATAAAAGGCATAAAGGAGGAGCAGCGCCGCGCCGGCGGCCGCGGGAATCAGCGCAGCGGGGAGAGCACCGCCGAAAAAGCGGATCCGGGCCTCCCCGTCAGCCAGGACGGAGAAGGCGTTGAACAGGCCGTGGAAAAGCATCCCGGGAAGGAGGCTTCCGCAGGCGAGGAACAGCACTGCCAGGGTGAAGCCGACGGCGGCGGCGAAGAAAGCCTGGATACAGGTGTACACCGGAGACTGCCCGTTCAGCAGGTTGAGAAAATGCATGAGGCCGAAGAGCAGGGAGGAAAGGACCGCGGAGCGCATCGGGCGGTTTCCCTCCAGCGCCCGGAAGAAGAATCCCCGGTAAAGAAGCTCCTCCAGGAAGCCGGCGCACAGCATGCTGATGAGGCGGAAGACAGAAACCGGAAGGGGATCCTGCAGGGAGACGCCGAAGCAAAGCTGGAGGCAAAGCACCGGAAGGAGGGGCAGGAAAAAGCCGGTCCGGGACAAAGGACTGCGGGGAAGGCAGAGGCCGTATTTTTCCGCAAGTCCGTTCCGCCGGATCCACAGGAGGAGGAAAAGGGACAGCAGCAGGTGGAAGACAGCGGGAGCCGGCAGGATGCCCGGCTTTTCCCGCAGGGATTCCGCCAGCCCGGAGCCGGCCGCAAGGAAAAGGATCCACAGGAAGGAGAAGAGGAGCTCGTTTTGATGATACAGTTTCTTCATATATACTTCGGGCCGGGTAGGCGCCGGCGGTTCGGGAGGGAAAAAGCTGAAAAAAAGCCGGTACGGTTCCGTACCGGCTTTTGCCAGGAAGCCTTACCGCGCTTCGGCGATTTTGGCGTTGATGGCTTCGAGCACCCGATCCACAGGCATGCCGTGCACAGCGCAGGCATCCGCAAGGGATTCCGCGCGGGAGGCGGGGCAGCCCAGGCAGTGCATGCCGATGGACAGCAGCACTTCGATCGCTTCCGGGTACTGGGTGACAATTTCGCCCACCAGCGTTTCGCCGGTGACATACGTTTCAGCCATAAAAAGGTACCTCCTCGTGAATTCGCAGACAGTTTACCATCTTTAACCGCAAAAGACAACAGGAAAAAAGGGGAAGGAAATCACAGGGCGCCGCGGATCAGGGCCAGCAGCTCGTCGTAGGTTTCGCAGGCGGGGAGCTCCGGATGGTCCTTCCGGATCTGCTCCGTGCTGCGGAAAAGGAAGCCGGCCTTGCTGGCCTGGATCATCCCCAGGTCGTTGTAGCTGTCCCCGGAGGCAATGGTGTCAAACCCGATGCCCTGGAGGGCCCGGACGGTGGTCAGCTTGCTCTGGGGCACCCGGATGCGGTAGCCGGTGATCATGCCGTCCCCTCCCACCTCCAGCTCGTTGCAGAAGATGGCCGGCCAGCCCAGCTTTTCCATCAGGGGGGAGGCAAACTGGGTGAAGGTATCGGAAAGAATCAGCACCTGGGTTTCCGCCCGCAGGGTGTCGAGGAATTCCTTTGCCCCGGGCAGGGGATCGATGGTGGCGATGGTGCGCTGGATATCCTTCAGCCCCAGGCCGTGCTCCCGCAGGATGTCCAGGCGGAAGCGCATGAGCTTGTCGTAATCCGGCTCATCCCGGGTGGTGCGGCGCAGCTCCGGGATGCCGCTGGCTTCGGAAAAGGCAATCCAGATTTCGGGAACGAGTACTCCCTCCAGGTCCAGGCAGACGATATTCATGGTATCAGAATCCTTTCCAGATCATTCTTCACAGCGTGCGCGAACCGCGCCCCGGAAGAATGTACCACAGGGCCCAAAGGGCGTCAAGCAAAAAAAGGCCGCCCTCGCGCGGCAGTCAGGCGGGAAAAAACGAATCAGACGCGGCTGACAAGGGACACGGGAAGGCACAGCTGCTGCTGCGGCAGGGAGGGATCGTGGATCCGCCTGCGGATCATCTCAATGGCGGCGCGGGCTTCTTCCTGCAGGCAGCAGTCTATGGAGGAAATGGGCTTGGGGAACTTGAGATAACCGAGGATATTGTCGAACCCGACCACCGTCAGGTCTCCGGGTACGCGGAATCCGGCGCTTTCCAGCAGGGTGATGGTGCTCCAGGCCTCCACGTCGCAGAAGGAGAAAAGGCCGGTGATTCCTTCGGCGATCCACTCCTTCAGCTGCGCAAGGATCCGGTCCGGATCCTCCAGGCAGGCAAAACGGACATTTTCCTCCGGAAGGCCGGCTTCCCGGCAGGCCCGGCGGAAACCGGTAAAGCGCTCCCGGGAGGAGAAAACCACCTGATGGTGGGTCAGCATGGCCAGGTGCCTGTGGCCGCCGTCAATCAGATGGCGGCCGGCCAGGTAGCCGCCCTCCTCGTCGTTGCAGTAAACGCAGTCGTCCCGGGTCCCCTCCTGGTAGCGGCTGAGCAGCACAAAGGGGACCCCGGAGGAGCGAAGCATGGACAGGGCCGGGGAATCAAAGGAACAGGGGGTGATGAGGATGCCGTCCACCTGCCGGGAAAGGGCGTTTTCCACCGCCTGCAGTTCAGTATCCTGCTCCTCCCGGGAGCAGAAAACCATTACACTGTAGCCCAGGCGGCCGGCTTCCTGCTGGATCAGGTCCGTGAGCACGGAATAGAAGGGATTCATCATGGAGCCGGCAATCAGGGCCAGGGTTTTTGTGCGCCCGGAGCGCAGGGAGCTGGCCAGGAAATTGCGCACATAGCCCATGTCCCGGGCCACCTGCTGGATTTTCAGGCAGGTTTCCCGGGAAATATCCTCTTTATTCTTCAGGGCGCGGGAAACGGTGTTGACTGTAAAACCCGTTGCCCGGGCGATATCCTGAAGGGTTACGCGTCCGTTGTTTTTGCTCATTTTTATCCCCTCACATGATCGATCATGTTCAGCGGCCTCATGGTATCATGAAGCACCGGAGATTGTCAATTTCCCGGGAAATTATAAAGAAGTCCGGCTTTCAGGGGTTGACAGGGGAGGACAAAGGTGGTATCTTTTTCGACAGAAAGAACATTAACGTTATTGGAAAGGCATTCTGTCCCGGGTGGGAAATCCGGAAAAGGCAGGCTGTGCAGAATTATCTGTTTATACAACATTAACGTTAATGTTGAGATACAGGAGAGATGACCAATGACGGTAAAACCCCTGATTGAACAGAGAGCGGATCCGTATATCCTCCGGAAGGACGGATGGTATTTTTTTACTGCCTCCGTTCCTGCCTTTGACCGGATTATCCTCCGGAAAAGCCGTACGCTGGAAGGCCTGGCGGAAGCAGAGGAAATTACCGTATGGCGCAGCCACCCGGAAGGGGACATGAGCTGCAATATCTGGGCCCCGGAGCTGCACTTCGTGGACGGCTGCTGGGTGATTTATTTTGCCGCGGCCCGGGAGGGGGCCGACGGGGAAGGCTGCTATGACCACCGCACCTACGCGCTGGTGAATCCGGCAGAGGATCCCACGGAAGGAACCTTTACCGAAGCGGGAAAGATCGAAACGGGCTGGGAAAGCTTCACGATTGATTCCACCACCACGGTTTTCGAAGGAAAACGATACTTCATCTGGGCCCAGCGGGACTTCGCCATTCCGGGAAACAGCAACCTGTATATCGCCGGGATGAAAAACGCGCTGGAGCTGGAGCTGCCGGCGGTGCGGCTGAGCATTCCGGAGTACGACTGGGAGTGCCAGGGATTCCTGGTCAATGAGGGTCCGGGGTGCCTGCAGCATAACGGGGACCTGTATGTGACCTATTCCGGAAGCGCGACGGATGAGCGGTACGCCATGGGCCTGCTGCACCTGAAGGCCGGGAGGAATCCCCTGGATGCCTCCGCCTGGGAGAAGAGCCCGGAGCCGGTGATGACGACGGAAGAAGGGAACGGGCTGTACGGCCCCGGCCACAATTCCTTCACCACGGACGAAGAGGGAAACGACATCCTGGTTTTCCACGCAAGGCCTTATCCGGGATTCCGGGGAACCGCCCTGAGCGACCCGAACCGGCACTGCTACCTGAGAAGGGTCCGGTACACCCCGGAAGGAACTCCCGTTTTCCGGGACGGGAACGGCACCACGGAGCACTGAGGCGAAGATTCAACCAATCAATAACGGAGGAAGCAATCCATGAAAAAAGCAACCATGATTCTGGACAGGGATTTTGCCATCGGACAGGTGGATCCGCGGATTTACGGATCCTTTATTGAGCATCTTGGCCGGGCGGTCTACGGGGGAATCTACGAGCCCGGCCATCCCACGGCGGATGAAAACGGATTCCGCCGGGACGTGATCGAGAAGGTGCGGGAGCTGGGAATTCCGGTAGTCCGGTATCCCGGAGGAAACTTTGTTTCCGGATTCAACTGGGAGGATTCCGTGGGTCCGCGGGACAAGCGCCCGAAGCGGCTGGACCTGGCCTGGATGACCACGGAAACCAACGAGGTCGGCCTGCACGAATTCGCCGAGTGGGCGAAGAAGGCCAACACCGAGGTCATGTACGCGGTCAACCTGGGAACCCGTGGACCGGACGAGGCCCGGAACGTGGTGGAATACGCGAATCACAGGGGCGGCAGCTACTGGTCCGACCTGCGGATCAAAAATGGCGCGAAGGATCCCTTCGGCATCAAGCTCTGGTGCCTGGGAAACGAGATGGACGGCCCCTGGCAGATGGGCCAGAAAACCGCCTATGAATACGGCCGAACCGCCAACGAAGCGGCGAAGATGATGAAATGGGTGGACCCGTCCATCGAGCTGGTGGCCTGCGGCAGCTGCGCCCACGACATGCCCACCTTCGGATCCTGGGAATACGAAGTGCTCAGCGAGTGCTACGAGAACGTGGACTATGTTTCCCTGCACCGGTATTACGGAAATCCCACGGGGGACACCCCCGGGTTCCTGGCCCGGAGCATGGACCTGGACGATTTCATCCGGGAAGTGGCGGCCATCTGCGACGCCGTGAAGGGAAAGAAGCATTCGAAGAAACGGCTGAACCTGTCCTTCGACGAGTGGAACGTCTGGTATCACTCCCACGAGCAGGACAAGGAGATCCAGAAGGCGGACAAATGGGGCCGGGCCCTGCCGCTGCTGGAGGATATCTACAACTTTGAGGACGCGCTGCTGGTGGGGGCGATCCTGATCACCTTCCTGAAAAACGCGGACCGGGTGAAGGTGGCCTGCCTGGCGCAGCTGGTGAACGTAATCGCCCCGATCATGACCCGCAACGGCGGCGGCGTGTGGGCGCAGACGATTTTCTGGCCGATGATGCATGCCTCCCGCTACGGACGCGGTACGGCGCTCCGGCCTGTGATTTCCTCCCCGGTGTACGACTGCAAGGACTATGAAAAGGTTCCGCTGGCGGACGCGGCGGCGACCTTGGGCGAGGACGGCAGCGTGACGATTTTTGCCATCAACCGGGACATGAAGGAAGATATCAGCCTGGAATGCGACCTGCGGGCCTTCGGGGACCTGAAAATTCAGGAACACATCGTGCTGCACCACGACGACGTGAAGGCGGTCAACACGGAGGAGCACCCGGACGAGGTGAGCCCCCGGAAAGTCCGGGGCGGCAAGGCGGAGGACGGCAGGATCACCATGCGGCTTCCCGCGCTGTCCTGGAACGTAATCCGGCTGGGATAAAGAGAAGACTTCACCGGAGGGCGGTTTGCGATGAGCGAGAGACGGAGGAAAGGGAAAAAAGCAATGAGGCAGGTGCTTGCGCTGATGCTTGGATGTTTGCTGCTGGCGACGGCCGGCTCCGCTGCCGCGTCCAACCGGGACCTGCCCGTTCCCCGTTTCCGGGACGCTGCGGTGCATGACCCCTCCGTCATTCGGGCAGAGGACGGAACCTGGTATATTTACGGAAGCCACATGGCAGCGGCGCGGAGCGATGACCTGATCCAGTGGACCATGATCAGCCGGGACGCCGGCAGCGGATGCACCCTGGTGGAGAACGTGCAGGAGCAGATGAAGGAAGCCCTGGAATACGCCAGGACGAACACCTTCTGGGCTCCGGACGTGGAACGGCTGGCGGACGGGAAATACTACTTCTACTACTGCACCTGCGAGGGATCCAGCCCGCTGAGCATGCTTGGACTGGCGGTGGGAGACAGTCCGGAAGGGCCCTTTGAAAACAGGGGGATCCTGCTGAAAAGCGGATATCCCGGATACAACGCGACGGTTTACCCCAACGTGGTGGATCCCTGCGTGTTCCATGACCGGGACGGAAAGCTCTGGATGGTTTACGGAAGCTATTCCGGAGGCATTTACATCCTGGAAATGGATGAAAGCACCGGAAAACCCACGGAGGGACAGGGGTACGGGAAAAGACTGCTGGGAAAGAACCATGCCCGGATTGAAGGTCCCTATATCCTCTACAGCCCGGAAACAGAGTACTATTACCTGTTTCTGAGCTTTGGAGGGCTGGATTCCGGTGGGGGATACAACATCCGGGTCTGCAGGAGCCGGAACCCGGACGGCCCCTATGAGGACGCCCTGGGCCAGGACATGACGGCATGCGGCGGACAGCCGGGCACCTTTTTCCACGACGTGGATTATGAGGGATACGGGGTCAAGCTGATGGGAGGGTACTGCTTTGAAAACCTCCCCGGGGACACCAACCAGTTCCGCCTGGCTTACCGGAGTCCAGGCCACAACAGCGCGTTCTACGAGGAGGAAACGGGAAGGTATTTCCTCGTGTTCCATACACGGTTTGCGGGGGCGGGGGAAAAGTTCTCCGTCCGCGTTCACCAGATGATGATGAATGAAGACGGGTGGCCGGTGGTGCTTCCCCAGCGTTACGCCGGGGAGATGCCGGAAGCGGTGGAACCGGAGCAGCGGACCGGAATCTACAAGGTCATTCTCCACGGAAGGGACATCAATGCGGAGGAGCATTCCAGCAGGACGATCCTCCTGAAGGAGGACGGGACCGTGGAGGGAGACCTTTCCGGAAGCTGGGAGAGTCCGGACGGCCGGGTTTTCCGATGCGTGCTGGACGGAGTCAGCTACCGCGGCGTGATGAACACGGCACTGGATTCGAAGGAGGAGGCCTGGGTGACCTGCTTCTCAGCCCTGGATGAGAGCGGAGCGGCGCTGTGGGGAAGCCACGCGGCGCATGAAGAATAAGGCGGAGGCGGAGCGATATGAGGAAAAAGGCCGAAAAATTGCTGTCAGTTCTGCTGGCTTTGCTGTTTTTTCCGTTGGTCGGAACCGGAACGGCGGAGGAAACGGAAAACTGGATGATGTTTTCCAGCAGGACGGAGCCCTATTACAGCGAGTACCGGAAAGGCCTGACGGCGGAGACGTACAGGGGGGAAGAGATTGCAGCCTCCATGGACCGGACGCTCCAGACGGGGGATACGGCGGAGGTTACCCTGACGGTGACGGAAAAGGCGCTGTATGAAGTCTGGATCCAGTACCGGACGGAGACGCAAAGCGCCCTGCCCAGCGAGATGACCGTGCGGATTGACGACGCCATTCCCTTCTATGAACTCAGGAGGGTCAAGCTGAAGGCGGAGTGGAAGGATGACGGGGTCTTCCCGCTGGACCGCTACGGGAATGAAATCGCCACCACCCCGACGGCCCAGCCGGTGATCCAGGAGGCAGGCATGACTGACAGCGCAGGCTGGACGGACGGTCCCTTCCGGATTGAGCTGGAGCCCGGCGAGCACACCTTTGCCCTGGAGGTCCAGGAAGGCGCCCTCTGGATCGGGAACATCAGCCTGCGGGCGGGAGAGGAAGTTCCTGCGTACGCGGGAGAGACCGCCGAAGGGGATGGGCTGATTTCCATCAGCGCCGAAAAGATCGACACCAGGAACAAGAGCAGCATCCGGGCTGCCGGCGAATTTGACGTGAACCTGACCCCCTACGAGACGGATCACCGCAGGATGAATTTCCTGGACGGCGCCAGCTTCGACACCGCGGGGGATGAGGTCCGCTGGCGCTTTACCGCCGAAAAGGAAGGCTGGTATTACCTGTCCATGAATTACCGGCAGAGCGTGAAGGCGGATTTCCCGGTGTTCGCGGACGTGCTGATTGACGGGAAGGTGCCGAGCGCCGAGGCGGCCAGGGTACCCTTTGATTACCAGACGGGATTTGAAACCCGGACCGTGAACACCTCCGCAGGGGAGAAGCAGAGCTTTTTCCTGACCGCGGGCGAGCATACCATCGGCCTGCGGATCAGCGGGGAAAACCTGAGCCCGGTGTATGACGTGATCAACCGGGTGCTGGGAGAAATCAACGGACTGAGCCTGGAGGTCGTACGGCTGACCGGGGGAATCACTACGGACCGGTACCGGGATTATGAATTGCTGACCTATATCCCGAACCTGGTGGAGATCCTGACAGGCTGGGCGGATGAACTGGACGCGACGGTGGATTCCATGAAACAGTATTCCTCCAGCGGAAGCGGCAGCGCCTTCAGCAACCTGACCCTGGCGGCGGACCAGCTCCGGAGGCTGGCGGAAAAACCGGAGGATCTGCCCCGGCGCCTGAGCGAGCTGAGCACCGGCAGCAACAGCGCAAGCCGGATGCTGGCACAGCAGCTGCAGGATATCGCACAGAACGATCTGAGCATTGACGAGATCTGGCTCTGGCAGGAGGGAGCCACCCTGCCCGGGAAAAAGAGCTTCCTGCAGTCCACGGCGGAAGGAGTCAACCGCTTCGCCCGCAGCTTCGGAAACCAGGATTACGCGGCCGGAACCGGGAAGGAAGGCCATCTCCAGGTGTGGATGGGCCGCAGCCGCCAGTACGTGGAGCTGGTGCAGAATATGATTGACGCGGAGTTCACGCCGCAGACCGGCATCGAGGTGGACCTGGGCATTATGCCGGACGCCAACAAGCTGGTGCTGGCCAACGCCGCCGGAACAGCCCCGGACGTGGTACTGAGCCTGCAGTATGTGGTTCCCAGCTACCTGAATATCCGCGGTGCGCTGTACGACCTGACACAGTTTGAGGATTTCGGCGAGGTGGCGCAGCGTTTCAGCAGCGGCCTGTTCATCCCCTACATCCTGGGGGACGGGGTGTACGCCATGCCGGAAACGGTCAACTTCTGGGTGCAGTTTTACCGGAAGGACATCCTGAACGCGCTGAACATCGAAGTGCCGGACACCATGGAACAGGTAAAGATGATCCTGCCTGAGCTGCAGCGCCGGAACATGAACTATTACTTCCCGACAGCGGGCATGGTGGGTATGAAGGTCTTTCCGGGAACCCTGCCGCTGATCCTGCAGAACGGCGGCAGCATCTACGCGGATACGGTCGGGGATACAACGCTGGACAGCGAGGAAAGCCTGAAGGGCTTCCGGGAAATGACGGACCTGTTCACCGTGTACAACATGCCGACGGATGTGCCGGCACCCGGCTTCTACCAGCAGTTCCGGGACGGAACCCTCCCCATCGGCATCGCCGACCTCGCGACCTACAACCTGCTGCTGAACGCGGCACCGGAGCTGGACGGCATGTGGGAGATCAGCCTGTTCCCGGGAACCAACGGAACCCGCTGGACCACAGGAGGCGCCGAAACCATGGCGATCCTGAGCCAGACAAAGATGCCGGAGGAAAGCTGGACCTTCCTGAAATGGTGGAGCAGCACCGAGGTCCAGAGCCGGTTCGGGAACCTGCTGCAGAGCACCTACGGCAGTGAGTACATCTGGCCCACGGCCAACCGGGAAGCCTTTGAGAGCCTGCCCCTCAAGGCGAAGGACAAAAAGGTGATCCTGGAGCAGATGAAATGGATGACCGAGGCTCCCTGGGTACTGGGAACATACATGCTGGAGCGGGAGCTGAGCAATGCCTTCGTCAGCGTGGTGGTGGACGGAACGGACGCCAGGCGGGCGCTGGATACGGCAGTAAAAAGAATCAATCGCGAGACCTACCGGAAGCTGGAGGAATTCGGATACTACAAGGACGGAGTCATGGTCCGCGAATTCCCGACGCCCACAGTCCGGGTGGTGGAAAAACTGATTGAGGCGGCTCGGCAGAAAAACGGAAACGGGACGACCGAGGGAGAGGAGGGAGCCGGCCGGTGATTACGAAAAAAAAGACACCTTATCTGTTTCTGCTTCCTTATCTGATTCTTTTTACCGTGTTCATCATCATTCCGACGGTGATGGCCGTGGGACTGAGCTTTACCAACTACAACGCGGTGCAGACCCCCTCCTTTGTAGGACTTACAAATTACATCAACCTGCTGACCCAGGACACCATCTTCCTGCAGTACGTCCTGCCCAACACGATCCTGTTCAGCCTGGTGGTGGGCCCCGTCGGATACATGCTGGCGTTCTTCCTGGCCTGGAGCCTGAGCCAGCTGACGAAGCTGCCGCGGACGATCCTGGCGCTGATCCTTTACAGCCCCAGCATGACCATGGGCGTCGCGATGACCGTCATGTGGCGGGTGGTATTCCTGGGCAACCAGAGCGGTATCGCCAACTATGTGCTGACCCAGCTGGGCGTGATCACGGAGCCCATCGTCTGGATGCTGAATACCAATTACATTATGCCCATCGTGATTATCGTGGCATTGTGGGGAAGCATGGGAGTCGGATTCCTGGCGATGCTGGCCGGCCTGCTGGACGTCAACCCGGAGCTGTATGAGGCAGCGGCGATTGACGGCGTGAAGAACAGGTTTCAGGAAGTGTTCTATATTACGATTCCCAGCATGAAACCCCAGATGCTCTTCGGCGCGGTTATGAGCATCGTCAACGCCTTCCAGGCGGGTAACATCGGCGTGATGCTGACGGGCAGCAACCCGACGCCCCAGTACGCGGCGCAGCTGATGACCAACCATATTGAGGATTACGGATTCACCCGGTATGAGATGGGATACGCGGCGGCAGTCAGCGTCGGGCTGCTTGGACTGATCTACGCATTCAGCTTTGTGGCGCGGATGCTGTTCAGCGAAAAGGAGTGATGGAAGATGGCAGCGATCGGAGGAACAAAGGTCAATCCGAAGAAATTCCACAAAAACCAGATTCCGTTCTATCTGTATCTTGTCCCGATTGCGATTTTCATGGGGATGCCGATTGTATATATCATCAATCACGCCTTCAAACCCATGGATGAACTGTTCGCTTTCCCGCCGAAATTCTTTGTCAGCCATCCTTCGCTGATCAACTTCCAGAACCTGTTCCAGGCGGCAGGCACCAGCAGCATTCCCTTCAGCCGCTACGTTTTCAACAGCCTGGTGGTGACGGTGGCGGTGGTGGGGCTCAGCGTGCTGATCAGCACCATGGCGGCCTTCGCACTGAGCAAGATGAAATTCCGTTTCAAAAAGCCGATTTTTGAAATCAACAACCTGGCCCTGATGTTTGTGGCCACCGCGGTGACCATTCCCCGGTACCTGACCATCAGCCAGATCGGAATCCTGGATACCTACTGGGCGCACATCCTTCCCCAGGTGGCGATGCCGGTCTGCCTGTTCCTGATCAAGCAGTTTGTGGACGGGGTTCCCAACAGCCTGATTGAGGCGGCGCAGCTGGAGGGCGCGGGCAGCTGGAAAATCTACTACAAGATCATTCTTCCGCTGATCAAGCCCGCGATTGCCACCGGCGCGATCCTGGTGTTCCAGAATGTATGGAACAATATCGAAACCAGCAACCTTTTCACTACGAGCGAGGGAATCAAAACGCTGGCTTTCTACATGAACACGCTGTCCACGGCGGGCTCCGTACAGGGGCAGGGCATGGCGGCGGCAGCTTCGCTGATCATGTTTATTCCGAACCTGCTGCTGTTCATCGTGATGCAGAGCAGCGTTATGAACACGATGGCGCACAGCGGACTGAAGTAAGGAGGGAAAAGGAGTGAAAAAAAGGATCCTGATCCTGATGCTCCTGTGCCTCCTGCTGGTATCCGCCGTCGGGGCGCAGGCATCCACGCCTTACCGGACGTTTACCCTGGGCGTGAACAAGGAGCTGGTGGAAACGCAGACGGCCTATGAGCCGGTGCGGAGCATGATCCGTTTCGGGGAGGAGACCCTGAAAGATCCTCAGGACCTGAGGATGGGAAAGGACGGAAACCTCTATATTGCCGATACGGGCAACAAGCGGGTTCTGGTGGTTACCCGGGAGGGCGAACTGATCCGGGAAATCAAGGACAAGAAGAACATGAAAACGCCCAGCGGCGTAAACGTGGACGAGGAAGGCAACATCTACGTTGCCGACGAGAGCAGCCGGGCGGTGCTGGTGTACAACAAGGAAGGCACCCTGATCCGGACCTGGGGACGGCCGACCCACCCCCTCTTCGGGGAAACGGCTCCCTATAAGCCCAGGAAGGTCGTAATCGACAAGCGGGGGAACCTGTACATCTCCAGCAAGGGCAACACCAACGGCATCGTGCAGCTGAGCCCTGCCGGGGAGGGAGAGTTCCTGGGCTACTACGGCGCGAACACCTCCAGCGTCAGCTTCCTGACGGCAATCCGGAAAGCCATCTTCTCGGAAGAGCAACTGTCCGGTATGGCGGGAATCATCCCCATCAGCGTGGAGAACCTGTGCATTGACGATAAGGGAATGGTTTACGCGGTCAGCCAGACCAACGACGAGCGGAGCCTGCGGCGGCTGAACGTGGCCGGGCGCAACACGATGGTTCCGGACTTCTGGACGGAGCTGACCACCGCGGTGGCGGTGTCGGAGGGCGGAAGCGTCTTCACGGCCAACGCCAACGGGCGGATCGTGGAATACACCTCGGAAGGAGACATGCTGTTCGTCTTCGGAGCCTTTGACAGCGGAGACCAGCGGATCGGAACCTTCAAGAGCGTGACGGGCATGGTGGCGGACGAGGAATACCGCCTGTACGTCCTCGACAGCGTGCTTGGAAGCATCCAGGTGCTGGAGCCGACGGAATTCACCTCCCTGGTGCACACCGCCTTCACCCTGTTCCAGAACGGTAAATACGAGGAAAGCAAGACCCCCTGGGGACAGGTGCAGCGGATGAACAGCCTCTTCACCTACGCCAATACGGGCATGGGCGAGGCGCTGTACCGGGAAGGGGAATACCAGGACGCCCTTACCAACTTCCGCAACAGCGGCAACCGGCAGGGGTATTCCGACGCCTGGTGGGAGCTGCGCAGCGACTGGCTGCACAGCCATGTAGGCCTCATCCTGATCCTGCTGGCAGCCCTGGTGGTGGTCTGGCAGGGACTGAAGCTGCTGAACCGGAAGACCCGGGTGCTGGCGCCTGCGGGCAAAGCCCTCCGGAAGATCGGGGACATCCGGATCCTGAACCAGACCGGTTACTGTTTCCGGATGCTGAAGAATCCCTACGACTGCTGCTACGGGATCAAGCGGGAGAACCGGGCGTCCATCCTCAGCGCGGTCATTGTGCTGGTGCTGGTGTTTATCCTCATCGAAATCAGCAAATACTTCAGCGGATTCCTGTTCAAGACGGTTCAGGAAGGCCAGTATGAGGTGCTCAACGACGCGATCATGTTCTTCGGCGTATGGGCGCTGCTGGTGATCTGCTGTTACCTGGTCTGCACGATCAAGGAAGGTGAAGCGAGGTTCAGGGACCTGTTCATTGGCGCGTCCTACGTGCTTACCCCGATGCTGGTCTTCCTGCCGATACGGATCCTGCTGACCAACGTGCTGACCTTCAACGAGGCGTTCTTCATCACGCTGATCGATGTGGTCAGCTACGGATGGACGGGACTCCTGGTGGTGCTGATGATCATGTACCTGAATGATTACAGCTTCAAACGGACGCTGGTCATTCTCATCCTTACGGCCTTCACGGTGCTGATCGTGGCGGCACTGGGATTTGTGATCTGGGTCCTGGTGAACCAGCTGATTAACTTTGTTTCCGGAATTTACGGAGAGGTGGTGTATCGCTTTGTCAGGAGGACGTAAGATCATCTGCGTGATGCTTGCCCTGCTGCTGGCCGCGATGCCCCTCTGGCTTGCCGCCGGAGAGGAGGCTCCCCAGGTTCAGGACGCGGAGACGGCTGCGGAAAGTGAAGCCGTCCGTGAGGACACGATCCCTGCGGAATACGAGAAAATTGCGGAAAACAGCCGGTTCAACCTGTACCTGAGGCGGGACACCCTGGCGCTGATCGCGGAGAGCAAAAACAGCGGGAAGGTGCTTTACTCAACGGTACAAAATCCGGACGAAATGAAGGATAACGCAACCTGGAAGGGCTTTTACCAGAGCGGAATCGTCATGGAATACCTGGAGGGCGTCAAGAGCCTTCCCCTGCAGGCGGATTTCATCAATACCGCCAGCGAGATCGACCTGAAGCTGACAGGGGACGGGTACGAGGCGGAGGTCCTCTATCCGGAGATCGGCATCAGCTACAGCGTAGCCCTGAAGATGGACGAGCGCGGGTTCAGCGTAAGCATCCCGAAGAGCGGCATCCGGGAATCGGATCCGGAAAACTTCACCGTGTCCGGATTCTATGTCTACCCCTTCATGGGATACAGTTACCTGGGGCAGGACGACGGATACATGATCATCCCGGACGGACAGGGAGCGATCATCGAACTGAAGGACAACGAGGAACGGTACCAGAGTCCCTTTGACCGGGCGGTGTACGGCACCAACATCGGCATTGAGGACACGGTGTACAGCGACTGGGGCGTCAGCGCGGAGCAGGTGCTGCTGCCGGCCTTCGGCATGGTGCACGAGGACGACCAGATGGCGGTGCTGGGCTTCATTGAGAACGGGGACGCCGCGGCAAGGATCCAGGCGTACCCCAACGGGGTCCGGATGAAATTTGACTGGGTCTGCGCCCGGTACCTGTACCGGATGGTTTACAGCCAGCCCACCGGGCCGAATTCCTCCACCATCAGCATGCGCACGGAATATGCCCGGGAAATTGACATTGTGCAGCAGTTCCTGCTGGAGGAAGGCGAAACCGCCAATTACGCCGGCCTGGCCACCGCCCTGCGGGACTATATGACGGAAAAGGGGTATTTCGGCGAGGCGGAAACCGGGAACTTTGATATCGCCGTTGACTTTATCGGCGCGGAAACGGAAAACTTTGTGCTGGGAAAGCAGAGCGTCGTCATGACCTCCTTTGACCAGGCGGCCGAGATCCTGAAGGAGCTCGGGAGCCGTGACGTGCACGAAATCAACGTGACCTACCGCGGCTGGCAGGAGGGCGGACTGATCGGAGCCCTGCCGACGGACGGATACAAGCCGGCGGGGGCCCTGGGCGGAGACAGCGGCCTGCAGCGGCTGAAGAGCGCTGCGGAAGGGCAGCGGGACAGGCTCAGCCTGGAGGCAGACTTCCTCCGCCTGAACACGGAAACCCATCCGCTGCTGTTTTATTCCAGCTTCAAGAAGATCACCAGCCAGACCTGGAAACGGCCTACCTTCGGCAAGGTATACGACACCCTGTACGCCCTGACGCCGAAAAAAAGCCTGGAGATCGGAAGAAACACCGTCCGGGAGCTGAGCGGGCACGGAATCGGCGGGATCACCCTGACGGGCATTCCCACGCTGATGAGCGACTGCTACGAGGACAACCATTACCAGGATTCCACCAAGGTCATGAAAGCCTATGAGACCCTGGTGAAGGAAAGCAGCGAGCAGATGGAAACCATGCTGGAAAAGGCGAACTGCTACCTGTGGCGGTATGCGGCGGCCCTGAAGAACATGCCCATTGCCTGCTCGGATTACACCTATGTGAAGCGGGAAATCCCCTTCCTGGCCATTACGGTCAGCGGGAAGATTCCGTACTATACGGAATATGTCAACTTTCAGGCCAACACGACTAAATTCTTCCTCCACCTGGTGGAGCAGGGAACCCGTCCGACCTTCCTGATTACGGCGGAGGATCCCATCAAGCTGCAGAACACCAACAGCAACGATATCTACAGCGCGAAATGGGATATGTACCAGGAGATGATTCCCCAGTGGTACGCGGAACTGAAGCAGCTGCATGAGGTGATCGGAAAGGCCCAGATTACCGGCCACACTTTCCGGGGAGAACTGGTTCGGGTGGACTGGTCCAACGGCGTCCGGGTGTACGTGAACTTCGGCAGACAGGCAGCCGAAATGGACGGGGTTGCAGTGGAAAAAACCTCATATGTTATCCTGCAGGGGGGTGAACAGCCGTGAGCAAAAAGCAGAGGAACCCTCATGACAAGCGTCGCCTGACGAAAAGAATGGTCCGGGAATGGGGATGGGGCTACCTGTTTGTTGCCCCGTGGATTGTCGGCGTCAGCATCTTTTTCCTGCGGTCCATGGTGCAGAGCCTGCAGTTCGCCTTCAACCGGGTGGAGCTGTCCAACGGCGTCATCCTGCACCCGCTTGAGAACGGCATTTTTGAGAACTTTGTCAAGGTATTCACCACGGATGTCAATTTCCCGATGATCCTGGCGAATTTCGGCATCGGCCTGGTGCTGCAGCTGCCGGTAATCATCTCCTTCAGCCTGATTATTGCCCTGCTGCTGAACAGCAAAATCCGGTGCCGCGGCCTGTTCCGGCTGATCTTCTTCCTCCCGGTGATTATCGCCACCGGGCCGGTGATGAACCAGCTGTCGGCCCAGGGCGTCTCCAGCGTTCCCATGGTCAGCCAGAATGCCCTGCTGGGGGTGCTGCAGGGACTGCCGGAATTCATCTATGAGCCCATCAACAACCTGTTTTCCAGCCTGATCATGATCCTGTGGAACAGCGGTATCCAGATCCTGATCTTCCTGGCGGGGCTGCAGAAGGTGCCCAGGGCCATGTATGAGGCGGCCAAAATCGACGGGGCCAGCGCCTGGGAGACATTCTGGAAGATCACGCTGCCCAGCGTGAAAAGCCTGATCCTGCTGAATTCCATCTACACCGTTGTCACCCTCGCCACCGGCGGCAGCAATGAAATCATCGAGCTGATCTATACCGCCACCTACACGGCGACACAGGGCTACAGCTACGCCATGGCGATGAGCTGGATCTACACGGCGGTGGTCGCGGTGATTCTGATTATTGTCTTCCTGCTTCTGAAGGAAAAGAGCGACCGGAAAGTGGTTTACGAACAGAAGCGCGTGGTCATGAAGGGAGTGTAACCGAAGCATGAACGCAGTCATCGGGAAAGAAAGGAATGCGGCAGTCCGGCAGAACCGGAAGGAAAAATGGAAGAAGCGGTTCCTGGGCAGCGCGGAGAAGCGGGGATGGATCGGCAGCTTCGTGGTATACGCACTGCTGATCGTGATCAGTTTCATCTTCGTTTATCCGGTACTGTACATGATCAGCCGCTCCCTAATGAGCCGCAGCGACCTGCTGGACTCGTCGGCCATGTGGATTCCCAGCAGCATTACGCTGCACAATTACGAGAGCGCGATCCTGACAATGGATTACTGGAACAGCCTGCTGAAGAACCTGTACCTGGCGGTGGTGCCCACGGTTGCCCAGGTGCTGATCTGCTCCGCGGTGGGCTATGGATTTGCCCGGTACAACTTCCCGGGAAAGAAAATCTGGATGGGAGTCCTGATCCTGGCTTTCCTGCTTCCCAGCCAGACCACCGCGCTCCCCAATTACCTGATTTTCCAGAACCTGAGGATGATCGACGGGACCATCAAGCCTTTCCTGATCACCTCGATCCTCGGGCAGGGATTCAAGAGCACCCTGTGTATCCTGATTTTCTACAATTTCCACAAGCAGACGCCCCAGAGCCTCATCGAGGCGGCGGAAATTGACGGAGCGGGGCATATCAAGGCCTATTTCCGGATTGCCCTGCCGCTGGCTACGGCGGCCATCGTGGTTGTGACGCTGTTCAGCTTTGTCTGGTACTGGAATGAAACGTACCTGGTCCGGAATTACCTGGGCTACGGAACAACCCGGGCGACGGGACTGACGACCCTGATGCTGGAGCTGAACGCCTTTGAGGACAGCTACGCCAGCGCCTATACGACCTGGGCTTCCAGTGTTACCAGCTCGGACCGGATCAACGACGCGATCCGGATGGCGGGAACGGTGCTGGCCATCGCGCCGCTGATGATCTTCTACTTTGTGCTGCAGAAGCAGTTTGTCGAAAGCGTCGACCGTGCCGGAATCACCGGCGAGTAATCTCCCCGTATCGAAGCCAGTGATGGCTAGAGATAAAACATTATGAAGGAGGAAGACCCAATGAAGAAAATCCTGGCACTCATCCTGACCCTGGCAATGCTGATCGGCGTTGTGTCCTTCGCAGGCGCGGAAGGAACCTACAACATGCCCGAAATGAACACGACAGACCCGATCACCCTGACCTTCATGACCTGGGACGATTTTGAAATGACCGAAGCCCTGGCCAAGAAGTTCATGGAAAAGTATCCGAACATTACGGTTGAAGTGATCCGCACCACCACGGCTGACGTGGCCGGCGAGCTGCTGAACCGCGCTGCCACCAACGACCTGCCGGACGTGTATTTCTGGCTGGACCTGGAGCCCCTGATGGCCAGCAAATACATGTACGACATCACCGAGTACATCGAGAACGATGAGGAAGCCCAGACCAGCCTGTACGACACCCTGAAGCGGGTCGGCTACCTGGATGGAAAACGCTGCTACTTCATGGCCGGTGAATTCCTGCCCGCCACCGTGTACTGCGACGCCAACGTTTTCGAGAAGATGAACGTGGAACTGCCTGCCCAGGACTGGAAATGGGAAGACATGCTCGCTCTGATCGACAAGCTGGCGGATCCGTCCCAGGGCTACTGGGGACATTTCGGCGGCATGTACAGCTATGTGACCCAGGGACCGCTCTCCCTGACCAGCAACGCCATCGGCGAATTCGGCTGGGACGGCGAGAAGTATGACTTCTCCTCCGGCTGGGTGGACGCTGTTGAAACCATGATTGAAAACAACCGTCTGGGCAAGGACCTGAACGTCACCTCCGATGAGTATGTGGCTTTGAACCTGGGCGACGAGTGGGGCGGCCAGACCGGCCATGTGGGCATTGTGACCGACGCCTTCTGGACCCTGAACAATATCTACACCAAGCCCATCTGCCTCGACCGCGGCACCAAGATGATCCCCTACAACCCGCCGTTAGGCGCGGACGCCGAGAATGCCGCCCAGCTGGCCTTCCTGGATATGTATTCCATCTCCGCCACCTGCGAGCATCCCCGCGAGGCTTATGAACTGGCCAAGTACCTGACCTGGGGCAAGGAAGGCTGGCTCGAGCGGATCAAGCTGTTCCCTGAAATCACCTGGGAAGCCACCGGAGAAAAGGCTTATGACGTTCCCAACTGCCTGCCGATGGTTACGGACGAAGAAGTGGTTGCCAAGTATGTCGAGCTGATGCCCGACCTGGGATACTGGAACGACTGGGCTGCCTTCATGGACGGCATCCAGAACCCCGTGACCTGGGGCAGCCGCACGATTCCCGGCTTCGCTTCCTTCGTGAACAATTACTATCATGGCTCCGACTATAACGGAACCGTGGGTATCGAAGCCGCCATCGCTGCCGGCACTGTGGATCCCTATGACTATACCGATATCCTGGCGGAAGCCGGACGGAAGTACTACGACGAAGCTATGGAAGTTTTCTACGGCGTATACGGAAAGCCCGAATAAGCCGGACGGTAACCATCGACCGGGGAGGAGCGCAACGCTCCTCCCCATTCTGATAAAAAACGCGGGCAGGGCTCCGCGGAGGAAGGGGAGAATACTGTGGGCAGAATGCTGACGGCCCTGGCGGCGGCAGCGGTGCTCCTGCTGCAGGCGGGAGCGGGAACGGGGGAAACCCTGACTGTCGACCCGGCCCGGCCGGTTCATGGGATCAGCCAGACCCTGTACGGCCTCTTTTTTGAGGATATCAACCACGCCGCGGACGGCGGGCTGTATGCGGAGCTGCTGCAGAACCGGTCCTTTGAATATGAGGAGCTTCTCAATCCCGCCCCGCACCAGCACCTGACAGGCTGGGCTTTCAATATGGGGACGGGAAAGGGACAAATCGGGATCAGCACGGAGGATCCGCTGAACGAAAACAACAGGACCTACATCCGCCTGGACGCGGAGGACGGCTACGCCTTCCAGAACCTGGGCTGGGGCCAGAGCGCCTTCCGGGGCGGGATTCCCGTCCGAAAAGGGGAGCTGTATGACGTCAGCGTATGGCTGAGGAGCGTTTCCCCGGGGGAAAGCGCCCAGAAGATCGCCGTGTCCCTGACGACCAGGGCCGGGGCAGGCTTAAGCAGCGAGGTTGTTTTTGAGCCCGGCGGCAGCTGGAAACGGATGGAGGCGGTGCTGGAGGCCTCGGAGACCGCGGAGGACGCCTGCCTCAGCTTCCGGGCCGTCGGGACCGGGGAGACGGATGTGGACATGGCGTCGCTGATGCCCCGGGACCGGATCGGCGCGGAATGGCCGGGCGGAGGCATGCGCCGGGACCTGGTGGAGGCGCTGGCAGAGCTGCATCCCGCATTCCTGCGGTTCCCCGGAGGATGTGTCACGGAGGGATCCTGGGTATGGGAGAACCTGTACCGCTGGAAGGACACTGTCGGACCGGTGGAAGAACGGAAGGAAAACTGGAACACCTGGGGATATATGCAAAGCTACGGCATCGGCTTCTATGAATACTTCTGCCTGTGCGAGGAAATCGGAGCCCTGCCCCTGCCCGTGGTGGGGAGCGGAGTGCTCTGCCAGGCCAGGGAACCCGCGGAAAGCCCCATGAACGAGGAGAAGCTGGCGGAGTGGACCCGGGATGTGCTGGACCTGGTGGAATTCGCGAAAGGAGACGCCGGAACCGAATGGGGAGCCCTGCGGGCCGCCATGGGGCATGAGGAGCCTTTTGACCTGCGCTTCCTGGCCATCGGGAACGAAAACTGGGCGAATATCTATTTTGACCGGTATGAAAAAATCCGGAACGCCGTGAAGGAGGCCTGGCCGGAGATTACCTGCGTCGTGGCCAACGGCCCCGTGGCGGACGGATCCCTGTTCAGTGCCGGCCGCAGCACGATCCTGCGCCGCTTCCCGGAGGACCTGGCGGATGAGCATTACTACATGGACAGCGGCTGGTTCCTGAAAAACACCCACCGGTACGACCTCTATCCCAGGAGCAGCGGGGTATTCCTGGGGGAATACGCAGCCCATGAGAGCGCCGCCGGAGGGCGCAGGCCCAACAACCTGTACAGCGCGCTGTGCGAAGCCGCGTACCTGACCGGCATCGAAAGGAACAGCGATGTGGTGCGGATGTGCTGTTACGCGCCGCTGCTGGCGCGCCAGGGAATGGATCAGTGGACACCGGACCTGATCTGGTTTGACGGCACCAGGGTCCTGCGCACGCCGAACTACTATATCCAGCAGATTTTCTCCGGATCCCTGGCGGAGGAGCTTATTGAGAGCCGCTGGATAACGGAAGGAGCGGACCCCGATCCGGAGCGGGAAGGGCTGTACCAGACCGCCGGAAGGAAAAAGGACGGAACGGTATATATCAAGATCGTCAACGTATCCGGGGAGGAACGGGAAATCCGGGTAACGGATCCGGAGGGAAATCCCCTGGCCGGAAGGATGACGGTGCTGTCCGGAGAACGGCAGGCGGTCAATACCCTTTCCGAAGAAAAGGTGAAGCCGGAGGAGACGGCATTTGAAGGTTCCGCCGCCTTTCCGGGATACGCGGCGGCAGTGATTGAAATCCGCCCGTAGGCCCCGGGAAAACCGGGGAAAAAAGGAAATGCCCCCGCAGCGCGGGGGCGTTTCCTGTTCCTGTGATCAGGCCGGGGTGAAGGCATCCTTTCCCAGGCCGCAAACCGGGCAGACCCAGTCTTCGGGAATGTCCTCAAAGGCGGTTCCGGGAGCGATGCCGCTGTCCGGATCACCGACTGCAGGGTCATAGACGTAACCGCAGGGGCACTCGTACTTCATGGATGTTTCCTCCTTGTCATGTTCTCCAGCCATCCGGCTGTTTCCTGGTTCCATCATATCCGACGGAACACCGGGCGTCAAGGAAAAAAGACGCCGACAGATAAGCAAGATTTGCATATTTTCAAGCACAATCAGCATGGAAGCAAATGGATTTTGCATATACAATGAACTTGCAGAATATGGTAACGATATATGGTTTTTTTCACATCAATTTTTTGCGCTGCTGCTTTTCAAGAAAGGAAGATGCTGGTTGAGTCAGGTACAACAGCCCTCTCTGAGCCGGGAAATCCACCGGCCCCGCACGAACTGGAACACCTATCTGAAACGGTACTGGACACTGTATCTCCTGCTGGCGCTCCCGATTGCGTTCTTTGTTATTTTCCGCTATATCCCCATGGCCTACATCCTGATGGCCTTCAAGAAGAACAACATCATCCAGCCGCCGTGGTTTGTGGCCTGGGCCAAGAACAACGGTTTCGAATGGTTTATCAAGGCCTTCAAGGACCAGCTTTTCCTCCGGTCGCTGGAAAACACCATCAAGCTGAACCTGCTGGATCTGATCTGCGGCTTCCCGGCGCCGATCCTGATGGCGCTGGTGCTCAACGAGCTGGCCTTCAAGAAGTTCAAGCGCTTTACCCAGACGGTTCTTTACCTGCCCCACTTCCTGAGCTGGATCATCATTTCCTCCCTGGCGCTGCGGCTGCTGGCGGACAATGACGGCCTGGTCAACATCCTGTACAAGAACGCGACAGGCAACAAGGATGCTGTCATTCCCTTCCTGAGCAGCCCCAACTGGTGGGTCGGATCCTACATCGGCCTGGGCATCTGGAAAGAAGCGGGCTGGGGAACCATCATTTACCTGGCGGCCCTGACCGGCATCAGCCCCGAGCTGTATGAGGCTGCCGCCGTGGACGGCGCCGGGCGGTTCCGCCGGATCTGGCATGTTACGCTTCCCGGCCTGCGGCCTACCATTATCGTGCTGCTGATCATGCGGCTGGGCTATATCCTGGGCAGCGAATTTGACCGGCCCCTGGCCCTGAGCAACAAGCTGGTTACGGATGCATCCACGGTGATTTCCATTTATGTTTACCAGAAGGGCATCAACGGCGGCGGACAGTTCAGCCTGACGACAGCTGTGGGACTGTTCCAGTCCGTGGTGGGCGTGCTGTTCCTCTTCGGTGCCAACTTCCTGGCCAAGCGCTTCGGCGAGCGCGGCATCATGTAAGGGAGGGAGGACGCGTATGATTAAATCGAAATCCACAAAATTCGGCGACTTTGTGATCGTTGCCGTGTGTATCGTCCTGATCTTTATCTGCCTGCTGCCGATGCTGAACGTGCTGGCCCGGTCCCTCTCGGATACGCGGTACCTGATCCGGAACGAGGTGACGCTCTGGCCCAAGGGCCTGAATTTCGAAGCCTACAAGACGGTCCTGAAGAATGAGCGGTTTGTGCATTCCCTGTGGTACACTGCCCTGCTGACCATCGGATGTACGCTGCTGAGCCTTTTCATGACGGTGATCTGCGCCTATCCGCTGACCTATGACAAGCTGAAGGGCCGGAAGTTCCTGAACGGGTTCATCGTATTCACCATGTACTTCAGCGCCGGTATGATCCCGCACTACGTGATGCTCAGCAACATGGGCATGCTGGAGACCGTCTGGGTGCTGGTGATCCCGAGCTGCCTGAGCGTGTACAACATGATTATCATGCGCTCCAGCTTCTACAGTGTTCCGGAATCCCTGCGGGAGGCAGCGGAAATTGACGGCGCCGGGCCCATCCGGATCCTGGTCCAGATTTACCTGCCCCTGAGCAAACCGGTATTGGCAACCCTGGCGCTGTTCTACGCGGTAGGCCGCTGGAACGGATTCTCCGATGCGCTGCTGTACATCAAGAAGACCCGGGATCTTTATCCCATCCAGCTGTACCTGTACAACATCCTGCAGAACGCCAGCAGCGGCGAAGCGGCTGCCCAGGAAGGATTTGCCATGCCAGGCCTGAGTGAAACGCTGAAGATGGCATCCGTTATGTTTGCCACCGTTCCGATTCTGCTGGTTTATCCCTGGCTGCAGCGCTACTTCGTCAGCGGCGTTACGATTGGGGCAGTCAAGGGATGATTGAGGCTGCGAACACATACGTTGGAAATTTTAAGGGTGGAAAACCCTTGAAATAATTAAAAGGAGGAATAACCATGAAGAGAATCCTGGCTCTGGTACTGGCGCTGGCACTGATTGCCACGCTGGGCATCACCTCCGCCTTCGCGGCGGACGAGGGTTTTGTGGACGGCAAGTTCACCGAGACCCGTCACATCACCGTGCGTCTTTTCCAGCGCGGTGACAACGTTCCCGAGACGTCCCCCTTCGCAGACTACATCCGCAAGGGCATGCTGGAAAAGTACAACGTGGAAGTTGAATTTTCCGTGTGCGGCCGCTGGGATGACGAGACGGACCTGGGCAACCTGCTGGCCGCCCAGAACGCTCCCGATGTCATCTACACCTACGCCTATCCCACGATCCTGAACTACGCCGACATGGGCGGCATCATCGACCTGGCTCCCTACATCGAGGAGTACAAGGACCTGCTGCCGAATATGTTCAACCTGCTGGGCGAAGAAAACGTCTACTGGGACAAGGATCCCGAGACCGGCAAGCTGTGGGCGCTGGAAACCCGCCTGGTCAACAATGCCCGCATCAACACCTTCATCCGCAAGGACTGGCTGGACAAGCTGAATATGCCCCTGCCCACCAACAAAGCCGAGTTTGAAGCCTGCCTGATCGCCTTCCGCGACAACGCCGAGACCCTGCTGGGCGCGGATGCTGCCAAGATGGTTCCCTACAGCACCAGCCAGGATATCGGCTGGCGGAACAACAACCTGACGGTGTCCTTTGTGCCGGACGCCATCACGGACGAAGAGCTCTACATCCGCGGCTTCGATGACAGGCAGCAGTTCCTGCCCGGCGCCAAGGAAGCCATGCGCCTGCTGAACAAGTGGTACAACGAAGGCCTGGTCTGGAAAGACTTCGCCCTGTACGGCAGCGGCGACACCACCGAGGATGACAACCTGAAGGCCGGTTTCGTGGGTGCCTTCCAGCACAACTATGACTATCCCTACCGCAACGGCGACGACTCCATCGAAGCGAACCTGAAGCGCAACGTAGGCCCCGAGGCCGAGTTCGTGGCTGTGGACTGCTTCGAGAATGACGCCGGACTGTACCGCAAGTACCTGGGCAGCACCGTGGACCGGAAGGTTTGCTTCCCCACCACGAATGACGAAGTGCTGGCCAGCCTGCTGTACCTGGACTTCATCTCCTCCCCGGAGACCATCCTGGCCCTGCAGACCGGTACCGAAGGCATCAACCATGAGCGCATGGAAGACGGCGCTTACAAGATGCTGGTTGTGGATCCCACAGATCCGAACTACCAGGCCAGCCTGAACAACATCGACTTCACCATGACCTGCAACGGACAGTACCTGGGCGAATACACCGAAGCGAGCTTCGCCTACGGCTACGCTCCCGTGGATCCGGAAGTGGTTCTCAACGCCCTGAAGGTTGCCAAGAATGACGGCCGCGTTCCCAAACACTTCAGCCTTCCGGCCATCGAAGCGGAAGTCGGCATCGGCAGCACGCTGTCCGAAGAGCGCGACAAATTCCTGAACCAGGCTGTGACCGCTCCCGTTGAAGAGTTTGACGCGGTTTATGACGCCGGTGTTGCAAACTACATGGCGATCGGCGGCGAAGCGATCATGAATGAGCGCGCCGAGAAGATCGAAGCGGCGACCGGATACAAGTTCGAGAAGTAAGATCCGGAAGCATCTTCAGACCACACAAACAACGGGCACCGGAAAATTCCGGTGCCCGCTTTTTCGGCCTTGCCTGGATTTACAGCTTCATCTGCGGCTCCATTTCCAGGTTCCTATACTGCTTCAGCTGCTTCCGGTACCGGCTGGGGGACATGCCCACAACCTTTCCGAAGGAGCGGAGGAAGTTGGAATAATCATTGAAGCCGCACTGGTAAGCGATGTCGTTGAGGGAAGCGCTGCCCATCATCTGCTGCCGGGCCAGCATAACCCGGCGGTAGAGCACATAGTCATAGACGCTGCGGTGGGTGAAGCGGGTAAACTCGTGGGACAGCCAGGACACGCTGACGCCGAAGGAACGGGCCAGGTTTTCGATCCGGATCGGCTGGGTATAATGGTTGTTGATATAGTCCAGGATCTCCTGGATCATGCCGCTTCCGAAGGCTTCCCCTTCCAGGGGATCATGCCGGCGCATGGTCCTGCAGAGCATGCTCAGCAGGTGAACCATCAGGGCATAGTTCCGAAAACGGATAAAGGCATCGCTCTCCCAGGAAGGATTTTGCTGGTTGGACTGGATTTCCCGGAGAATGAATACATATTTTTCCGCGTCGCTGTCATTGAGCTGGTAGGTGCAGACTCCTCCGGAAGCCTGGGAGCGGAAAAACTGATCCAGGTCGATCTGGCCGCAGCCCAGCACCCGGAGGATTTCAGGAGAAAGGTTCAGGTAACCCCTTTCATAGTTGTGCATGGTCTGGGTGCAGGAAAGGCCGTGCATGGAAAAAGGGGGCAGGATGAAAACCTGGTTGGGCAGCAGCGGATACAGCCGATTTTCCACGCCCATGGATTCCCCGCCGCGGAGATGAATATAAAACTCGTAGTAATCATGGCAGTGAAACTGGGTGGATTCCAGGGATTCGCTGAGCTCAAGATGCGCTTCATAGCCCTGGTTTCCCTGCTGCCCCATGGGAAGAAACGGAGCCTGGGTGACATCCTTCTGCATCGGTGGGCCTCCTTCTCCGGGATTGTGCAGAATTTGCATACAATGAAACATGATTTATATGGTTTTCCGCCCGGAAGACGGATACACTTGAATTACAGGAAAAAAAGGCAAGAATATCGCGAAAAGAGAGAAGAAACTGCAGGGAAGGACGATGAACAATGATACGTGTTGCAGTCGTCGGAACGGGCAACATCGCCAACGCCCATATCAAAGCTTATCTTCAGTTCCCGGACCGGTGCCGGATCGTCGCGCTTGTGGATATTATCCCCGGAAAGGCGCAGAAAGTCAAGGAGCAGTACGGCCTGGACGCAGAGGTGTTCCTGGATCACCGGGAGATCCTGGGGAAGGAAATCGACCTGGTGGACGTGTGCACGCCCCCTTATGTCCACGCGGAAATCAGCATCAACGCCCTGCGGAGCGGCAAGAACGTAGTATGCGAAAAACCCATGGCAGCCTCCCTGGAGGAATGCGACGCCATGCTGAAGGCCCGGGACGAGAGCGGAAAGAAGCTGTCCATCATCGCCCAGAACCGTTTCCGGGAACCGATCCGGAACCTGAAAGCCCTGCTGGACAGCGGGATGGCCGGGGCGGTGCGCCATGCTGAGATCAATTCCTTCTGGTTCCGGGGCCACAGCTATTACGACCTGTGGTGGCGGGGCACCTGGGAAAAGGAGGGGGGCGGATGCACCCTGAACCACGCGGTGCATCATATCGACATGCTGGGATGGATGATGGGCACGCCGGACCGGGTGACCAGCATCCTGGCAAACACGGGGCACGATAACGCGGAGGTGGAGGACCTGTCCGTTTCCATCATGGAATATCCGGGCGCCCTGGCGACGGTAACGGCTTCGGTGGTTCACCACGGGGAGGAGCAGGAGCTGGTTTTCCAGTGCGAGAAGGCGAAGATTGCCGCACCCTACAGCGTTTTTGCCTCCCTGCCGCAGCCCAACGGGTTCCCGCTGAAGGAAGCGGATCCGGCGTTCCGGGAAAAAGCGGACGCGTTTATCGCCGGATTGCCGCCCATTCCCTGGGAGCTGCATACCGGCCAGCTGGAAAATGTGCTGACGGCCCTGGAAACCGGCGGGGACGTGGCGATTACGGGAGAGGACGGCAGGCGGACCATCGAGCTGATCACCGCGATCTACAAGTCGGGGGCGGAGCGGAAAACGGCGGCGCTGCCGCTGGACAGGGAGGATCCCTTCTACACGGTGGAGGGAATCCAGGCCAATGTTCCCCATTTTTATGAGAAGACGGTTTCCGTGATGGACCAGGCGGGAGAAATATCATTCGGAGCGGATTTCAGGCAGGGAGGAGAAAAAAAGTGAACGTATCGGACGGCATGAACTACGCACCCAAGGGAAAACCGCAGCCGGTGGTAAAGGGCCGGGAATTCGTGTTTTCCGCCGTGCGCCTGGATCACGGGCATATCTACGGCATGTGCAACGGGCTGACGGAAGCCGGCGGGACGCTGAAATATGTCTACGATCCGGACAAGAAAAAGGTGGCGGCTTTCCTCAAGGCCTTCCCCCAGGCCCGGGCGGCCAACAGCGAGGAGGAAGCCCTGGAGGATCCGGAAACCCACATGATCGCCGGGGCGGCGGTGACCAGCGAGCGCTGCGCCCTGGGACTCCGGGCCATGGCCGCCGGGAAGGACTACTTCACGGACAAGGCGCCCTTCACGACCATGGAGCAGCTGGCCTCCGCCCGGGAGGCCGTGAAGCGCACCGGAAAGAAATATATGGTTTATTACGCCGAGCGGCTGCATGACGAGGGCTCCATCCTGGCGGGCTATATCGCCCGGTCCGGGGAAATCGGGAAGGTCATCGGCGTGACGGGATTCGGCCCCCACCGGCTGGGAGCGCCGGGACGGCCAGCCTGGTTCTTCGAGCGGGAGAAATACGGGGGAATCCTCTGCGATATCGGCAGCCACCAGTTTGAGCAGTTCCTGTATTATACGGGGGAAGAGGACGCCGTTGTGACCTCCAGCAGGATCGCGAACTTCGCGCATCCGGAATACCCGGAGCTGGAGGATTTCGGGGACGCGCAGCTGACCGGGAAAAACGGATCCGCCGGGTACTTCAAGCTGGACTGGTTTACGCCGGACGGGCTGCGGACCTGGGGGGACGGGCGGATGTTCATCCAGGGAACCGAGGGCTTCATCGAGATCCGGAAATACGTGAACCTGGCCTCCGAAAAGGATGGCGGGGGACATGTGTTCGTGGTGAACGGGCAGGGGGAGAAATACCTGAACGCCGTGGGGGCGACGGGGTATCCCTTCTTCGGGCAGCTGATCCTGGACTGCCTGAACCGGACGGAAAACGCCATGACCCAGGAGCACGCCTTCAAGGCGGCGGAGCTGAGCCTGCTGGCGCAGGAGAAGGCAATCCGGATCAGGTAATACGGCCGGAAAAGGACGCATGGAAAACGGGCATCGGAAGCATCCGGTGCCCGTTTTCCATGCCCGCGGGGATTTACTCCGCGGCGGAGAGCACGGCGTCGAAGGCCGGCTTGGCTTGGCGGTCGGCGGAAAAGAGCAGGGGGAAACTGGGCTCCCGGCGGAAGCCCGGAAGCCAGCTGTCCGCGTCGGTGACGCCCCAGAAGGTGACGGCCTCGATGCAGATCCCCTCCCGGGAAAGCTTTTTCATCATGGAGAACCAGCTGCCGTACAGGCCGGCGAGGGCCTCCCGGGCGGCTTCATCATCGGAGGCGCAGTGGATATCCAGCTCGGTGACCTGCAGCTTCAGGCCCAGGGCCGCGTAAGAGCGGGCGGCGGTTTCACATTGCGCGATATCCAGGCTGCTGAGCACATAGTGGCCCTGCATCCCCATGGTATCCACCAGGTTTTCCGCCTGCAGGGTTTTCAGCATGCGGAGGATGGCGTCCCGCTTGACGGGATCAAAGGCGTTATAGTCGTTGTAGCAAAGGGTCTGCCCCGGGGCGGCGCCCCTGCGGGCGGCGCGGAAGGCAGCCGGGAGGAAGTCCTGTCCGGTGAGGGCAAACCAGGGGCTCCGGGTGCGGTAGAAGCCGGGGCCTCCCTGATCCGGCTCGATGGCTTCATTCACCACATCCCAGGTGTATACCACGCCGGGGAAGGCGGTGTTCACATGATTCATCACATCAAGGATATAGTTTTCCAGGCGGGCGAGCATCACTTCCTTCGAAGCGGGGGGAGCGTCCGTTTCCGCCTCCCAGTTTTCCCGGAAGAACCATACGGGAGTCTGGTTATGCCAGAGAAGGGTATGGAACCGCATGGGAATACCGTTGTCCCGGGCAAAGGACAGCAGGGCGTCCACCCGGGTGAAATCCAGGACGGCATGGCGGGAATCCCCCCGGGCAAGGGTTCCTGCCCGGTCCAGCACGCTCTCCGGCTTCATCTGGTTATCCGCGGTGATGGAATTGAAATGTCGGCAGACAATCTGCGCGAGCTCCGGATCCGCCAGGAGCCGGCTGCTGAGGGCGGCGCCGACGCGGAAGCAGGGTTCGAAGGCTTTGAAAAGGGAAGGGGCCTGGAGCGCGCTTATCATGGGTCGGTGTACCTCCTGTTTCTCGTGGATACAGTATAACAGAGAAAAGACCGTGTACGCAAGGATCCGGGACGCTTCCAGGCGGTCCGGCAGGGGGAGGCCGGGGCCGCGGTTGAGGGAAAGGGGGGAGTATGGTATAATTACCAGGCTACCCTGACTGGAAGAGAGAAGGAGCAATGAGGAAGCAATGGTACCGGCTGGATAACGCGGCGCTGATTTTTCCGGCGGTAATGCGGAAAAACTGGAACAATGTGTTCCGGGTATCGGTAACGCTGCGGGACAAGGTGGATCCGGAGACGCTGAGCCGGGCAGCGGAGGATTTACTGGCAAGATTTCCCACGATTTATGTCCGGCTCAGGACGGGGTTTTTCTGGTACTACCTGGAGACGGTGAACAAGGCGCCGAAGGCGGAGGAGGATTACGCCTGGCCCCTGACCCCAATGAGCCGCCGGAAACTGAAAAAATGCTGCATACGCATTCTTTATTATCAAAACAGAATCGCCGTTGAGTTTTTCCATTCCGTGACGGACGGGCACGGGGGAATGGCTTTCCTGAAAAACCTTACGGCTCGCTACCTGACGCTGAAGGAAGACATCGCCGTTCCGGCGGAAGGGGAGATTGTGGATCCGGCGGAGGCTCCCCGGCGGGAGGAAACCCGGGACTGCTTCCAGCTGTGCGGAGCGAAGAAAGGCATCTCCCGGGCGGAGGAGAACGCCTACCGGCTGCGGGGCAATCCGGAGGAGGATTCCTTCCGCTACATCGTGACGGGCATCGTTCCTACGGAAAAGCTGGTGGAGAAAGCCCACGAGCAGAAGGTGACGGTGACGGCGTGGCTGGCGGCGGTGATGGCGGAGGCTGTGCAGAAGCGCCGGGAAGAGGACCCGCACCCCGGGAGGAGAAGGCATATCAAGATCACGATTCCGGTGGATCTCCGCCGGACCTTCGGGATGAATACCATGCGCAATTTCTCCCTGGCGGTGAACATCGGATTTGATCCCCTGCTGGGAGAATACAGCCACGGGGAAATCTGCCGGCTGATGTACCACCAGCTGGCGGCGGAAACTATTCCCCAGCGGATGGCCGGGCGGGTAGCCACCAACGTGAACCTGCAGCGGAGCCTGCTCCTGCGGCTGGTTCCCCTTCCGCTGAAGACGCAGGCCATGCGGCTGGTCTATTCCCTGAGCGGGGAAAGCAAGGGATGCCTGAATATCTCCAATATGGGAACCGTGACGCTGCCGGAGGCGATGGTTCCCTATGTGGAACGGTTTGATTTTGTGATCGGGGTGCAGTATTCCTATCCCAACAACTGCTCGGTGGTGAGCTGGCAGGGGAAAACCTGCATCAACATGATCCGGGGGATCCGGGATTCGGAGCTGGAGCGGCTTTTCTTCTCCCTGCTGGTGGAGAAGGGGCTCCCGGTGGAGATTGAAAGCAACAGGCGGTGAGGAACATGTATTGCGTATATTGCGGAGTAAAGCTGCAGGACGGGGCGGAGGAATGTCCCCTGTGCCACACGGCGGTGGCGCTGCCTCTGCGGGACGGCCCGCAGGCGGTGAAACAGGAGGCCTGGTCGGACCGGGTGCCCCGGGCGGAAAAGCAGAGCGGGAAATACCTGGCGGCCGGGCTGGTGACGGTGATTCTTGCGGCGGCAGCGCTGAGCTGCCTGATTTTCTGCCTGAAGAGCCTGGGAGAGGCGGCCTGGTCCGGCTATGTGGCGCTGGGCATGGCCCTGCTGTGGGTATGGCTGGTACTCCCGGTGCTGTTTCCAAGGTGGAGGCCGATGATCTTCCTGCCGCTGGATTTCGCATGTCTGGCGGGATACCTGCTGTACATCTGCGCGAAGACGGGAGGAAACTGGTTCCTGAGCTTCGCCTTCCCGGTAACGGCGCTGATTGCAATCGTTACCCTGGCCGGGGTGGCCATGATGCGCTACATCGTGCAGGGCCGGCTGCGGCTGATGAGCCTGCTGGTGATTTTCATCGGGCTGAGTTTCATGCTGATTGAGTTTTTCCAGCACATCACCTTCGGGACCCCGATGTTTGTCTGGTCCCTTTACTGCGTGAGCGGTTTCTGTCTGATCGGACTGTTCCTGCTGGTTTCTTCCTTTGTCCCGTCCATGCGGGGATGGCTGAGGCGAAAATTTTTCTTTTGAGGAAGCAGCCTTCCGGTACCGCCGTTCGTATGAATGAGTGGTACCTGATTTTTTTGACCCGGAGGGATGACATGATTCGGAAAGTATTTGGATGGATGGCCGCGCTGGCGCTTCTCCTGGGGATCCTGTGCCCGGGAGCCCTGGCGGACAGCCTTCATACGGAAATCGGGAACGACGCGCTGGAGGTCAGCGTCGCTTTGGGATATGACGGAAAAATGACCTACGGAAAGAGCATGCCCGTGCGGGTGACGGTGCGGAACAACGGAGAGGACCTGGAGGGAACCGTTGCCGTGAACGCATATGCCAGCGGGCTGAAATACGACCGGTACGAGACGGACATTTCCGTGCCGGCGGGCGGGGAGCGGACGGTGCTGCTGGCCGTGAACGCGGGAACCCGCCAGGACATTTTCACGGTGGAGATCCTGCGGGAAAACCGGGTGATCTGCGCCGTGAACACAAAGCCGGAAGGAATCATCAACCCCTCTGCCATGATGATCGGGGTGCTTTCCTCCCGGCCCCGGAACCTGACATACCTGGATATCAACACGGAAAACGACACCCTGAACCGGTATGAGTTCTGGCAGACGGTGCCGCTGACGCCGGAAACCCTGCCGGAGGATCCGCAGCTGCTGGAATCCTTCGGTATGCTGGTGCTGGACGATCCGGACACAGCGCTGTGGACGGATCGGCAGCGGGAGGCGGTGCGGCAGTGGCTGGAAGGCGGAGGCCTCCTGATCTGCGGCGGCGGAGCCGCCGCGCCCGAAAACCTGGCATTCCTGGACTGCGGCCTGCGGGTGTCGGAGTTTACGGTTTCCGACGGGGTGCATGAAGCGCTGGAAAGCTACGCGGGCCGGAAGCACACGGACCGGAAGCCGGAGGTTGCCCTGGCCGTGATCGAAGGCAGGGTGCCGCTGGTGAGGGACGCGGACGGAAACGGGCTGCTCTGGCGGGTGCCCGCGGAGAGCGGAGCGGCCTATGTGCTGGCCTGGGAAGCGGGGGATCCGGCGATGAGCGCGGATCCGATGATGCATGCTTTCTTCCAGCAGGTGTTTGTGCGGGATGAACAGTCGCTTTACAACAGCGCCCTCTACGCAATGGGAAGGAACGGAATCCAGAATACCGTCGGGGACAACAACCCGGTTCCGGTCCGCAATTCGCTTCCGCTGGCGGTCTGGATTGTGGCGGGCGCGGCGGCGCTGGGATGCGCGGCCTGGTTCCTGCTGAAACGCAGGGAAATGTCCCGGTGGATGTGGGTTGTGCTGCCGGCGCTGGCCGCGGCGGCGGGAACCGCGGTGCTGCTGGTTGCCGCTTCCTCCGCCATGAACAGGCCGGTGGCGGGCATGGTGGTGAACACACTCCAGCTGCAGGACGGACGCACGGACTGCTATACCACGGTGTCCGTGGCGGCTCCGCGGCCCGGCGCCCACAGCTATGAGATCGAAGGGGAAAGGCCCGAGGTCCTGGCCCGGGACGAGTACTACTGGGAGAACGAGGAAGATGAGGATGCCCCGAAGGAGCCGGTGATCCTGCGGATGAGCCGGCGGAACGGGGAGAGGAACAGCGTGACGGTGTATCCGGAAAGCGCCTGGGAGACGGTTCAGATGGCCGCCCACCGCCGGGTGCAGGAAACGGGCCGGGTCCGGGCGGAAATCTGGATGGAGGAGGACGGCCTGCACGGGGAAGTGGTCAACGGAACGGAACAGAAGCTGAAGGAGGGAACCGTGTTCACCATATGGGGCTATGTCGGAATTCCGGCGCTGGCTCCGGGGGAGAGCGCTCCCTTTGTCCTGAAAGCGGAGGACGCGCCGGATCCCGCCGCACCGGTATTCCGGGACGGCGTGATGCTCCGGAACACGGGTTCCACCCTGTACAGCGTGATCAGCCAGAAGTTCTACGGAACCGGGATGGTCGACTATGACCGGCCGGACCTGCGGACGGATGTGATTTCCTCCGCGGCGGATGAGGTCACCCGGGCGAGAGCGGCCCGGGGAGGCACCGACCGGGAATCCGCCACCATTATTTACAGTGCGGAGCCGGAGAAAACGGAAGCGGCTCCGGTGTTCGCGGACGGGGAAAGGATCGAAAGCATTTCCGTGACGGAGGTGCGCACAACAGAGGTGGAATACCTGTCCGTGGGACGGACCGGACTGGTTTCCCGGGCGGCAGGCATGGACAAGGCGGTTCGCTGCGCCCTGGACGCGGACGGCATGCCCGACGGCGTCATGGAAGCAAGCCAGTCCAAGTACGGATACACCTATTACGACGTATCGGAAAACCCCGTCTTCCGCTTCCGGCCGGAAGGACTGGAAAACACGGAAATTACCATGATCCGGATCAGCATGGATGAGTGGTACGTAAACGATGTGCGGCTGTTTGTGCTGAACGCGAAGAAGCAGGAATGGGAGGAGAAACCGGTGAACACGCCCCTGGACCGGCCGGCGGACTACCTGGACGCGGAGGGCAGCCTGTACTGCCAGCTGCGGCCTGCCGCGCCGGACGGCTATACGGAAGTATCCGCGCCGACGATTTCGGTGGAAGGGAGGGTAAAGCATGCTGCGCCTTGACAAGCTGACAAAACAGTACGGAAAATTCACGGCCCTGGACGGGCTGAGCCTGGAGATCGCGGACGGCCAGCTCCACGGCTTCGTGGGGCCCAACGGCGCCGGGAAGACCACCACCATGCGGATCATCTCCACCCTCCTGCAGCCGACCTCCGGAACGGCGGAGATCGACGGGGTGGACGTGGTTCGCTCCGGGAGCAAAGCCCGGAAGCTGATTGGCTATATGCCGGATTTCTTCGGCGTATACGACAGCCTGAAATGCTGGGAATACCTTGATTTCTACGGCCGGTGCTACCGGCTGTCCGCCGGGGAGCGGAAACAGATGGCGGATCAGCTGCTGGACCTGGTTCAGCTGACGGAGAAGCGGGACGCCTATGTGGATTCCCTTTCCCGGGGAATGAAGCAGCGCCTGTGCCTGGCCCGGAGCCTGATTCATGACCCGAAGCTGCTGATCCTGGACGAACCGGCCTCCGGAATGGACCCCCGGGCCCGGGCAGAGATGAAGGGGATCCTGAAAACCCTGCGGGACATGGGAAAGACGGTGATGATCTCCTCCCATATCCTGCCGGAGCTGAGTGAGATGTGCGACAGCCTGACTATCCTGGACCACGGACACCTGGTTTTTTCCGGAAGCGTGGAGGAGCTGTCGGAGAAGATGAACGGAAACGCGCCGCTGGATATCCGGCTGCAGGCGGGCTGCGGGGAGGAAACGGTGGAACGCGCCGTGGCCTGCCTGAAGGAGCTGCCTTTTATCCGGGAAATCCTGCAGGAGGAAACAACCCTGCTGCGGGCCAGGCTGGAGGGCGGGGAAGCGGAGACGCAGCAGATCCTGCGGGAGCTGGTCTCCCGGAATATTCCCGTTTGCGATTTCCACCGGGCACCCATGAATCTGGAGAAGGTCTTCATGGAGGTGACAGTCGATGCTTAATCCGATTCTTTCCTTCTCGGCCACGCGCCGGATGCGGAGCGGGAAGACCCTGGTCATCCTGGGCGCATGGCTGGCGGTGATGCTGGGAACGGCGCTGCTGATGATGGGAAGGCTGCTGGGGCCTGAGGTGACCGTCAACGGCCTGCGCTCCGGCACCAACTGCTATATCGTGCTGATGATTGTACAGTTTTTCCTGATTGTGCTGATTTCCCCGGCCATGACCTCCGGCACCGTTGCCGGAGAGCGGGAACGGCAGACGCTGGAGCTGCTGCTGGTGACCAATACCCGGTCCCTGCGCATCGTCTGGGGAAAAGCGATGGACAGCTTCGGCATGCTGTGCCTGCTGCTGGTCTGCGGGGCGCCGGTGATGTTCCTTCCGGCGGTGGCCGGCGCGGTGACGCCGCTGCAGGTGCTGGAGGGAGAGCTGTTCCTGCTGGTGACTGCCTTCGCGGCGGTCTGCGTGGGGATGCTGGCATCCGCTGTGGCACGGACCTCCATGGCCGGAGGGATCCTGGCCTACCTGTTTGTTTTCGGGATCGCAGTGGTGACCTCCCTGCCGCTTTTCCTGGATTACCCCCAGGCGGTGACGGACATCGTGTACGATCCCCGGGCCCTGGCGCAGCTGTCCCCCGGGGCGGCGACGGCGATGATTTTCCCCGTCCTGTTCCTGAATCCGGGCTACGGGCTCATTGCCCTGCTGCACGGGCAGACGCGGTTCCTGAGCTCCGCGCTGCAATACCAGCAGACGGGCCGCCTGCTCTGCTCCTTCAACCTGATGGACCGGGCCGGAGGCGAAAGGATCGCGCTGATCAGCTCGGGGGCCGTGCTGCTGCTGGGCCTGGCGCTGCTGTTCCTGTCCGCCGCGTTTGTAAGGCGGAGGGGATTCGGGGGAAAACGGAAAGGATAAACGATGACAGAGTTGATAAAAGCCCTGGGACCGGTAAAGCGCAGGCTCCGGCTGGGAAGGCTGCTCAGCGGGGCCGCGGCAGGCTTTGCCGCAGGCGCGGCGGCCGCGCTGGCGCTCCTTACGGTGACGGTCTTTGTTCCGCTGGAGGGGCGGCTGCTGTATGCGGCGGCGCTGGCGGCGGGAGGAACGCTGGCGGGAGCCCTGGGGAACGCGCTGCGGCCGGTGAAAAACGAAGAGGCTGCCCGGGCGGCGGACGGCTGCGGGCTGCGGGAGCGGACGATTACGGCGCTGGAGCTGGCGGACGCCCCGGATTCTGAAATGCTGAAAGCCCAGCGGGAAGACGCCGCGGCCTGCCTGAAGGCCCTGGATCCCCGGCAGATCCGCTTTCGCCCTCCGCGGAAGCTCCTGGCCGCGGGAGCGGCGGCGCTGGCCCTGTGCGTGATTCCGGCGCTCCTGCAGGGACCCGGGGAAAAGCAGGTAAGCCTCCGCAGGGAACTGCGGGACCGGGTGGCGCAGATGGAAAAACAGATTGACGACGCCGAAGCGAAGGAAGAGAAGTCCGGAATTTCCGAAAAGGAAAAGGCGGAGCTCCGGCGGCTGACGGAGGACCTGAAGCGGGAGCTGTCGGAAAGCCGGGATACGGTGGACGCAATGGTTGCCCTGGACAAGGCGGAAACCCGGCTGGAGGAAATCCGGCCGAAGACGGCGGGAGACGCGGAAAAAGCGATGCAGGAGCTGGCGGAGGCCCTGGCCGGCGCGGGAATGGACGCCGCGGCCCAGGCGCTGGAAGCCGCGGACGCCGCGGCCCTGGCCGCCCAGGCAGGGGGCCTGGACGCGGATGCGGTGCGCAGCGCGGCGGAAAACCTGGCCGCCGAAGCCCGGGAGATGGCGGAACAGCTTGCGTCGGCCGCGCAGCAGGGACAGATGTCCGCCTCCGAAGCGCAGCAGATGATGAGCGGCAGCCAGGAGGGCCAGCAGCCCGGCAGCCCGATGCAGCAGGCGCTCTCCGGAATGAAGGCCATGCTGGGAGGACAGGGACAGAACGCGTCCCCTTCAGGCGCCGGTTCCGGCGGGCAGGCAGGGGGATCCGGGAAGCAGCCCGGCGGCGGGGCCGGCAGCGGAACCACCAACGAGGAGCAGAAGGGCAGCGGAAGCAGCCCCTCCTCCGGCGGAAAGGGAAGCCGGGAACCCGAATTCAAGGAAGCTGAGTACGAAACCATTTACGATCCGGAAAAGGTGGAGGCGGCCAGCCGGGATGTTGCCACGGAGCAGCACAGCCTGGGAAAGGATTCGGTGCAGATTGAAACCGGACCGGGCAAGGGAAGCCTGCAAGGGGATGTGCCCTACCGGCAGGTGGTCGGAGAGTACGCCCGGGAAGAGGTACAGGCGGCGGAATCCGCCCGGCTGACCCGGGAGCAGAAGGAATGGGTGGACGAGTATTACCGGAGGATTACGGAGGAGTAAGGAGCCGCGGGTTCCTGCCTCCGGACGGCCGGAAAACAGAGCATATGGGGGAGAATATGAACGCGAAGGATTTTGCTGAGAAGTATGAAAAGGTACGGGGAGAAATCGCGAAGGAAATGATCGGGCAGGAGGATGTGGTGGAGCATCTGCTGCTGGCGGTGATCGCAGGGGGAAACGTCCTGCTGGAAGGCGTTCCCGGCCTGGGAAAGACCCATCTGGTGCGGGTGCTGAGCAAGACGCTGGACCTGCCCTTTTCCCGGATCCAGTTTACGCCGGACCTGATGCCCGCGGACATCACCGGAACGAATATCCTCATCCGCACGGAGGAGGGGAGCAGTTTCCGGTTCCAGCAGGGGCCGCTGTTTGCCTCCATCGTGCTGGCGGATGAAATCAACCGCGCCACGCCCAAGACCCAGGCGGCCCTGCTGGAGGCCATGCAGGAGCACAGCGTTACCGTGGCGGGGGAAACCATGCGCCTGCCGGAACCCTATTTCGTGCTGGCGACCCAGAACCCGGTGGAGCAGGAAGGCACCTATCCGCTGCCGGAAGCCCAGCTGGACCGGTTCCTTTTCAAGGTGCTGGTTCCCTTCCCGAACCTGGAGGAGCTGGGCGGAATCATGAACCTGACCGTGGGTGGACAGACAAGGGACGCCGGAAAGGCTGCGGACGCGCGGGAGCTGCTGGAGATGCGGGAGACCGCCCGGCAGGTTCCGGTGGCGGAAAGCGTACAGCAGAGCGCCCTCCGGCTGATCCTGGCAACGCATCCGGAGCTGGCGGAGGCACCGGAGATCACCCGGAAATACCTGCGCTTTGGCGCCAGTCCCCGGGCGGCCCAGGCCATCCTTTCCACCGCCCGGGTCCGGGCGCTGGAGCAGGGACGCTTCAATGTGGCCTATGAGGATATCCGCTATGTGGCTCCGGCCTGCCTGCGCCACCGCCTGGCCCTGAACTTCGCCGCGGTGACGGAGGGGAAGGATATGGAATCCATCGTGGCGGAGCTGGTGGACGCCTATGTTAAGTGACGCTTTTCTTTCCCGGCTGGACACGCTGCAGCTGGCCATGAAGGGCCGGGCTTCCGGCGGAGCCGGCGGCACCCGCCGCTCCCGGCAGACCGGGTCCTCCGCGGAATTTTCCGATTACCGGGAGTACATCCCCGGGGACGACATCCGGCGGATCGACTGGAACGCCATGGCGAGGTTTGACAAAATTTTCCTGAAGCTTTTCATGGAGGAACAGGAATCCGCCGTCACCGTGCTGCTGGACGGCAGCGCGTCCATGGGGGAGAAGTGGGACAGCGCCCGGAAGGCCGCGGAAGCGGTGAGCTATCTTGCCCTTACCGGCGGCGACCGGCTCCGGCTGATTCTCCTGCAGGAGGAAGGCAACAGGGTATCCCCCCGGCTTTCCGGACGGCAGGCGTTTGCCCGGCTGGAGCAGTTCCTGGATACCTGCGCCCCCCGGGGAGCCGGGAACCTGACGGAAGAGGTGTTCCGGGCGGAGGGCCTGGGAAAGGGCCTGTGCTTCCTGATTTCCGACTGCTACGGGGAGGGGGGCATTGCCACAGCGCTGGACAACCTGCGCTACCGGGGGCAGGAATGCGCTGTGATCCAGCCCCTTTCCGCCTTCGAGCTGCGCCCGGAGCTGGACGGAGCCCTGCGGCTGACGGACAGCGAGACCGGGGAAACCGTGGACCTGCTGGCAGACCGGGAGGCCCTGGAAAGCTACCGACGCGCCCTGGAGGCGTTCCTGCGGGAGGTCCGGGAGACCTGTTTCCGCCGGGAAACCCCCTACGCCCTGCTGGATGCCGGGAAGGATTTTGAGGAACAATGGATTCCCATGATTTCCGCGGCGGGGATGATTTAGTATGGAGATGGAAGAATGATTTCGTTTGCTGCTCCGCAGTTTGCCTGGTTCCTGGCGGTGCCCGCCGGCATCGTGGTGCTTTACCTGCTGCGAAGGAAATACCTCCCGCGGCCGGTTCCCAGCACCTTTCTCTGGCGGACGGCCATCCGGGATCACGCTGCCAACAAGCCGCTTCAGAAGCTGCGGAAAAACCTGCTGCTGCCGGTACAGGTACTGGCGGCCCTGGCCCTGGCCCTGGCGCTGATGCAGCCGGTGCTGGCGGGACAGGAGGCGTCCCGGACGGTGATGATTTTTGACCTTTCCGCCGGCATGCAGTCCATGACCGCCGGGAAAACCCGGCTGGAGGAAGCCCGGGAGGAGGCGGAGGCGATCCTCAGCGGCCTTCCTTCCGGGGAGGAAGTTACAATCCTTGCCGCCGGGGAGGAAGTGCGCCAGGTGCTGTCCGGCAGCACGGACCGGGAGGATATACGGCAGGCGCTCCGGGGGCTGGCCTGCGGCCGGGCCGGTGCGAACCTGAACCGCGCGGTGTCCCTGGCGGAGGCCATCCGCCGGGAGGACCCCGAGCGGGGGGCCCGGATCATTGTGTTTTCAGACAATTACATTCCGCCGGAAGGAATTTCCGCGGTGAACGTCGGGAAGAGCGCGGCGAACCGGGGAATATACGCCCTGACGGCGGAGGACGGGTCCGCGTACGCCCGGATCTGCAATTACGGGGAGGACTGCGTCCTCACGGTGATCTGCGAGGCGGACGGCAGCCTGTGCGAGGCGAAGGAGACGGAGATTCCCGCCGGGGAAACAGCCGGCGTGCTCTTTGCCATTCCCCGGGACGCCTCCGTTGTGGAGGTGAGGATCCGGGAGAAGGACGCCCTTGAGGCGGACAATTCCGCCCGGGCGGCAGTGCGCCGCAGCGCGGCCCGGACCGTGGCGCTGACGGGGGACAGCCTGTTCCTTGAAAGCGCCCTGCAGATCCGGCCGGAGCTGCGGGTGGTACGCATGAAGGAGGACGCTCCGGCGGAAACCGAGGCGGACCTGTATATTTACGGCACCTCTCCCCTGGTTTTCACCACGGATCCCGAAAAAACGGAGATTACCTGGTCCGAGGAGAAAACGCCGGAAGGCAGCATCTCGGCGGAGGATACGCCGCTGACCGGCGGCGTTACCCTGCGCGGCATGACGCTGCGCTCCTGCCGGGAGCTGACCGGCGGCCGGGCGGCAATCCGCGCCGGGGACAGCGTCATCGCGGCCTATACGGACCGGGAGGCGGTCATCGGCTTCAGCCTGCAGGATACGAACCTGCCGCTGAAATATGATTTCCCCATCCTGGTCCAGAACATCCTGAACCTGCTGCTGCCGAGGACGGAGGAAGCGGAAACGGTGACGGAGCTTCCCGTGCCGCGGGAGGAAAGCGACGCGCGCAGCGTCGCGCCGGACCGGGAAGCCGGCGGAAGCGCGGACGCGGGAAGCCGGGGGCAGGACCTGAGCGGAATGCTGCTGGGGCTGTTCCTCGCATTGCTGGTGATTGAGTTTGTGCTGGCCAGGGAACCCTGGACCCGCTGTCGGAAAAAGGAGGCCGCGGGATGAATATTGAGATTGCGCATCCGCTGCGGCTGCTGGCGATTCCGGTCTGCGCCGGAATCATCTTCCTGGCTGCAAGGATACAGAAAAGCAGAAGCCGGAAGGAGCGGGTCTCCCATATCCTCCGGTATGTGCTGATTCTCCTGGTTTCCCTGGCCATCGCCGGGACAAGCCTGCTGACGGCCAGCCCGGACAAGACGGCCTGGCTGGTGCTGGACGTATCCGCCTCTGTGAAGGAGGAGGAAGTGCTTTCCCTGGCCCGTCAGGCCCTGGGGGAATCCGGCGGGGAAAGGAAAACGGGGATCATCGTGTTCGGCCGGGACGCTGCGGTGGAGCGGTCCATCGGCGGAACCGGGGAGCTTACGGAAATTCACGCGGCTGCCGACCGGAGCGGAAGCGACCTGGGAGAGGCCCTGACCCTGGCTTCCGCGCTGCTGCCGACGGACTCCAACGGCGGAATCGCCGTGATCAGCGACGGAGCGGTTACGGGGGCGGAGAAATGGCTGAAGGCAGGAAACCCTGTGGCTGTGAATATCCTGAAGGCAGGGAGGAACTCCGGACCGGACGCCCAGGTAACGGAAATCTCGGTTCCGGATACCCTGTATGAAGGACAGAAATATACCACGCTGGTGACGGTGCATTCCAACACCGCCGGAGAGGCCACGCTGCTGCTGAGTGAAAACCGGGGGACGCCCCGGACCCAGCGGGTTACCCTTCGCAAGGGGGAAAACACCTTTGCCTTCGAATCCACCGCGGGAAGCAGCGGCGTGATCCCCTGCGAGGCCCGGATCCTCCTGGAGGGGGACACGGCGCCGGCCAACAACCTGAACAGCGCCTTTTCCGTGGTCACCGGCGGGATGAATGTGCTGGTGGCGGAAGGTACCGCCGGGGACGGCGGGGAGCTGCAGCGCATGCTGGAGAGCGCCGGAATGAAGGTGCGGACCATCCCGGCGTCCATGCTCAGCGACAAGGCGGCGGAGCTGTGGGCCTACCAGGCGGTTGCCCTGGTGAATGTGGACGCGGACCAGCTCAGCGCGGAGCAGACGAAAGCGCTGGACGAGGCCGTGCGGAATCTCGGCTGCGGACTGGCGGTTTTCGGCGGGAATTCCAGCTATGCGCTGGGGGGATACCGGGGCAGCGAACTGGAAAAGATGCTTCCGGTGACCATTGACGTCAAAAACAAAATGGACCTTCCCTCCACCGCGCTGGTGATCGCCATCGACAAATCCGGCTCCATGATGGAAAGCTCCTGGGGGACCTCGCGCCTGCAGCTGGCCCGGGAAGCGGCCTGCGGCGCGCTGGAGGTGCTGAACGAAAGGGACAGCGCCGGGGTGATCGCCTTTGACGACGCGGGGAAATGGGTGGTTCCGCTCTCGCCCGTAACGGATGTGCCGGCCATGCAGGACCAGGTGCGGACCATCCGGCTGGGGGGAGGCACCGCCTTCTATTCCCCGCTGAAAATGGCGAAGGAGGCGCTGGAGGGCGCCAGCGCCCAGTACAAGCATGTGATCTTCCTGACGGACGGCGAGGCCGGGGACACCGGCTATGAAGGGCTGGTCCGGGAAATGGCGGAGGAAGGCATCACCGTAACCACCGTGGCGGTGGGGGACGGCGCCGACGCGGCCGGCATGCGGAAGCTGGCGCAGATCGGCGGGGGCCGGATGTACTTTGCAGGTCCCTTTGACAGCCTGCCGAAGATTTTCACCAAGGAAACCATGATGATTTCCGCGTCCTATGTACAGAACCGGGTTTTCACCCCTTCCGTGACGGACGCTTCCATGACGGATTTTGAGGGCTTTCCGCAGCTGTCGGGATATCTGGCGGCCACGGAGAAACCCCTGGCCACCGTATCCCTGTGCAGCGACCGGCAGGATCCGGTGCTGGCCTGGTGGCAGTACGGCGCGGGCAGGGTCGCGGCCTGGACAAGCGATGTGCAGGGAGGCTGGAGCAGCGCGTTCCTGCAGTGGAAGGACGCGCCGGCTTTCTTCGGCGGGATTCTCTCTTTCGTGCTTCCCCACCGGGAAAACAACGGCAGCGCGGCGCTGGCGGACGGGAAACTGGTCTTTACCGCGGAGGCGGAGGAAGAGCTGCTGAGCCGGGCGGTGAAGGCGGAGGCGCAGATCATCCGGCCGGACGGCACGCGGGAAACCGCGGAGCTGGAGCAGACCAGCGCAGGCACCTTTGAGGGCGCGGCCGACACGGAGCAGGCGGGAGCCTACACGGTGCATGTATCCGTACGGGACAGGCTGGGGAATGAGCTGCTGGCGGCGGACTGCGGCGCGTCCGGATCCTGGAGCCGGGAATATGACCTGCGTTACGGGGATGAAGGCGCGCTGGAAAAGATCAGCGCGGAAACCGGCGGCAGGATCGCCCAGGGCCCCGGGGAGCTCCTCTCCTTCCGGGATACCAGCGCAAGGAAGCGCCGGGACCTGACGCCCCTGCTGGCGCTGCTGGCCGGGCTGCTGTTCCTCTTCGATGTGGCGCAGCGCAGGCTGGACTGGCTTCGGGAGCCGGAGGGGAAGGAAGAAACGCCCCCGGAAGAAAAGGAAACGAAGGCGGTAAAGCAGAAGAAAGCGAAGAAAAAGCCGGAGCCGGCGCCGGAGGAGAAAAAAGCGGCGGATGTGCTCTGGCAGCAGATGCAGAAAAAGAAAAGGCTGTAAGGAAAAAAACAACCGGGATCCCGTCGGGGATCCCGGTTTTCAGTGACATCGGTTTACTGGGCGGCCATGACCTTCGTCCAGCGGTGATTCAGTTCTCCCGCCAGGTCGGGAAGATCCACATAGATCTCATCCGCCGCATAACCGGCCCGGGGCATATACGCGGAATTGCCTTCATAGGTTCCGCCGGGGCCGTAGAGCTCCTCCAGCACCTGGGCGTTGGGGGAAGCATAGCCGGTGTAATCGGAGATGAGCAGGCTGGATTCATATTCGGTGACGTGGCGGATAAACAGGTTGGCCAGGCGCGGGTTGCCGGCGTTCGCAGGGATGACCATCGCGTCCACGGCAATGTTGGTGCCCTGCCAGGGAGCGCAGAAGGCCATGTCCTCATTTTCGCTGATGATATAGGCGATATCGCCGCTGTAGCCCAGGGAAATCCACTTCAGGCCTTCCGCCATACCATCGATCATTTCATCCGTCACATAGGACGGGTCGATGGTCCGGTGCATGTTCAGCAGCCATTCGTTGGCGGCGTCAATCTCCTCCAGGTTTTCCGAGTTGGCGGAATACCCCAGGGATTTCAGCGCGATCATGAAGGCGTCCCGGGCGGAATCGTACATATAGGCATGTCCCTTGATGGAGGGATCCAGGAAGATCTCCCAGCCTTTTTCCTCTACCAGTGCCGGATCCAGCTTGGTGGTATCATAGACGATGCCGACGCTCTGCCAGAGATAGGGAACGGAATAGGTGTTGTCCGGGTCAAAGGCAAGATTCCGGACCGGCTCCGCCAGGTTGTCCAGGTTGTCGATGATGGACTTGTCCAGGGGCTGGAGGCGCTTTTCCTTGATGAGGCGCTCGATCATGTAATCGCTGGGCACCAGGATGTCCCAGGGATCGTCGCCGCCCAGGAGTTTGGTATACAGCGTTTCGTTGGAATCATAGTTCTTGTAGTTGATCTCGCAGTTGTATTTCTTCTTGAAACTCTCGAGAACCTGTTCATCTTCGTCGATATAGGAGCCCCAGTTGAAAACGTTGAGCACGGCTCCGTGGAAGTCTTCGACGACATCCTCTGCGCCTGCGAGGACGGGGAACACCAGGGAAACCAGGACGAGGGCCATCAGGGCGGACAGGATTTTTTTCATGCGGTTTATTCCTCCTTTTTGTTTTTCTTATCCTTCAGATACGGGACGAGGTTGGCCAGGATGAGAATGAAGGCCACCGCGACCACGATCAGGGCAGACAGCGCGTTGACGGCGGGGTTGAAGCGTTTCATGGAATACACGTACATGGAGATGTTCTGCACATCCATGCCGGCTGTGAAGTAGGAAATCACGAAATCGTCGAAGGACATGCTGAAGGCGATCAGCGCGCCGGAGAAAATGGCCGGGGCGATCTGCGGGAGGATGACCTTCGTCAGCGCCTGGAAGGGATTGGCCCCCAGGTCCATGGCAGCCTCCGCCACATTGTCGTCCAGCTGGCGGAGCTTGGGCAGGATGGAAAGGATCACATAAGGGATACAGAAGGAAATATGCGCCAGGGTCAGCGTCACGATGCTGCGGCGGACCTTCAGGGAGAGGAAAAGCAGCATCAGGCCGATGGCGGTTACGATATCCGGATTGAGCACCGGAAGGTTATTGACTTCCAGGACGATGGTCCGGAGGATCCTGCGCGCCTTGGACAGGCCGATGGCCGCCACGGTTCCGATGACCGTGGAGACCACCGTGGCGATGACGGCCACCTCCACCGTGGTCCAGATGCTCTGCAGCATGCTCCTGTTGGTGAACAGGCTTTCATACCACCGGAGGGAGAAGCCGGAGAAGGAAATCATGGATTTCGAATCATTGAAGGAAAAAAGGATCAGGTACAGGATCGGCAGATATATGAAGAGGAGCACCAGGATCAGGTAACCGGAGGTGAAAAAACTCCAGGAACGTTTCTGCTTCATCCGGTCATTCCTCCTCTGCCGCCCGGTCGATCTTCCGGGTGAAATACATGGCGGCGATAATAATCAGGGCCATAATCAGGGAAATGGCGCTGCCGAAGTTCCAGTCGCCGGCCACCAGGAAGTAGTTTTCGATCAGGGTTCCGATCAGCACATAGTTGCCGCCGCCCAGGAGCTTGGGGATCACGAAGCTGGAAACCGCAGGCAGGAACACCAGCGTCACGCCGGAGATGATTCCCGGAATGCTCAGGGGAAGCGTTACCTTCAGGAAGGATTTCCATTTGTCCGCTCCCAGGTCATAGCTGGCGGTGAGAAGCTCCCGGTCCAGCTTGGCGATGGCGGTGTGGATCTGGATGATCATATAGGGCAGGAAATCGTACACCATGCCGATGAAGACCTTGATCTCGCTGGACATATCGTCAAAGTTCAGGAGAATGCCGCGCCAGGCGTAGGTTTTCAGGAGCATGTTGATCCACATGGGGAGGGTGATCAGCAGGATCATCAGCGTCTGCCTGCGTTCCGGCAGGTTCGCGATGAAAAGCGCCGCCGGGTAGCCGATGAGGATACACACCACGGTGGTAATGAAGGCGATCCGCAGGCTGGTCCACAGCACGCGCATGAAATCCGGGTCGGAAAAGAAGCGGCCGAAGTTTTCCAGGGTAAAATGGATGGTCAGCGTGCTGTTTCCGCCGCGGGTGAAGGCGTAGAGCAGGATCATGATCATGGGCGCCACGACGAATATCCCGATCCACAGGATGTAGGGATAGCTCATTCGAACAAAAGATTTCATGCGTCCGCCACTTCCTTATGCATAACATGGATATCCTCCGGGCCGATGGAAAGGCCCACCCGGTCTCCCACCTCGTGGTGGGCGGTGGTTTCCACCTTGAAAACCCGGCCGCGGGTTGAGAAGGTAATCTGATAGGAGCCCTCCGTCACCGTCGCGGGATCAAAATCGAATTTCACATCGGTGATATCCACAGCGGTATCATCCTGCAGGTTCCAGGCTTCCGCGCTGGCCCAGGTTTTCAGGTCCGTGGAGATGGCCATGGATTCCTGCAGATCCTCCGGTGTGATGAAGAAATCCAGGGCGCTGATACCGATATTGTGCCGGGCGTCCTCCACGTATTCGGGATGCACCACGTACACCTTTACGGTGACTTCCGTCCCTTTTTCCGTGCCGAAGGTAATATGGTAGACTCCTGGGGTGTTTCCGATATTGTGGGTGACCCGCGTCAGGGAAATATCCCGGTTATCCCCGTCCCAGGCCTGGGCGTTGGCGATGGAAATAAAGTCAGCGTCCGTCATTTCCCGGGTGTTCAGGTCCTCGGAGTCCACATAGAAATCATTGGCCGAGATCTTTTCCCCGGACTGGGGGTTCTCGATGTCATGCTGGGTGACCACGTGCATTTCCACGGTCTTGCTGGTACCGGTTTTCGTTTCCACCATCAGCTCGTAATGCACGCCCTTGAACAGGACGCTCTTCACCTCTCCCCGCATGACGCCTTCCTCGGGACGGACGATGGAAATATCCTCCGGGCGGATCAGGACATCCACCGGCTCATTGCTGCGGAAGCCGAAATCCACGCACTCATAATCCCGGTCGTCGAAGCGGACTTTATAGTCCTCCTTCATGATTCCGTCCACGATGTTGCTCTCCCCGATGAAGCGGGCAACATACGCGTTCACGGGCTCGTTGTAGATTTCCAGCGGGGTGCCGATCTGCTTGATCTCCCCGGCGTTCATCACCACGATCTTGTCGCTCATGGTCAGGGCTTCCTCCTGGTCATGGGTAACATAGATGAAGGTAATGCCGACCTCCTGCTGGATGCGCTTGAGTTCACGCTGCATTTCCTTGCGCAGCTTCAGGTCCAGCGCTCCCAGGGGCTCGTCCAGCAGCAGGACGTTGGGCTCGTTCACCAGGGCCCGGGCAATGGCCACCCGCTGCTGCTGGCCGCCGGAAAGCTTGGTGACCCTGCGCTTTTCATAGCCCTCCAGGTTCACCAGGGAGAGCATCCGGGAGACCTTCTGGCGGATGATGTCGTCGCCGGTCTTTTTGATGCGCAGGCCGAAGGCGATGTTCTCATATACATTCAGGTGGGGGAAAAGGGCATAGCGCTGGAACACGGTATTGATCTCCCGGCGGTACGGCGGCACCTTGTCAATGCACTGGCCGTCAAAGATCACGGTTCCCTCATCCTGCTCCAGGAATCCGCCGAGGATCCGCAGCAGGGTGGTTTTCCCGCAGCCGGAGGGACCCAGCAGGGTAACGAATTCATTCTCATAGATATTCAGGTTGACGCCCTTGAGGACCACCTGCCCGTCAAAGGTTTTCACGATGTTTTTGAATTCGATGAGCTTGCGCATGGGAATCCCTCCTTAAAAAGATGGCGGTGTGGTAATCCAGAGAACCCGGGCGGGAGAGGCGCTGCTGTTGCGCAGGCAGTGCTCCTGGTCGCCCCGGATATAAAAGGTTTCGCCCTTGTGAACCCGGTGCTTCCTGCCGCCGTATTCCAGGATGACGCTCCCGGAGAGGACATAACCGAATTCCTCGCCTTCGTGGGGAAGCATGGTCCGGGTGGACTGATGGGGCTGGACCGTAATCAGGATCGGCTCCATGGCGTTTTTCTGCGCGTTGGGGACAACCCAGAGGATACTGCAGTTTTCCCGGGTATCCTCAAAGTAATCCTCCCTGCCGAAAACCACCTGCTGATCCTGCTCCTCGGAGAAGAAGGCCGCCATATCGCTGCCCAGCGCCTCCACCAGGTCCATCAGGGCAGGCAGGGAGGGCGTCGTCAGGTTGTTTTCCAGCTGGCTTACAAAGCCCTTTGTCAGTTCGCACCGGCTGGCCAGTTCCTGCTGCGTCAGCCCGTTCCGGACCCGCAGCTGGCGGATGCGTTTTCCAATATCCATCTCGGAGCCCTCCTTCCGGCCGTTTAGAATTACTAAACAATTAGGGAAGAATAATTAAACCGGAATCATTATACATATTTTCCGCCCCGTTGCAATAGGAACCGGAAATTTTCCGCAAAAAAAACCGGCGGAAAACCGCCGGAGGAAAAACGAAACAGGAAGGGGTCCGTCAGGGACGGGAAAAGTTCTTCATGAACTGCCAGGCACGTTCACAGGTGTGCTCCCGGCACTCATGCGCCTGGTTGTCCACGCCGCCGAACACCGTGCGGCAGATACCGTCGCTGCTGTCATAGTAATGCAGGGTCAGCACCGCCTCCCGGGAGGGATCCGGAACCTGTTCCACCCGGTCGCCGGGAACGCCCCAGTATTTGTCCGGCCAGGACTCCCGGCCTTCAAAGGAGAGATCCCAGGGCTTGCGGATCCGGTTCACCTCAAATACATACCGGGCCCGGTCGGCGCATTTTTCCGCCTGGCAGGGCATCTCCGGCAGGGGCGTCTGCTCCCCGGCGGAGTAGAACAGGGGAACGGGGGTATACCTGTTCAGGACGGGAGCCTTCTCCCCGTACTGGTTCAGCCCCACCTCAAAGGTGGCGCCCATGGGGGCGATGGCGGCAAAGGCCTTCGGATATTCCTGGAACAGATCCCAGCACTTGCAGCCGCCCATGGAGAAGCCGGAGGCGTAGATCCGCCGGTCGTCCACGGCGTATTTCTCCTTCAGGTGGGAAATCAGCTCCTGTACTTCCGTGGCGGTCACATTCAGGTGGTTTTCCACACAGACCAGCAGGAATCGGTTGCGCATGGCTACCCGCCACCAGCCGGAAACCCAGGCGATATGGTACGCGGAATCCCCGCCGCCGTGGAAGGCCAGCAGGAGCGGAAGCGGCTCCGAAGCGTCCGCGGGATGCCAGGCGATATAGCCCACGGGATGGCGCTCGGTTCCGGCATAATCCCCCCGGTTGTCGGGAGAGGTGGTGACCTCGGTGATGCAGGCTTCTTCGGTCATGCCGCACTCCGCGGGATCCTCCTCCCGGACCAGGGTGCCGCACCAGCGCTTGTAACGGCCCCAGAAGTCCCGGCAGTCCGCCCTGAAATCCGGCTCATCCCGCACCAGCAGCTGGTCGCAGGAGGTGCGCAGCGCCTCGTTGATTTCCTTGCTGTTGCCCACGGAGACCACCGGGATATCCCGCCTTTCCGGCCGGGGAGTGATGGACAGGTTTTCCAGCGTCACCACGGCGGGGGTGATTTCCCCGGGCCCCCAGAGGTATTCCCCCTCCAGGGTTTTCAGGCAGCAGCGGGCAATATAGTCCGCGCTTTCCCCCCGGCCGAAGAGCACGGTGCGGAAAAGGGCGCCCCGGATGCTTGTCCCGATGAATTCCTTCGTGCGGAATTTGTAGTTGATGAGATATCCGTCCTCGTAATACGGGCCGATTTTGCTTTCGGCAGCCAGTTCCCGGAAGATGGTTTCCGGCGCGTTTTTCCAGCCGCCTTCGCAGTTGGGAATCACAAAAACCACGGAGGAGGAGGCAGCGCGGGCAATGTCCGCCAGGCCCCGGCGCTCCGCGTATTCCACGGCGTCCGCAATGGAGCGGGCCGGGTCGCCGAACACCAGGAGATAGGGGGCGAAAAAGCCGAAGTTGATGATCTCCGCCCGGGGATCCCCGACGGGAACATAGACCATTACGCTGAAATTTCCGTAGTCATGGGTCCAGTAACGGCCGCCGTCCGGCAGAACGGATACGGCAGGTCTCTCCTGCATACTCATCACAAGGTACCTCCGGTTGTAAATCGGTTCGGTCAAATTCCAAGGCCATCATACCATCTTCCGGCTTTTTTTTCAATCTTCGCTGCCGACCTGGAAGGAAACCACAGCGCCTTCCGCGTCGTTCCAGGCTCCGGGATCGTATCCGGTGGACTGCTTCATCTTCTTCAGCACCCGTTCCGCGTCCGTTCCGGAAAGCAGGCGCGGGGAGTAATTGTTGTAGTGGGAGTCGCTGGTGACCGAAATGGGATAAAAATGCAGGTCCACCCGGTCCAGGGCGCCCCCGGTGAAATGGAGCACCGCCTGCAGGGCCAGGGCGTCCAGGTCCTTCGGCCGGGTGTTGCCGCCGAAAACGCAGTTCCCCAGGCTGTAAACCACGGGAACCCCCTGCAGCACCGTGTATCCCTGCACGACGTGGGGATGATGGCCGACGATCAGGTCGCTGAGAGGAACGGCGCGGTTTGTGATCTGCCGCTGGTAGGAATCCGGGGGCTCCGTGCTGTACTCGGTGCCGGCGTGCATGACCGTGATGACCGCGGCGCAGCCCATCTCCCGCAGCAGCTCCGCCTGCTTTTTGAACTGGTTGTACCGGTTTCCGGAGAGGTTGCCGTTGACTCCCAGGAACCCGATGCGCAGGCCTTCGCTGTTTTCCCAGACCGCGGGGGCTTCCGCGGCGAACCAGCAGATGCCGGCGGCGTCCAGCGCCTCTTTGGTATCCGCGTAGCCTTCCTTTTTATAGTCCATGGTATGGTTGTTAGCCAGGGTCACACATTCCACGGATCCCAGCTTCAGGATTTCCGTGTAGGCGGTGGGACCGGAGAAGTTGTACTTCTTTTTTTCCTTTTTCAGCTTCCGGTCCGTCAGCACCCCTTCCAGGTTGGCCACCGTGAGATCGTCCTGCTCCGTCAGCTGCTTCAGCTCCCGGAAGGGAAAATCCGGGCCGTTTTCGGCGATGCGCGCGGCAAAGTCAATCTTCGGATACCGGGAGGGGGATTCCCCGCCCAGGGTGCAGTCCCCCAGGAAGGTGACGCGGACCTCCCCGGTATATTCGGAGGCCGGCCGGAGCAGGTCCTCCCCGGAAGGCTCCACGGAAACCGTCCGCAGGGTTCCTTCCCCCAGGGCGCAAGAGGACAGCAGCAGCATCAGGGACAGGAAAAAACAGCATTTCTTCATGATCATTCTACCTTTCGCATGATGATCCGGCCCAGGGACGGAACTTTCTCAGTGTAGCACGAAAACAAAAAAATGGGAAACCGGGTTCCCTTTAAGGTTATTTTAAGTTTCCGGAGGATAATAAGGACTGCCGGAGGGAAAAACCGGCAAAGGATATGAAAACGACGCAGGAAGAAGGGAAGACAAATGATGAAGAGATTGATCGCGGTTATTCTTTCCGTGATGATGATTTTTGCCATAAGCCTGTCTGCTTACGCGGAGGATACAGGAACCCCGCCGGAGATGCCCTCCGGCAGCATGACGCCGCCGGACGGCGGAAACGGTCAGCCCCCCGAACCGCCGGACGGCGGAAACGGCCAACCCCCCGAACCGCCGGAAGGCGGCATGCCCAGCGGAACCCCTCCGGACGGGACGCCCGGCGGCTTCGGCGGTGGAACGCCTCCCGGAGGCGGATCCGCGGCATCCGTTGAATATACGGCAGCTGCGGAGATCACGGAAGCCGCCGAACAGTCCGGGGAAACCTACACCTCGGAGACCGCGAATGAAAACGCGCTGCTGATCAGCACGGCGGAAGCCGTTACCCTCACCGAGCCCACGGTGACCAAGACCGGCGACTCCGACGGCGGGGACAGCTGCAACTTCTACGGCCTGAACGCGGGCATCCTGGTCAAGGGCGGCTCCGTGACGACCATCACCGGCGGCACCGTTGAAACGAGCGCCTCCGGAGCCAACGGCGTGTTCTCCTACGGTGGAAACGGCGCCATGAACGGCGGCGAGGGAGACGGCACCACCGTGGTGATTTCCGACACCGTCATCACCACCACCGGGGACGGCTCCGGCGGCATCATGACCACCGGCGGCGGCACCACCCTGGCCAGCAACCTGACGGTGAACACATCCGGGCGCTCTTCCGCGGCGATCCGCACCGACCGCGGCGGCGGAACCGTTGTCGTGGACGGCGGCAGCTATACCACCGGCGGGCTGGGTTCCCCGGCCATCTACTCCACGGCGGATATTACCGTGAAGAACGCGACCCTGACATCGAACCTGTCGGAGGGGGTATGCATTGAGGGAATGAATTCCATTACCCTGGAGAACTGCGACCTGACCGCCAGCAACACGCAGCGCAACGGAAACGCCACCTTCCTGGATACCATCATGATTTACCAGTCCATGTCCGGGGACGCGGACAGCGGAACCTCCTCCTTCACCATGACGGGAGGCAGCCTGACGAGCCTGAGCGGCCATATGTTCCATGTGACCAACACCCACGCGGTGATCACCCTTTCCGGGGTGGAGCTGGTGAATTCCGGCAGCGACGTGCTCCTTTCCGTGTGCGATGACGGATGGAACGGCGCCGGCAACACCGCGGAGCTGATCGCGGACGGCCAGGCCCTGGCCGGAACGATCCTGGTGGGAGACAACTCCAGCCTGACCCTTACCCTGAAGAACGGATCCGCCTTCGAGGGGACCATCGGCGGAGAGATTGAAAACGCAAAGGGTGAAACGGTATCTTCCGAAACCGGCACGGTGTCCGTGGTGCTGGAGGATACCTCCACCTGGACCCTGACGGCGGATACCAGCATCACCTCCTTCCAGGGAGACGCCGGAAACATCATCAGCAACGGATATACCCTGTATGTGGACGGTACTGCCCTGCAGGGAACAAACTGACAGCAGCATACGGAACCCGGGAGAATTAACGGCGGAAGAGAAGGAATCCGGCAGGGGGAAAGGGAACTTTTTCACGGGAGGAAACGTCTGAAAGAGTGAGAACCCGAAAGGGAAGAAAGAGAGGAGATTGTTCCCGTGAAACAAAATATGATTAAGCGGATGACCGCGCTGGTGCTGGCCCTCCTGCTGCTGGCCGCTTCCGCGGCCGCGGCGGAAACGAAGATTTCCGTTACCGGAACAGGAGAAACCCGGGTGGCGGCGGATACCGCCGTGATCACCCTGGGAGTCAACGCCCGGGACCGGGAGGTCCAGAAGGCCCAGCAGGCGGTGAATGAGCGGATCGCGGCCATCCGGAAGGCCCTGGCGGACCAGGGAATCCCGGAGGAGAACATCAACACGGATTTCATGAACATCTATGCCATCTACGATTATGAAAAGGACCAGGAGCAGGTGCAGGCCTACAACGCCAGCTCCACCCTGGCCATCAAGGTGGAGAAGATCGACAGCGCGGGATCGGTGATTGACGCGGCCTTTGCGGCCGGCGCCAACACCCTGAACGGCATTTCCTTCTCCGCGGAGGACACGAAGGACGCGGAAAGAACGGCCCTGGAGGAAGCGGTGGCCGCCGCGAAGGAGAAAGCGGAGATCATCGCCGGAGCTGCCGGAATGAAGATCACGGGGATCGAGCTGATTTCCGAGGGCGGCACCTTCACCTACGGCAACAGCGTCAGCAATTTTGCCAAGGCCAGGGGAGAAACCGAAGAAGCGGCAATGGATTTCGGAACCGTAGTCCAGGCGGCGAAGCTGGTGATCAGCGCTTCCGTGACGGTGAACTTCACGGCGGAGTGATCCGGATACGCATCCTTCGGACATGAAAAGAACTGCCCCGCCAGACGGCGGGGCAGTTCTGCGATCCATGGGATTATTTGGCTTCCGCTTCCTTTTCAGCCGGGGCATAGGGCCCGAACTGAACGGGGGTCGCGCCGGTCATGGCGTCGGCGGCAAGCAGGTTGATGGTAACATCCTCGATGCTCAGGGTCGGGAAGGAATGCTCCGCGCCGTCTTCCCCGATGAAGGTGAAGGTCAGCCGGTGCTCGCCGTCTTCCTCGGCACCAATGGTGAAGGTCATCAGGGTTTCGCCGTCCGCCGGGAGCTCGGTATTCACGATCAGGGCGTTGTTGCTCACATTGTCGGTGATTTTCAGGGTTTTCACCACGGCGCCGGTTTTGTTCACGATCATATAGCGGCCCATCTTGCCCAGGGAGCCCGCGAACTTGATGGGGGTGGCGCCGGCAACCGTATCCACGTCCAGCAGGTTGATGGAGACATCCTCAATGCTCAGGGTTTCGAAGGTGCCGATCTTGCCGCTTTCGGTTTCGAATTCCAGGGTCAGGCGGTGCTCTCCGTCCTCGCCGTCGGGAATGGAGAAGGATACTTCGGCGGTTTCACCGGAGGAGAGCATCTCATCAAAGAAGCCGACCTGCAGGGAATCTCCCGTGACATTGTCGGTAACGGTGATCCGCTTCACATTTTCACCGGTGGTGTTTACCAGCTGATAGTGGCCTGTTTTGACCTTCGCTTCCGCTTCTTCCGCCAGGGAAACCGCGAAGCAGAGAACCAGGGACAGGGCCAGGAGAACTGAAAGGACCTTTTTCATAATATACCTCCATTGTTTCAATAACTGCCGCCTGCACAGCAGGCGAGCTCAGTATACAAGTCAATTTCAGGAAGGTCAATATTGTATACAGTTCTTTTTCTTTCAAATCCGGGCCGCTGCCGGAACCCGGGCTGAAAACTGTTGAAAATCTTGACATCCAAGGTTTTGAAAGCATACAATCATTCCGGGCGGAAGAAGAAAGAAGCCAATCGGTATTTACAATCCGGATCCGGCCCGGGAGGTACCCATGGAGTACAGAATCAATCCGAAGAACGGCGACAGGCTGTCGGCGCTCGGATACGGGTGCATGCGCTTTACCCGCAAAGGGGGCGGCGTGGACCAGGAAAAGGCGGAGCGGGAAATGGCACTGGCGCTGGAGAAAGGCGTCAATTATTTTGATACCGCCTATATCTACCCTGGGTGTGAGGCGGCACTTGGAAAATTCATACAGAAAACGGGATGCCGGGAGAGGATCCGGGTGGCCACCAAGCTGCCCCAGTTCCGGATCAGGAAACCGGAGGACGCTGAAGCTATCTTCCGGGAAGAGCTGGAACGCCTTCAGACCGACTATGTAGACTATTACCTGATGCACATGCTCAACGACCGGCGGAGCTGGGAGAGGCTCTGCGGCCTGGGAATCCGGGAGTGGCTCATGGAAAAGAAGAAATCCGGACAGGTCCGGAACATCGGCTTTTCCTTCCACGGGGGAACGGAATCCTTCCGGGAGCTGATTGACGCGTGGGACTGGGATTTCTGCCAGATCCAGTTCAATTACATGGACGAGAATGCCCAGGCCGGGATTGAAGGCCTCCGCTACGCCCACCGGAAAGGGCTGCCGGTGATTATCATGGAACCCCTCCGGGGCGGAAGGCTGACCGGCGCGCTGCCGAGGGAGGCCGCGGAGGTTTTTCACCGGGCGGATCCGGAGAGGACCCTGGCGGACTGGGCATTCTCCTGGCTGCTGGACCACGGGGAAGTGACCACCGTGCTTTCCGGCATGAACGACGTTTCCCAGGTGGAGGAAAACTGCTCCATTTTCAGCCGGGTGACGGAAAACAGCCTCACGGAGGAGGAACGGCAGGTTTTCCGGGACGCCGTGCAGGCGGTCCGCCGGAGCGGCCAGATCAGCTGCACCGGCTGCGGATACTGCCAGCCCTGCCCGAAGGGAGTGGATATTCCCACCTGCTTTGCCATCTACAATCACTCCAGGTCCGATTCCTATGTCAACGCCCTGAAGGAATACATGATGTGCACCACCCTCCGGAACGTCAGGACCAATGCCGGCCAGTGCATCGGCTGCGGGAAGTGTGAGCAGCACTGTCCGCAGCACCTGGAAATCCGGGAGGAGCTGAAGAAGGTCCGGAAGCGGCTGGAGACCCCCGTCTACAAAATCGGAGCCCTGTTCCTTCCCCGGTTCATGAAATATTGATTTTTTATCCGCCGGAGTGTTCTGAAGGCGGATTTATGCTTTTCTTTTTCGGCGCAAGCTGATAAAATCGCACTGGTTTCCTTTCGTCCTGTCCGGGAAGAGCCGGGGAGCGGAAGCCAGCCGCGGGAGATGATTGATCATGGATTTTATTGAATTTCTGAAAATGACGGGGGCGACCCTGGGGTACGTGGCCGTTACGGCTGTCCTGTGGATTTTTTACAGGAAAAAAGAGGAGCACAGCTTCCGGGAAAAGGTCCTGGTGGGCCTGATCTACGGGGCGTGTTCCGTACTCGCGAATCATTTCGGAATTGCACGGGGGCAGATGCTGGTTCTGAACGTGCGGGATATCGGCCCCCTGTCCGCCGGCCTCTTTTTCAGCCCCATCAGCGGCCTGATTGCAGGAACCATCGGCGGCGCGGAGCGGATCATGGCCGGCGAGATCTGGGGAATCGGGAAGTTCACGGAGCTTGCCTGCGGGATGAGCACCTTCCTGGCGGGCGTGCTGTCCGCGCTTTTGAAACGCCATGTCTACGGGAAAAACCGTCCTTCCATGCCCCAGTCCTTTATCCTGGGCGCGCTGATGGAAGTGTTCCATATGTACGCGGTCCTTTTTACGAACCGGAGCGCCATCAATTCCGCCTATTACGTTGTCAAGTCTGTTTCCATACCGATGATCCTCTTCACGGCGGTGGGAATGGCCCTGTGCTCCATGACGGTCATGAAAATCTCCGGGGAGTTTTTCGGCCTGGGCCTGCGGGATCCGGAGGAAAGGGTTCCCCTGGCCGTTCTTTTCCAGCGGTCCCTGCTGGTGGTGTTCACTGTTCTTTTCGCCTTCAACTTCGGTACCTCCTACAGCCTGCAGCACCGGCTGATGGCGGAGGACGCCTCCATGGACCTGTGGCTTGCCGGCGAACACCAGAAGGATGTCTATGAAGGGAGCGGGAATAATGTTGAGGCGCTGAAAAAAAGCGTCTCGGAGCAGTCGATCATGCTGGATTACTTTTATCTCCTTACGGACCGGGAATTCAATGCGCTGGCATGGAACTCGATCACCCCTCCCGAGATTTCGGAAGAGATGATGACCCAGTTCCGGGAGAACCTGGACGGGGACGCATTCAACTTCATCATGCATGACGTTGTGGATATTGAGTTCATGGGCACCGTCATTTCCATTTCGCCGGAGTATTACCTGGTTACCTACCGGTCGATGGCCGGCATATACGACGCCCTGACATCCCGCCTGTATGAAAACACCCTGTCCGATATCCTGCTCTTCGCCGTGCTGTATATCCTGGTGGTCTGGCTGGCGGAGCGCCTGGTGGTGCAGAACCTGCACCGGGTCAACAGATCCCTGGCAAAAATCACCGGCGGCGACCTGAAGGAAACGGTCTGGGTGCATACCAGCGCCGAGTTCACGAACCTGAGCGAGGATATCAACCAGACGGTTGCGACCCTGCGGGGGTATATCAGCGAGGCGGAGGAGCGGATGAAGAAGGAGCTGAAGCTGGCCGCCGCCATTCAGGATTCCGCCCTTCCGAAAAATTTCGCGCTGCCCTCCGAAAGCATTGAGCTGCACGCCCTGATGACGCCGGCGAAGACGGTGGGCGGTGATTTCTACGATTTCTTCTATATCGGCCACGACCAGCTCTGCCTGGTCATTGCGGACGTCAGCGGCAAGGGGGTTCCGGCCTCCCTGTTCATGATGCGGTCCAAAACGGCCATCAAGAACTACGCCCGCAACGGCATGAGCCCTTCGGAAGTGCTGGCCAGGGTCAATCATACCCTGTGCGAGGGAAATGAAGCCGGAATGTTTGTGACGGTGTGGCTGGGCATCCTGGACCTGAAAACCGGCCTGATGCAGTGCGCCAACGCCGGGCATGAGTATCCCGTGCTCATGCGTGCCGGCGGGAATTATGAACTGCTGAAGGATAAGCACGGACTGGTGCTGGCGGCCATGGACGGCGTAAAAATCCCCGAATACGAAATCCGGTTGAATCCGGGAGACCGGATCTTCGTTTACACGGACGGGGTGCCGGAAGCCATCAATGAAAAGAACGAAGCCTATGGCACGGAGCGGCTGACGGAGCGGCTGAACCGGGTGAAGAACAACTCCGAAGCCCATATCCTAGAGGATATCCTGCAGGATATCCGGAACTTCGCGGGTGCCGCGGAGCAGTTCGACGATATCACGATGCTCGGCCTCAGCTTCCTGGATATCCGGAAGTGACCGGAATGAAAAAACCCCGCAGCCGCGGGGCTTTTTTAGTGATCCGGGAAAATGCTGCCTGCCGGCGGAACCGGACGGGCCCTATCCCCTCCGCCGGACGGACCGGAAATTGCCGATGGTCTCGCTGACGGTGGAAACGCAGGCGAAGGTATCCGGGAAGCGGCGGAGGATTTCTTCCATGCGGGCGATCTGGTGGTAGTTGATGACGCAGATCAGCATGGTTTTCCCCGCGTGGGAGAAGCCGCCTTCCGCCCGGAGGACGGTGGTGGAATGATGCAGCTCGTTGATGACGGCCTGTGTAACCTCCTCCGGATGGGCGGTGATCATTTCCACCTTCCAGGCCCGCTTTCCGGAGCGCACAAAGCGGTCGGACACAACGGTGGTGATCAGGCAGTAGATGATGCACAGGGCCACCGGCTCGATGTTGTAATCGTAGACAAAGTAGGACAGCACGGCGATCAGTACGTTCACGGAAAAGGTGACGTGCATCATGGAATAGCTGCTGTTCCGCTTATGGACGAATTCCCCGATAAAATCCGTTCCGCCGGTGGATCCTCCCCGGCGGATGACCACTCCGTAAATGAATCCGTTGACGGCGCCGGAAACCACCGGGGCCAGCAGGGTGGACCGGCCGTCTTCCGTATGGTAAATAAAGCGGCTCATATCCACGGCCTTCTGCATCACCAGCAGGGCAGCAGAAAAGACCAGGGTGAAGAGCAGGGTGCGGAAGGCAAACCGGCGGTTGACCCACAGGGCGCAGGCGACGGCCAGCGGCACATTGATGATCAGGGAAACATAGCCCACGCTGAAATGGAACAGGTACTGGATCATGGTGGCCAGGCCATTGAGGCCGGAAGGCGCGAAGGCGTTGCTCAGGATGAAAACCTGGTAATTGAGGGCCATGAGCACTGCCATGGCCGCGATGACGGCGCAGTCAAGCATCAGGGCCGCCGTTCGTTTCCGCGGAACGAACAAGGAAGATCACCTCCGGTGCTGCATATGGAAAGATGCTGATTCTTCCGCGAGTATAGTATAAAATACAGCCGAATTCAACCCGCTGAAAAAAGAGGACCGTTCCCAAAGAACGGTCCTCCGAAGAGACCTTTGCTTATTTCCCGAAATACCGGTCCAGCAGGCCCTTGAAGGCCTTGCCGTGACGGGCGTCATTACATGGGGCCGCCGCCAGGATGTCGCGTATAGGTATTGCCCACATTCGCTCGCATAGCCTCGTCCCGATTGTGGTCATATTTCCCGTACAGCTCGTCCCGCTTTGCTTTGGCAGATGTGTTGTCTAGGCGAGACTTGCCGCTTTTTCGCAAAGCCGCAAGCTTCTTCTTCAATCCGGAAAACATCGGACGGCCTCCTTCGTTTCTTACTTGAAATACCTCTCCAGCAAGCCTTTGAAGGCTTTGCCGTGTACCTTATTTTGCGGCTTTCTTTGCCTGCAGATAGCCTGCGACACCACAGGCGGCACAGATGACCAGATCGATGATGATATTTCCGGTACCGCCTATCTCTTTCTTAAATGAAGTCCCGTTGATCAGGCTCATAACAAAGTTGAACAACGCGAGACCGGCAGCACCCAGGACGAAGGACAGGATAGCGTTTACGATAGGTTTCTTGGACAGCAATGTCTTAACCCTCCTCGAGTTTCTTCTCTGTCTGTAATCGGTTTTGCGGCAGATTGATATTACTTCCCGAAGTACCGGTCCAGCAGCCCCTTGAAGGCTTTGCCGTGACGGGCTTCGTCGCGTGCCATTTCATGCACGGTGTCATGGATGGCATCCAGACCAAGTTCCTTGGCTTTCTTTGCCAGGTCGGTCTTGCCCTGGGTGGCACCGTTCTCGGCTTCCACGCGGACGCGCAGGTTTTCCTTGGTGCTGGCGGAGACGACCTCGCCCAGGAGCTCGGCAAACTTGGCGGCGTGCTCGGCTTCTTCAAAAGCAGCGGTCTTCCAGTATTCCGCGATCTCCGGGTAGCCTTCCCGGGCGGCGGCGCGGCCCATGGCCAGGTACATGCCGACTTCGGTGCATTCGCCTTCAAAATTGGCGCGCAGACCGGCCTTGATCTCTTCCGGCACATCCTTGGCAATGCCGATGACATGCTCGGCAGCCCAGGTCATTTCGCCTTCCTGTTTGATGAATCTGGAACCGGGGACCTTGCATACCGGACATTTCTCGGGCGGTTCAGGTCCTTCATGTACGTAACCACAGACGGGACATACCCACTTCATAAATTCTTACCTCCTGTATTGAATTATCATTTTCGGCCTCTGCCTGGAACGATTATAACAGAGCGGCGGAAGAAAAGCAAAGGGAAATAGCTGGAAAGGGAAGCGGCCTCAGGAACGGGACTTCTTCCAGGCCTCCTTGTAGAGGCGTTCCAGGGCTTTCTCGCCGCCGGGACGGTTGTTCCGGGAAAGGTAAGCGTCAATATCCCCCTGCACCTGCTGCACCTCCCGGCGGAATTCCCGGGCGGAGGTGCGCATGGCTTCGTTGCCGGCGGCGATCAGCTGTTCCGGACGGTCGGAGGTAACCACCCGGATCCGGGCACGGCCCCGGGCGAGCAGGGTGGTTTTTTCAATATAGGTATCGGCGGTCTGGGCCTCCCGGGTGTAAACCACGAAGATATTCCGGTATTTTTCCACGGAGCCGGCGCCTCCCTTTACCCGGTAGGCGTCAAAGACCAGGATCACATCCTTGCCGGTCATGCCGGCATAATCGCACAGGAGCTCGGAAAGCTGGAAACGGGCGGTGTCAAAGTCCTCCTGTACCCGGCCTTTCCATTCGTCCCAGGCAAAGAGTACGTTGTAGCCGTCCACCAGCAGGATTTCCCGGTCCGGAAGGACTGTCCGGGGTTCCGGGGCGGGGGCGGGAGCCCGGTCCTCCCGGGGAGCGGGAGGCATCAGCTGCCGGGCTTTCACGGGGCCGTAGGTGCGCTCGAAGATGACCCGCAGGGCTTCGTCCTCCTCCCGGGAGTAAACTGCCGGGGCGGCGGAGGGGGAAGGACGGAATACCGGCACGTCGGAAGGCTTTTTTTCAGTGCCGCGCAGGGGAAGGTGCATATACTGCTCCACCTGGTCCCAGGGGACGATGAAACCGGCGCCGTGGGAACAGAAAACGGAATCCGGGGAGTTCATCACATCCCGGAGGGGATCGTATCCCTTTTCCGCCACGATCCGGTCCTGATCCGCGCAGGGAAGCCAGGCGTGAAAGGCGGAGGTCATAGAGCCGAGGCCCCGGGTCTGGGTCCGGAGAAGCCGGGCGTAACCGGAGCAGGCGGAGGCGGGAGCCACAGCCCGGATCCGCCCGGAGCCCTCCCCGGCGCTCTCCGGAGGCTCAGGCTTTCCGCCCATCAGGGACAGGTCGTTCATGATCCGCCCCATGAATTCCGCGGGAGCGGTGATTTCCAGGGACAGCCAGGGCTCCAGCAGGACGCTCCGGGTTTTCATGAGCCCGTTGCGGACGGCGCGGTAGGTGGCCTGGCGGAAATCCCCGCCCTCGGTATGCTTGAGGTGGGCACGGCCGCTGACCAGGGTGATGCGCAGGTCGGTGAGGGGAGAACCGGTGAGGACGCCCCGGTGCACCTTTTCCCGCAGATGGGTGAGAATGAGGCGCTGCCAGTTCAGGGCCAGGTCATCCACGGACACATCCGAGGCGAAGACCAGGCCGCTGCCGGCGGGGAGCGGCTCCAGCAGGAGGTGCACTTCCGCGTAGTGGCGGAGCGGTTCGTAATGCCCCACTCCTTCCGCCGGCGCGGCAATGGTCTCCCGGTAGAGGACGGAGGTTTCACCGAAGGAGACATGGAAGCCGAACCGGTCCTCCAGGCGGCGCTGAAGCACCTCCAGGTAGACATCGCCCATGGACTGGACGCGGATTTCCCGCCGGGCTTCCAGGTAATCCACCTGCAGCAGGGGCTCTTCCTCCGACAGGAGGGTGAGGGCGTCCAGCAGGCGGTGGGGATCCTCCCCGGGGCCGGGAATGACCCGGCAGGCATAGCAGGGGCGGAGGGTCTGCCCCCCGGAGGCGGTTTCCTTTCCGAGACCGTCCCCGGGCATGGCCCTGGAAAGACCGGTGACGCAGCAGAGCTCGCCGGCGGAAACCCGGGGAACGGACGTGAAGCGGGCGCCGGAATACAGGCGGATCTCCGCGGCCTTCTCTGTCCAGGCGTCGTCTCCTTCGCCGCCGCTGAGGGAATCCCGGACCCTGAGCTCGCCGCCGGTGACCTTCAGGAAGGTGAGGCGGGCGCCCTGGGGATCCCGAGCGATTTTGTAGACCCGGGCACCGAAGTCCGCCGGGTATTCGGTTTCCCCGGCAAAGCCGGAGAGAAAATCCAGGAGCGGTTCCACGCCTTCATTGCGCAGGGCGGCTCCGAAAAAGCAGGGAAAGAGACCGCGGGAGCGGACCAGGGAACGGATTCTTTTCCCCGGAATGGTTCCTTCCCGCAGGTAGAGGTCCAGGCAGGTTTCATCGCAGAGGGCGGCCTTTTCCAGCGGATCGGAAGCGGCATCCGGGGAGAAATCCGCGATGCGGTCCGAAAGCTCCTCCAGGGAGGAGAGGAGGGCCTGCCGGTCTCCGGCAAAACGGTCGGTTTTGTTGATGAACAGGACAACGGGAACGCGGAAGCGCTCCAGCAGGGACCAGAGGGTCCGGGTGTGGGACTGGATGCCCTCCGGGGCGGATATGATCAGCACCGCCAGGTCCATGACGCTGAGGGCGCGCTCAGCCTCCCCGGCAAAATCCGTATGCCCGGGGGTATCGATCAGGGTCACGGGGGTTTTCTTCCAGAGAAGGCGGGCCTCCTTGGAGAAGATGGTGATGCCCCGTTCCTTCTCCATCCGGTCCGTGTCCAGGAAGGTATCCCCGTGGTCCACCCGGCCCTGCCGGCGCAGGGCGCCGCTGAGGAACAGCATGGATTCGGACAGGGTGGTTTTCCCGGCATCCACATGGGCTGCCAGGCCGACGGCAAGGCCGGACGTCATGCTTCATTCCTCCTTTTTTTCCTGTAATACGGGGCTCAGTATATCAGCAAACGGAACGGATGTCCATTCGGCGGAGGGAAAGCGGCAAAAGGGAAAAACGGGGTTTCAAAGGGGGAAAAGGCATGATATAATCTTCATACTTTTTTCCGGCATCCCCGGATGCCGATGACAGGGAAAGGGGTTACCATGCAGGCAGCAACCCGGCAGAACCCGCCGCAGCAGTCCGAGCGCCAGAGAATGACCCGCAAGGCTATCTCCGTCGCCTGGCCGGCCATGGCGGAGAGCTTTTTTGTGACCCTGGCGGGCATGATCGACACGATGATGGTTTCCGCCATGGGCAGCTATGCCGTCGCGGCGGTGGGACTGACCAACCAGCCGAAATTCATCGGGCTGACGCTTTTCTTCGGGGTGAATATCGCGGTTTCCGCGCTGATCGCCCGGCGAAAGGGAGAGCAGCGGCGGGAGAACGCCAATGAAATCATGCTGACGGGCATGCTCCTGACGGCGGCGCTGTGCGTGGCGATTTCCCTGCTGTTTGTGGTCTTCGCGCCGCAGATCATGACGGCGGCGGGGAGCAACGCGGATACCCATGAGGCCGCAGTGGAGTATTTCCGGATTATCATGGGCGGAACCTTTTTCAACGTGCTGACGATGATTATCAACGCCGCGCAGCGGGGAAGCGGAAACACCCGGCTGTCCATGGTCACCAACCTGACCAGCAGCGTTGTGAACGTGTTTTTCAATTACCTGCTGATCGGCGGGAACCTGGGCTTTCCGAAGCTGGGAATCCGGGGAGCGGCCATCGCCACGGTGCTGGGAACGGTGGTATCCGCGGCCATGGCGGTGTATTCCCTGTTCCGGCCGAACAGCTATATACGGATTCCGGACATGATCCGCAACCGGATCCGGGCCACAAAGGAAAGCCTGAAATCCATCTGGAACCTGGCGTACAATTCCTCCATGGAGAACATCGCCATGCGGGTCGGATTCGTGGCCACGGCGCTGCTGGCCGCGCGGCTGGGGACGGACGAATTCGCGGCGCACAATATCGGCATGAACATCCTGGGACTCGGATTCTCCTTCGCGGACGGCATGCAGGTGGCGGCGGTGGCGCTGACCGGGGAGGCCCTGGGCGCCGGCAGGAAGCAGGAAGCCCGGGAATACGGAAGCATCTGCCAGCGGATCGGATTCCTGATCTCCATCGGGCTCGCGGTGCTGCTGCTGGTCGGCGGAAGATGGTTCTACAGCCTGTATTTTTCGGAAGCGCATATCCTGGACATGGGGGTGCTGATCACCCGGTATACGATGGTGATCGTGCTGCTGCAGATTTCCCAGATCATCTATACCGGATGCCTGCGGGCGGCGGGAGATGTCCGGTACACGCTGGTGGTCGCGCTGATCAGCGTGACGGTGATCCGCACCGTGATGACGCTGCTGCTGGTGGCCGTGTTCAACCTGGGGCTGCACGGCATCTGGCTGGGGGTGCTTTCCGACCAGTTGTCCCGGTTCCTCCTGATGCGCCGGCGGTTCCGGCAGGGGAAATGGGTGGACCTGCGAATCTGAGCCGGCGGGGCGCGATTCTTGACAGAAAATGGCGGGGAGAACTATAATTTTTCAGCAATGTGTAAGGCGCTGAAGCCCTTTGTAAATATGAAGGAGGAATTCCCATGAAGAGGTTTTTTGCTGTACTGATCTGCCTTTGCCTGCTGGGATCCTGCGCGGCGGCGGCCGGGGCGGAGGACGGACTGCTGCGGACGGCGGTCAAGTATGATATCACCACGATGGATGTGGCGAAGACATCGGATGATTACCTGATTCCGATGAACGTCTTTGACCGGCTGTTCGAAACCCGGCTGGTGAACGGAAACCCTTCCGTGGAGAAGAGCCTCTGCACCGACTACACCGTCAGCGCGGACGGACTGACCTACGATTTCACGATCCGCGGGGGCGTCGTTTTCTCCAACGGCAGCGCCCTGACGGCGTCGGATGTCCAGTATACCTTTGAGCGCCTGCTGAAAATCAACAAGCAGAACACGGATATCGCCGTGGAGGTTTCGGGAAGCGACAAGGTGCTGAAGGGAGAGGCGGAGACCCTTTCCGGATTCACGGTCAAAGACGATACCCATTTTTCCGTGACGCTTACGGAGCCCAACGCCGGCTTCCCGGCGGAGCTTTCCTCCCCGGCCATGTCCATCGTGGACAGGGAAACCATGTCGGCGGGATTCGGCACGGTACCCGCGGAGACCATCGGCTCCGGGCCCTATGTTGTGAAAGAATGGGCGGTCAACGACCATTATACCCTGGAGTACAACAGCAAATACTGGGGCACCGCGCCTTCCGTGAAGAAGCTGATCGTCAGCGTGGTGGCGGATGACAGCGTGCAGAATATGAAGTTCCTCAGCGGCGAGCTGGATATGATCGACCTGCAGAACCAGGACAGCGCCATCGTTGCATCCACCTACAAGATGGATCCGAAATACTCCTCCCGCATCGTCAGTACCCGGAAGGTGGGAATGTATTTCCTGGCGCTGAACAATACCTCCGGCGCCCTCTCCAACACCAAGGTCCGCCGGGCCGTGGCCATGGCCGTGGATGTGGACGATTTGATCCGGAACCTGTACAACGGGGACGCCATCCGGGAGACCGGCGCGATTCCCACAGGCATCTGGGGACACAACGCGGACCTGAAGCCCGTGGCCTTCGATCCGGAAGGGGCGAAGGCCCTGCTGAAGGAAGCGGGATACAGCGAGGGACAGATCCGGTTTGAAATCGCCCTGGACAGCAGCGTCCCCTCCACGGTGGCGAACATGTGCTACGCGGTCAGCAGCCGGCTCAAGGCAGTGGGCATTGCGGCGGAGGTAAAGACCTACGAGCACGCGGCGTGGCTGGAGAAGCGTTCCTCCGGGACGATGGAGTGCTTTGTAGCGCGCTGGGGCATGGACTACAATGATCCGGCCAACATCCTGTATACCTTCTTCGGCACGGAGGAAAAGACCAGGCAGCGCAGCATCAACTACCAGGACAAGGACATCATCGCCCGGGTGGCCAAAGCCCGCGCCATCGTGGACGACAGCGCGCGCCTGGCCGAATACAGGGCGCTGGAAAACAAGCTGATCGGAGAGGACATGGCCTGGGTTCCGCTGCTGCAGGATATGCACCTGTACTGCCTGGGGGACCGGGTGGAATCCTTTACGCCCCACTGGGCGGGATTCGCCGATTTCTACGCGGCGGATGTCGTACTGAAGAAATAACACAATGAAAAAGAAACTGTTAAGCCGGCTGGGACAGTCGCTGATCGCACTGCTGGGCGTTGCCCTGCTGCTTTTCCTGATGCTCCGCGTGGTGCCGGGGAACCCGGCGGCGGTGATGATGGGGGAGCACGGGGACAACGCGGCGATCGCGCGCATGACGGCGGAGCTGGGTCTGGATCAGCCGATCCTGACCCAGTTTTTCCGGTATATCGGGGACTGCTTCACCGGCAATTTCGGCACCAGCTATTCCCTCAGCAAACCGGTGGCGGAGCTGATGGGAGGAGCGTTCCTTAACACGCTCTGGCTCGCGCTGGCCGCGGCGCTGTTCGCCTGGATCCTCGGGATCGCCTGCGGCGTCATCGCGGCGGTGCGCAAAAACGGAATACTGGATCACCTTTTTATGGGCGTTTCCCTGATGGGAGTGTCCATTCCCGTGTTCCTGACGGCCATGATCCTGCAGTATTTCATCGCCTTCAGGCTTCACTGGCTGCCGATTGCTGGCATGGACGGGTGGAAAAGCTTCATCCTGCCGGCCATCGCGCTGGGATGGAATTCCGCCGGCAGTGTGGCGCGGCTGGTGCGTTCCACGCTGCTGGACATCCTGCAGGAGGACTATATTGACACCGCCCGGGCCAAGGGACGGAGCCAGCTGGGAGTGCTGGTGTTCCACGCGCTGCGCAACGCGATGCTCCCGGTGGTTACGATGATGGCGCTGCAGCTTTCGGGACTGCTGTCGGGGGCTGTGATCACGGAGACCATGTTTTCCATCAACGGGATCGGCCGGCTGGCGGTCCAGGCCATTTCCGGCCGGGATATTCCCCTGCTGCAGGGGACGGTCCTGTTTTCTACGGCGGTTGTGATCCTCGGAAACCTGGGGGCGGACCTGCTTTACACGGTGCTGGATCCCCGGATCCGGAAGGGGGGCGGGCCGCAGTGAAAAACAGGCAGAAGGAGCTGGCGGAGCTTCATCAGCGCCGGCTTGAAGACGGGAACGGCCCGGTGAGCGCCTTCCGGGCGGACCTTTTCCGGATGTTCCGGAAAAACAGGGCGGCGGCACTTTCGGTGCTGGTCATCCTGCTGCTGATCCTCGCGGCGGTGTTCGCGCCGGTGCTGACCCCCTATTCCTATGACGATATGGACCTGGGCAACCGGCTTTCCCCGCCGTCCGCAGCGCATCTCCTGGGCACGGACGAAGGGGGCAGGGATATCCTGACCCGGCTGCTGTACGGAGCGAGGATCTCCCTGCTGATCGGCGTCGTTCCCACGGTGGTGAGCATCCTGATCGGCGCGGCCCTGGGAACGATCGCGGGCTGGCGCGGGGGAATCACGGATACGGTGATTATGCGGCTGGCGGACATCGTGCTGGCGTTTCCCTCCATGCTGCTGGCCATGGTGATCATGTTTACGCTGGGGGACGGGCTGGTCAACGTGTTCCTGACCCTGGCGCTGCTCAACTGGGCGGCGGTGGCCCGGGTAGTCCGGGCGGAGACCCTGCGGCTGAAAAATACCGAATACATCGAAGCGGCAAGGGCAATCGGCGTTTCCGGGCCGGTGATGCTGCTGCGCCATATCCTGCCCAACTGCCTGCCGACGCTGATCGTTCTTTTCACGCTGAACGTGCCGGCGGCCATCCTGACGGAGAGCAGCCTGAGCTTTCTCGGAATGGGTATCCAGCCGCCCAGCGCCTCCTGGGGCCTGATGGTGAACGCCGGGAAAAACTACCTGTACAGCGCGCCCTGGATCTGCGCGGCACCGGGACTGATCATCATGGTTGCCGTGCTGGCGTTCAATTTCCTCGGGGACGGACTGAGGGACGCGCTGGATCCCCATCAGAAAAACCGGTAAAGGGAGCGGAGCATGGAACAGAACACACTGGAGATCAGCCATCTCACCGTCAGCTTTCCCACGGACAGGGGCGGGTTCCGGCCGGTGAACGACGTTTCGCTCACGGTGCGGAAGGGGCAGATTGTAGGCCTCGTCGGGGAATCCGGCTGCGGTAAGAGCATGACGGCCCGGGCGGTTATGGGACTGATCCGTTCGCCCGGGAAGGTGACAGGGGGGCAGATCCTCCTGGAGGGAAAGGACCTGCTGGCCCTGAACGGGAAAGAAATGCGGAGCCTGCGGGGAAACGAGCTGGCGATGGTTTTCCAGGATCCGATGACAAGCCTGAACCCGGTGGTTCCCGTGGGAAAGCAGGTGGAGGAAGCAATCCTGCTGCACCGGCGGGTTTCCCGGGAGGAAGCGCGGAAAAGGACGCTGGAGGCCTTCCGGAATGTGGGGATCTCCGAAGCGGAGAAGCGGAGCAGGAGCTATCCCCACGAGCTGTCCGGGGGCCTGCGGCAGCGGGTGATGATCGCCATGGCGATGGTATGCTGCCCCCGGCTGCTGATTGCCGACGAGCCGACCACGGCGCTGGACGTGATCATGGAGGCGCAGATCCTGCAGCTGATGCGTCAGATGCGGGACAGGGGAACCAGCATTCTCTTCATCAGCCACAACCTGGGAGTGATCGCCCAGCTGTGCGATTATACCTGCGTCATGTACGCGGGACGAATCGCGGAGCAGGGGGATACCCGGGAATTGTTTGAACGCCCGGTTCATCCCTACACCCGGGGACTGCTGGGGGCGGTATCGTCCCTGGACCGGAAGGGGGAGGAACTGGAGACGATCAGGGGCAGTGTTCCGGCTCCGGGAAGCCTGCCGGCGGGGTGCCCCTTCGGCCCCCGGTGCGGCCTGTGTGACGAAACCTGCCGGGGGGCCTGTCCGGAACCGCGGGAGATTTCCCCGGGACACATTGTACGCTGCTTTCACGCGGGGGAGGTGCCGGTATGAGTGAAATCCTGCTGGAGGCCAGGCACCTGACCCGGGAATTCCCGGCCGGAAAGGGCCGGATGGTTCACGCGGTGACGGATGTTTCCCTGCAGATCCGTGAGGGAGAGACCCTGGCGCTGGTGGGGGAAAGCGGCTGCGGAAAATCCACCCTGGGGCGGATGCTGATCCGGCTGCTGGAGCCGACGGAGGGGGAGATCCTTTTCCGCGGAACGGAGATCACCGGCCTTTCCGCCAGGGAGTTCAGGCCCTTCCGGCGCCAGATGCAGATGATTTTCCAGGACCCCTACGCTTCCCTGGATCCCCGGATGAGCGTGCGCAGCATCATCGCGGAGCCGCTGAAGACCTGGAACCTCTGCCGGGACCGGGAGGCCGTGACGGAGCGCGTGCTGGAGCTGATGGAGGCGACAGGGGTATCCGGGGAAATGCTGCACCGGTATCCCCACCAGTTTTCCGGCGGGCAGCGGCAGCGGATCGGCATCGCCCGGGCCATCGCGGCGGAGCCCTCGCTGATCGTCTGCGACGAGCCGGTTTCCGCCCTGGACGTTTCGGTGCAGAACCAGATCCTGAACCTGCTGAAAAAGCTGCAGAAGACCCGGAACCTGACCTACCTGTTCATCAGCCATGACCTTTCCGTGGTGCGGCATATATCCGACCGGACGGCGGTGATGTTCCTGGGGAAGATCTGTGAAACGGGGGACACGGAAACCGTATATACGCGGCCGAGGCATCCCTACACACGCTTTCTCCTCAACGCGGTGCCCAGGCCGGATCCCCGCCGGCGGGAGACGGGCGGGGAGCTTCTTGCGGGAGAGCTGCCCAGCCCCGTGAATCCGCCTCCGGGGTGCCGGTTCCATACCAGGTGCCCCTTTGCCACGGAGGAGTGCCGGAGGACGGATCCGCCGCTGCGGGAGACGGACGGGCGGCTGGTGGCCTGCCACCATCCCGTCTGAGGTTTTTCACCAAAAGTTCATGTTGCTTTTGGCGAAGGGTTGTGATAAAATTCACCCGATTACGCACCTTTTCTCTGCGACTGCTTGTGCCGCTTGCGCGGTGGCCGGCCGCAAAGGAGAAAGGGGTGGAAAAAACAAGGAGGGAACCCCAAATGGCAGTTATTTCCATGAAACAGCTCCTGGAAGCCGGCGTGCACTTCGGTCACCAGACCCGCCGGTGGAACCCGAAGATGGCCCAGTACATCTTCACCGAACGCAACGGCATCTACATCATCGACCTGCAGAAGACCGTCCGCAAGGTTGACGAAGCGTACGCGTTTGTCCGCGACATCGCGATGGAAGGCAAGAGCATCCTGTTCGTCGGCACCAAGAAGCAGGCGCAGGAATCCATCGAGAGCGAAGCGAAGCGCTGCAACATGTTCTATGTGAACAACCGCTGGCTGGGCGGCATGCTGACCAACTTCAAGACCATCCGCACCCGGATCGACCGGCTGAACCAGATCGACAAGATGGAGCAGAGCGGCCAGTTTGACGTGCTGCCCAAGAAGGAAGTCATCAAGCTGATCCATGAGCGGGAAAAGCTCCAGGCGAACCTGGGCGGCATCCGCGAAATGAAGAAGCTCCCCGGCGCCCTGTTCGTTGTGGATCCCCGCAAGGAGCACATCGCCGTGACCGAAGCCCGCATCCTGGGCATCCCGATCGTCGGCATCGTGGACACCAACTGCGATCCGGACGAGATTGACTACGTGATTCCCGGCAACGATGACGCCATCCGCGCCGTGAAGCTGATCGCCGGCAAGCTGGCCGACGCCGTGCTGGAAGGCAAGCAGGGCGAGCAGACCGAGGAAGCGGAAGCTGCGGCTCCCGCCGCCGAGGCTGAAGCGGAAGCCGCGGAGACTGCTGAGCAGTAACGGATCCGGCGGCCGCGCCGCCTCTCCCCCGGGGAGAACAATGAAAACAGAAAGGAATGACAGATATGGCAGCAATTACTTCTGCAATGGTTAAGGAACTGCGCGAGCGCACCAGCGCCGGCATGATGGACTGCAAAAAAGCGCTGGTCGAGAGCGACGGCGATATGGAGAAGGCCATTGAATGGCTGCGTGAAAAGGGACTGAGCCAGGCCGCCAAGAAGGCCAGCCGCATCGCGGCGGAAGGCGTGGTTTCCCAGTATGTGAGCGAAGACGGAAAGATCGGCGCCATCGTTGAAGTCAACTGCGAAACCGACTTCGTGGCCAAGACCGACAACTTCATCAATTTCGCCAACAACGTGGCCAAGCATGTGGCCCTGGCGAATCCCGCGGACGTGGATGCCCTGCTGGCCCAGCCCTTCGTGGACGACAACAGCAAGACCATCTCCGACCTGATCAGCGACGCCACCGTGGCCATCGGCGAGAAGATCAGCGTGCGCCGGTTCACCCGGTATGAGACCACGGGAATCGTTTCCACCTACATCCACCTGGGCGGCAAGGTCGGCGTTATGGTCGAGGTCGCTGCGGATGAAGCCGGCCGCGGCAGTGACGCCGTGAAGGGCTTTGCCCATGACCTGGCGCTGCAGATCGCCGCGGCGAAGCCCGAAGCGGTCCGCCGTGAGGAAGTGGACACCGAGAAGCTGGAGAAGGAAAAGGAAATCCTGCGGGCGCAGGCGCTGAACGAAGGCAAGCCCGAGAAGATCGTCGACCGGATGGTCGAAGGCCGGATCGAGAAGTACTACAAGGAAGT
>CAMHSI010000002.1 GCA_946187775.1 uncultured Clostridia bacterium
TCAGCGCCACCGTGAATCCCAGTCCCATGCCGATGCCGTCCATCACGGACAGCAGCGGAGTATGCTTGTTGGCATAGGCCTCCGCCCGGCCCAGGATGATGCAGTTCACCACGATCAGGGGGATATAGATGCCCAGCTCGTCATACAGGGAAGGGATGTAGGCTTTGATCAGCAGTTCCGTCACCGTCACCAGGCTTGCCACAATCACGATGTAGGCGGGCAGCCGCACCTGATCCGGGATCACTTTCCGCAGGCAGCTGATCACCAGGTTGCTTAGTACCAGCACCGCCAGGGTGCTCAGACCCATGCCGATGCCGTTGGCCGCCTGGGTGGAAACCGCCAGCGCCGGGCACATGCCCAGCATCAGCACCAGCACCGGGTTCTCTTTGATCAGGCCGTTCCAGAGGCGTTCCATATATTTCTTCATGTCAGTTGCCTCCCTTCAGCACTGTTTCGTAAAGATCCAGGCCGGCGTTCACCGCGTTGACCACGGCGTTGGAGGTTACGGACGCGCCGGTAATGGCGCTGATTTCCTGTTCTCCGGAGGCGGTTCCCTTCACCAGCGTCAGTTTTCCGCCCTTTCCGGGGAACTGATCCTTAAAGGCGGGCTCGTCCGCCTTCATGCCCAGTCCGGCCGTTTCGTTCAGTTCTGTAAAGGAGATTCCCGTGATCCGGCCGTCCGCCGTGAGGCCCATGGCCAGGGTTACGTTTCCGCCGAATCCTTTGGAGGTCACGTTCAGGGCATACCCGATCACGTTCCCTGCCGCGTCTTTTGCCGCATACGCCTTGTTCACCCGGGTGGCCGAGTCCGCCATGGCCGTGATGGACTCCTGGGCGGCTTCCGCCACCGCGAAGGAATCCGCCTCGGGGCAGACCGCCTTGTAGGCTTCCGTTTCCTTGGCCAGTTCCTGCTCCTCAATGGTGCTCCGGGTCAGGGAATACACGCCGCTCAGAGCCAGGCCGGCCAGCGCCGCGATCAGCGTCAGGGCGATCACGGGCTTCGGAATCCGGAAGGGCTCCCGCTTGACCCGGCGGGTCTTGCCGATTTTCCGGTAGGCAAAAGGCTTCTGGACGATGTAGGTGTCGATCAGAGGGGTGCACACATTTCCGATGATAATGGCGTAGCTGAAGGAGTCCGCGGTGTTTCCCCACAGCCGGAAGATGCCTCCCAGCACGCCGATGAGGCAGCCATAGATGAACTGTCCCAGCCGGCTCACCGGGCTGGTCACATAGTCCGTCGCCATGAAGAAGGCGCCCATCACCACGCCGCCGCCGCACAGGTGCGCCAGCAGGTACTGGGGATTGAACCCTTCCCCGCCGAACAGGCCGATCAGCAGGGTAAATCCGATCAGCACGCTGAAGCAGATCTGGCCGTGAATAATGTCCAGGCTCCACAGCAGCAGGCCGCCCACCAGCAGCGCCAGGATGGACCCGCCGATGACGCCGTCCGCCGTGCCCAGGAACATCTCCGTAATGTTTACTTCTTCAAAGGCCTTCAGCGCGCCCATGGGGGTGGCGGATGCCACCGCGTCCACCGCGGGCTTGATGGCCATGTCGTTGGCAAAGGAGATCAGCAGGAAGCATCTGGCAGCCAGCGCCGGGTTGATGAAGTTCTTCCCCAGGCCGCCGAAGCAGCCCTTGCAGACCACAATGGCGAAAACGGAGCCGATCACCGGCAGATAAAGGGGCGTCCTGGGCCCCAGGGACAGGGCCAGCAGCAGGCCGGTCACGGCCGCGCTTCCGTCCCAGATGGTATCCGGTTTCCGGCAGATCTTGTTGAACACCCATTCGGAGGCCACCGCGGAAACCACGGCCAGTGCCACGATTCCGAAGGCGTTCCAGCCGTTCACCAGGATACCCACAATGGTAGCCGGCATCAGGCTAAGCAGTACCATCCGCATGATATACGGAGTCGTCCATCCGTCCCGGGTATGGGGAGAGGAGGAAAGATTCAGCACACCGTTCATTTCTGTCCGCCTCCTTCCCGTTTTTTCTTCTCCTGGATTTCAGCCTTTGCTTGTTTGAAGGTCTGCATCAGCGGACGCTTCGCTGGGCAGGCTACGGTGCAGCTGCCGCACTGGATGCACTCCAGGCCGTACAGCTTTTTCTCATACCGTTGCAGGTCCCCGGCAATGGCGGCGTCCGCCATCAGCTGGGGCATCAGTCCCACCGGGCATACCGTGGTGCACCTTCCGCAGCGCAGGCACGCTGTCATCAGCTTTTCCGCCTGCTCCACCGGGTCCTCCGCCAGCAGGGTCAGCCCGTTGTTCTGTTTCTGGATCGGAACGTTCAGGTCGCTCATGGCAATGCCCATCATGGGTCCGCCCGCCAGCGCCTTCACCGCCGTTTTTCCTTCCTTCACGCCGCCGCAGGCTTCCAGCAGCTCCGCGTAGCTGGTTCCCACCCGCACGAAGAAGTTGGCCGGTTCCTTCACCGCCTCCCCCGTCAGCGTAAAGCACTGGCTGAAGAGGGGCTCATGGTACAGCACCGCCCGCTGGATCGCGTACAGGGTGCCCACGTTCTGCACGATGCAGCCCACGTCTGCCGGCAGCTTGCTGATGGGGAAATCAATGCCGGTCACCGCCTGGATCAGGCTGCGCTCGCCGCCCTGGGGATATTTGGTAATCATGGTATGCACGCTGATCCGCTGTTTCCCGGAGGCGGCAATCTCCATGGCGTGGATGGCCTCGGGCTTGTTGTCCTCGATGCAGATCACGCCTTCCGCGTTCGGGAAAAGCTGCAGCACCAGCTCCAGTCCTTCCACGATGGCCGGGGCGTGGGTGCGCATCAGCTGGTCGTTGCAGGTCAGGTACGGCTCGCATTCCGCCCCGTTGGCAATGACGTATTCAATGGCGTCCGGATCCTTCGGCTTAAGCTTTACATGGGTCGGGAACCCGGCTCCGCCCAGGCCTACGATTCCCGCGTCCTGCACCCGCTGGAGGATCTCGTTGGAGGAAAGGTCCCCCTCGCTCTCCCGCTGGGAATAGTCCGCAGCCGGCGTGAACAGCCTGTCGTTGTCAATCACGATGCATTCCGCCGTCCCGCCGGTCAGCACCCGGCGCTTCTCGATGGCCTTCACCTTTCCGGAACAGCTGCTGTAAATATGCGCGGAAACGAAGCCGTCCGCCTCTGCGATCCGCTGGCCGACCAGCACCGTGTCCCCCTTCTGTACAATGGGCTTTGCGGGTTTTCCGATGTGCTGCTGCAGGGGAAATACCATTTCACCCTGCGGATCATACAGGCGCAGCCGGACGTCCCGGCTCAGCTCTTTATGCTCCGCCGGATGGACGCCGCCGCGAAAAGTGTTTCTCACAGTCTTTCCGACCCCTTTCCCGTCTTTGCCGCCCTGCGGCTTCTGTTGTATTCTGAATCGGAATGCGATCCCGCATCCTATCCTGTCTATTTTATCATTCCCCTTCCGCAAAGTAAAGGCATTTGACAACGGATCCGGAAGCCCGTACAATAAAAGAAACAGCATGGAATGAAAAGCGGAAAAGGGGAATCATATTTGGCTGGCAGAGCATATCAGATCGCTTATTTTGCCGTTGACTGGAACTATGAGCTGGTCGACAAGACCCTTCACGGCCTGAAGCAGTATACGGACACGCATCGGAACGTGCTGCTCCGCATTTTTGACTGCTTCGGCACCGATCAGGACAACGCCAAGGACAGGAGCGAGTACCGGATTTTTTCCCTGCCGGACCTGAGCGCCTTTGACGGGGTTGTGATCCTGAGCAACCAGATCATTCTCCAGCGGGTGCGGGACGAGCTGGTCCGCCGGATCGACGAGGCCGGCATTCCCGCCGTCTCCCTGGGCTATCCCCTCCCCGGCTGCGTCACAGTCACCCATGACAACCGTGCCGCCCAGTATGCCATCACGGACCACGTGATCCGGGAACACGGGGCCCGGAAGCTGGTGTACCTGACCGGGAACCTCTACAACGGCTGCACCGAGGGGGTCACCCGCCTCCAGGGCTTCCGGGACGCCTGCCGGGACAACGGGATCCTCCCCGAGGATGTCCAGGTGCTGGAAAAGACCTGGCGCACCACCGACGGCACGGACACCGCCCGCCAGTGGATCGAGGAGGATCTTCCCCTGCCCGACGCCTTTATCTGCGCCAATGATGAAATGGCCCTGGGGCTCATGGAAGCACTGCAGGAAAACAACATCTCCATCCCCGGGGATGTCATCGTCACCGGGTATGACAATCTGGACAGCGCGGCCCTTTCCTGCCCCCGCCTCTCGTCGGTCTACTGCGATTACAGGAAGCTGAATTACCATGCCATGGAAACCCTGATTTCCATGATCGAGGGAAAACGGGTTCCCTCCGTGGTCAACGGGGAGTTCACCGCCGTCCCCTCCGAATCCTGCGGCTGTCCCGACGATGCCCGTGCCGACACCCTGCGGGACCGGTATTTCCAGCAGACCCGTTTCCTCCGCTCCTTTTACCTGCTGCAGGATCAGCTGGCCCAGGAGCTTTTTGAGGCCAACAACCTGAAGGACCTTACCGCCGCGGTGCTCCGCAACCGGGCCATCTTCGGCTGCCATGACATATTCCTCTGCTTCAACGATTATTACTTCGACAATTATGAGAAGGCCGAGTGGACCCAGGACTCGGAGAATTACGGTGCGGAAATGGTCCTGGCCAGCCGCAACTACCTCCGTTTCCCCACCCGCCAGCTGCTGCCGGAGCCCTATCTTTCCCGGGAGCGCTTCCTCATTTTCTATCCCCTGCATTACAACACCTACTCCATCGGGTATATCGCCATGGACGGGCTCAGCGAAGCCGCGAAAATGAACCTGCATGAAAGCATCTTCAACTTCCTGGAAATCGCCATTGAAAACATCCGGAAAAAGGAGCTCCTCCGCCGTTTCAACGAAATGCTCGATGACCTCTACGTCCACGATGGGCTTACCGGCCTGTATAACCGTTTCGGCCTGCAGCGCTTCGGGCCGGAGATCTACAGCCGCATGCTCCGCAAGTACGGCAGCGCCCAGATCCTCTTCACCGATATGGACGGCATGAAGGAGATCAACGACACCTTCAGCCACGATGCCGGCGACACCGCCCTCCGGGCTGTTTCGGAGATCCTGCGGTCCTGCTGCTCCGGGGAGGATTTCATCATGCGCTACGGCGGGGATGAGTTTGTCGTCATCGCCGGCGGCGGGGAGGAGGACCTGAAGGACCGGGTCCTCGCCGCGGTGGAAGCCTGGAATGAAAAAAGCGGACAGCCCTTCAGGCTGGGGCTGTCCGTCGGAGTCGTCCATGCGGGGCGCGGCTCAAAGCGCTCTCTGGAAGACTGTATCCGCGAAGCGGATAAACTGATGTATGGGATCAAAACAGCAAGAAAGGTTGGCAGATAACGCCAACCTTTCTCGCTGTTTTTAGCTCTCAACTCTTCACTCTTAACTCTTCACTTACTTCGTCTCTTTCCCGTTCAGCAGCATGTGCACAATGGCCGCCACCGCGCCGCCGACCAGGGGAGCGAGGATGAACACCCAGATGCCGTGCAGGTTCCCGGCAATCAGGGCCGGTCCGAAGGAGCGGGCGGGGTTCACGGAAGTTCCGGTGAAGTTGATGCCCAGCAGGTGAACCAGCACCAGCGCGCCGCCGATCACCAGGCCGGCCACGGTGCTGTTTTCCTTCTTGGAGGTAACGCCGAGGATCGCCAGCACAAACACGCAGGTCAGGATCGCTTCGATCACGAAGGTCGGGAACCAGGCGTCATGATACAGGGCGTTCATTCCCAGCTTGGAGGTGTCCCGCACCACGGTGTTCAGGGCGCCGGCGCCGGCGATGGCACCCGCGAACTGGGCCACGATGTAGCCGCAGAAATCCTTCACGGACAGATCGCCCTTGATCAGGAAGGCGATGGAAACCGCGGGGTTGATGTGGCATCCGGACACGTTGCCGATGGAGTAGGCCATGGCCACGATCACCAGGCCGAAGGCCAGCGCCGTGCCGATGAGGCCGGCCGTTCCGTTTTCAGGGGTGCAGATCTGCCCGGCCACGCCGCAGGCAAAGAACACCAGTACCGCGGTACCGATAAACTCAGCACAATACTTACGAAGATCTTTCATGGAAATCCCTCCTTTTTTTCCAAAAGAGGATAGCACAATGTACGGACAAAATCAAGTCCGGGCACAGCGCATCGGTATAGCGCTCTAATAACCAGGCTGATTCCATGATCGATGTTCTTCGATTAATTGAGCAACCGTTGAATTGCCATGGTCACCATCTGGCCCCCCATTCATCCCCAAGATAAATAATCCGCTGCCCGCGCCATTCTTTGTTCAGCATTGTACAAAAGGCTCTGAGACCCATGCAGTCATACCAAATCGTTTGATATAGCTTGCACCTTGAATCATCAAAATCTCCGCACTGGATGAACTCACGTCGATCCATATTTACCCAGGAATAGTACACGCCCATTTTGTTACCTCAATAGACTCATGTTATTCCGCAATGCCCTCTCTCTTGAACTTCACCGGCATATGTTTGTCGATCTGCTCAGGTTCATATTCAAAACTGGCGCAGATGATCCGAGGTCCGTCCAGCGTCAGGGTTCTGCCATGCAACTGGTCTGTCAGGTACTGCCGGCATTTCTCATATTCTTTGTTCGATATACTCTCAAACGATCACTTTATTAATAATCCACAATAAAAGAATTATATTCCCCTACAAGATTACACTACTCTCAAACATCCCAACGCGGTTCCCTTCTGGCTGACGCGTTTTATTCCCCTACAAGATTACACTACTCTCAAACACGGCGCATTTGCAATGCCCAACCGTGCGGGTTTTATTCCCCTACAAGATTACACTACTCTCAAACTACCGGGAGTTCTGGCTGGCTACCCGTATCGTTTTATTCCCCTACAATATTACACTATGCCAAGCGTAAAGGATCTGATCTCTGCATATTCCGGATTCCCAAAGAGCTTTTCAGCATCGATTGTGCCACCGCACAAGCCCTTCAGGATCATTTCTGCATCATAGGGAAATTCCTCACTTGCTTTAGGTGGCTTTGCCCCACCGAAACAAATGGTTTTCAGCCGTTTCATTCTGTTGTTGATGCCGGTATGCTCGTGCAGTACCTTCCCGAATTCGTCAAGGTCGCAGCCATCCCATGGCAGTTGTACACCATTCTCGGTAAAATAATCCTGCAGTCCTGTGTATACCAGATGAAAATCTGTAACTTTATCAATCTTTTCTTTCTCAATCTCATTCAGGAAGTGACCACGGTGCACCAAAAGCCATTCACAGGCCAGATAGACAAGTCTGGGATCATGAGGGTCATCCGACTCCATTAATTCGACTATCAAATGATGAATGGTTGGATACTGCTTGTTAAACTCCCGGTCAGTAAACCCGGGATCATTGAAAAACAGATATCTTCCTTCTCTTTTCTCCGGCTGAAGACCGCTCATCTGAAGCCGTCTGAAAAAGCCCGGGTCTATTTTGTCAATCACCGGTGCAAAAAGCTCCTGCAGAAGCTGAACGCGCTGCTGCCTGCGTTTCAGTCTGCGCCGGGCAATACGGAAATTCCGCCTGTCTGTATTCAGATTCGCCTGTTCAAACAGCGTAACGCCCCAGGCCGGTTCCCCATGAAACTTTCGAAGGGTGTAAGCTTCGTCCGTTACAGCGTAACCAACAGAATCCGTACCGATATCAAGCCCCAGGTAGTATTCTTTTTCTGACATATTGACAAACTCCTTTCGAGAATGTATCCTTATTACGTAATTTCCCCAAGAGATTACACTACGCGTTCAAATAAGCTTTGAGCGAAATCGCCGCTTCGGCGGCCTCACAGTGTGTGAGATGAGCAGCTTCTTCGGAGGCTGTTTTTTATTTCTTAAACTCACACATAGCAACAATGAAAATCAAACGTAGTGCTGGAAATCAAGGATTCCTGTGCCCATCTCCTCCGTTCTCAGCAAGAACTTGTTTTGTGGGATATTCGCCGGTTTATCAGAGGCATGACCATATGTCTCTCGGGAAATCTTGGCCAACTCATTGCAATGCTTCATGTCCATTGCTATTCCCATGCGCCTTATACTGACTATCCGGGTGAACAGTATTTATTATCGCCGTCCAATCCTGATCTTCTATTCTTCTGTTCCCCATTTTTCGGGTATTTTTGTTCTCTTCCAGTTTCTCGTTTTGCTCATTATAACCCATCTCGTTCAAATCGAAAAGGGCGGCCACAGCCGCCCTGCAATTTTCTTCATACCTGTTTTAGATAACCCTCGTTTTCATTCTCCTGCGTTGAAAGCGTTGGGGCATACCCGGCATAAAACACTGCATCCCCGTCTTCATTTGCCTAATTCAATACATCCTTTTTCCTGAGAGTCCCGCTCTTCAGCCAGGATCATTTTCCCTTCGTTCACACCTGCTGCAAAGGATTCGCTTTTTCCAGCGCCCAGATTTTTTCTGAAGCCGAGCCTGTATCTGTCAGCAGCGCGGCATATTTACGGATTAGTCCTGTACTTGTGAATCTGGCATATATTCTTCCGAGTTTCCTTATGAAACCGGGAGGATGGCCAGGCTGCTGCCCTGGTCCACCGTGAAGCGGTAATCCCGGGTCAGGGGGACCATCTCCTCCGCCCGCAGGCCCATTTCCGCCAGCTCCGCCGCGGAAAAGCTGTCGTAAACCGCGGCGTCATCGGAGAAGCCGCAGAAGGGAACGATGTACAGCTCCAGCCGATGCCCGGCGGGAACCGTGTAATAGGCGGGCTGCAGATATAATGTGTAATCGTACCATGTATCCGCGGCGATGTCCTCTTCCCGCTTCACAGCGGTGGACGGAAGGTATCCCGCCTCCGGGTTGCGCAGGTCCATGACCCCGTAGGCAATCACCTTCCGGTCCCTTTCCGCCTGCTTCCAGGCAACCAGGTCGTAAGGCTTCACGCCCTCTCCCCGGTCCACGCCGCCCTCCCGGATCGTTTGCTGCTCCAGCACGCCGACGCTGCCCACATCGAAGCAGGGGAAGGGCTCCTCCGCCCGGTCCACCAGCACGGCGCCCAGCATCAGGACGTTTTTGTCCGTATCCGGGGTTTTCACCCGCAGGCGGACCTCCGGAACGCCGCAGACCGTCGTGTCCTCCTTAACGTCCATAGTCCAGACCAGGCGGTCCTCTCCGGAGGAACCGTCGAAGGTACCGCTGAGCAGGCCGGTGTTGCTCATGCGGGCGCCGGCGGCGGAAACGGTATATTCCCCTGCCGCATCCGGCACAAGCCTGAGCGTATTCCCCGTCATCCAGCGGTCGGTGCCGAAAAAGCTGCCGTCCACATTGCTCTGCACGGTGAACTCCGGCATCCGGCTGATCCCGTTCTCCTCGCCCAGCAGGAAATGGGTGAACCACAAATTGAGCCACTCCGTATAGGTGTGTTCGCCGATCAGGATATCCGTTTCCGTCTGCTCGTTGGCCGGGGTAACATGCCCGTTCTGGTGGAGCAGGCACCGGACCTCGCACCCGCAGCGCAGGAGGGCGTCCCGCATCAGGGCAAACTGCCTGGGATGAACCGTCTCGTCGTTCAGGCCCTGCACGATCAGCGCGGACGCCCGGAAATCCGGGCTGCCCAGCACATCCCGCTCCGCCCAAAAGCTGCCGTAATCCCCCTGCAGCGCAGCCTGCCGGTCCCGCACCCAGGCCAGGTACCGCTCATAATGGTCCTTCAGTCCTTCCTCCCGAACGGGGAAACGGCTGGCGCACATGGCGGAAAGGTCCGCGATCGCGTCATAGCGGGACAGAAGGCCGGAGGGAACTCCCTGGGCGTTGGCGTAGTCATACCAGCTGGCGGGGCCAGCCACGGGCACGATGGTTTCCAGCCCCTCCAGCCCCATGGACGCCAGCTCGAAAGCCAGGGCGCCCGCGTAGGAACGGCCGGTCATCCCGATTTTCCCGCTGCACCAGTCCGCCTCCACCCGGTATTCCCCCGCCGGATCCCCGTAGGCGCTGCGCTTTCCCGTCAACCATTCGATCACGCAGGCAAAGGCCTTCGCCTCCAGGTCGCTGGCGCAGCATTCAATGCCCTCCGATCCCCAGGTGCCCGGTCCCGCGGCCTGGACAACAGCAAAGCCCCGCACCAGGAAGTAATCGTAGGCGGTCAGGTTCCCCAGGTACTGCTGGTCAAAGGGATCGTTCTCCAGGTGATAGTACCAGTCCTCCGGACGGGCCCGGGAAGCCAGCTCCAGGGTGCTCACCGTCCCCTTCGGAACGCGCTTTTCCGGCCGGGTATACAGGACGCTTTCGTCAAATTCATAGGTCCCCGCGGCGGGCAGGGTCGGGTTATAGGTGTACATGCCGGCGATATAGGGCCGCGCCTCATAGATCACGGGAGCCCGGTAGGCGCCCTCCGCGGCCGCCCGGGGTACCTGCACCATGGCCTTGATCAGGTCGGGCTTCCCGTCCAGGTCGGTGTCATAGTCCGTTTCCACGTAGACCGCAAAGCGCAGCAGCTCGCTTCCCTCATTGGTATAATCCAGGTTCTGCGCGTCGGTATAGCGCGCGATGGGCTGGGCCATGCCGTTTTCGACCACCATCCCCGCCGTCTCCGCAGGAGCGCATCCCACTGCAAGGAGAAGCAGGAGGACCAGGCAGATGCCGATTCGTGATTTCATGCTGTTCATTTCATTCCTTCCGATTCATTGACATCCTGCCGGTCAACTGGGGTCCTCGGAATCGGCAATGAAGATCAGCTGCCGGTTTTCCAGTTCCACGGTTCCGGGCGTTCTCACAACCGGGTCGTTATACCCGTGGGGACCTTCCTTGACAATCACAATCCGGTTCTCCTCCGCATGGTCAATCAGGTAGTCATAATTGTATCCGTCCAGGACATAAAGCTCCTCCTGAACCGGATCATAGACGATCAGGTCCGTACGGACCATCCCGCTTCCCCAGGTGACGTTGGTAAAAAGATCCGTGCACCCGTCTCCGGTGATATCGAACACTTCATACAGGCGGGATCCGGAAGCATCATATGCCGGGATTCCCCCCGCCGGAAGCCGCTCTCCGATGAACTCGCTCATCTTCCGCAAAGCTTCTTCCGGATCGATGCCAAAGTCCGCCAGGTTTCCCAATGAACCCGCTGCCGGTTCCGCAGCGGCCACCGGATCAAGCTCAAGGCCGGGCAGTGCCAGGAGGGTCCGGATCTCTGCAGGATTGTCCCGGTATTCCCCGGGAATATCCAGGAACTGTCCGCTTGCCGAATGATAGCCGAAAGAAACCAGGATCGGCGCTCCTTTTTCAAAGAAATACAGGTAGTAGACTGTTTCTTCCGCTGTCAGGCGGTCATCCCGGATGAACGCGTTCGCCAGGGTGAAAAAGGACATGTATTCAGCCCCTGCGGCGGCGTTGATCCGTGCGCACAGGGCCGGCAGGCTCAGGCGGGACAGAATCAGCTCCCGCAGGGCCGGAGAAAGACGGCGGTACTTTTCCAGGGCTTCCGGTTCCTCCCGCAGGAGCTTTTCCACCAGCGTTTCCGGATCCTCCAGGCGGATGGCATAAACCGCCGCGGGACGGTCATAGTCATGGGTGTTCACCCGTTCCCGGACTTTGCTGAAGGATTCCGGCATGGCGAACAGGGACAGGTAGTCTTCGCTGTCCACGATCTCTCCCATCAGCCGGGTTACTTCCAGGCCGATCCCGTAATAATCCGGCGCCGCTGTTTCCCCGAGCGTGCTGCACACGGTGCAGAAAAGCAGGGCCGCAAGAAAAAGGGTACAGATTCTGTTCCTGGTACGCATCGTTGTCCTCCTCACATCCGTCGTTTTCTTTTACGGAACCAATGGTATGGAATCATCGGCTGTTCCTGCCCTGCCGTTATGGTTTTTTAATCAGGATCGCATTCATCCATACCAGGTCCTCCCGGCCCGGCAGGGCATCCTGGGTCATGAAAAAAGCGCGGGGCTGCAATGCTTCGATATCCCGCAGGAGCTCCCGCAGCAGGGGCTCCGTCAGGCAGGTGTAATACCGCCCGTCCCGGATTCCGGCAAAGTCCCCGTGTTTAAAAGACATAAAGAATGCGCCGCCGGGATCAAGGGCCTCGGTGAGCCTCCGGACCACATCGTGGATGGCCCGGGGCGGAAGGTGCAGCAGCGACGCGTTGGCCCAGATTCCATGATAGCTGCCGTCGGGCATAAAGGCGGCAAAATCGCTGCAGACCGCCTTCAGGCCGGTGTACTCCTCTGTCGCCCTGCACATTTCTGCGGATCCGTCCACCGCGGTCACATGATAGCCCCGGTCCAGGAAGGCTTTGCTGTCCCGGCCCGAACCGCAGCCCAGGTCCAGGATGTTTCCGCCATCCGGCAGCAGCTTCGTAAAGCGGTCCCGGATCGCGGCCATATCCGCATTTCTGGTCAGCCGGACATATGCTTCAGCGTTTTTGTTGTAATACTCGATCGTCGGATTGTTCATCGGTTTCCTCCGTCGCAGCCGGATCCCGGGTTTTCTGCCCGGATCCCCTGCCCAAGGATATCACATCCCGCCCCCAACCGGCAACAGAGTCCCTGTGCCTGCCCGGCACCGGTCGAAGCTTTTCTATGACGAAGCCCCTGTCTTCTTTCGAAAACAGGGGCCTTGCATTTGTTTTTGATTCCGCCTTCCGACGGGTTCCGCCCGGGAACTTACTGGACAGCAGCTGCCTGGGCCTGCTGGGCAGCCCAGCAGAGGGCAGCCTGTTCCTCACACCATTTGACGCACTCCTGGTAGCCGTAGCTGTTGGCCTGCTTGATCATCTCATTGAGGTGGAAGTTGAACTCGCCGTCGTTCTTGGCGTAGATCGCCCGCCAGGAGCCGGTCTTCACCGCGGTCTGGATCTGGCTCCATTTCTTGTCCAGGTCTCCGTCCCGGGTGGCGGGGGCATAGGTGCCCTTGTCCAGCATGACCTTGTAGGGGTGGTTTTCCAGGTACTGCTGGGTGTTCGACACGCCGGACCATTCGCACCATTCCTTCTGAATGGGCAGCAGGTCCGCTCCCAGCACGCTGACCCATCCTTCCTTGTCCAGGGTTTCCTGCAGCTTGCTGTCGGGATTCTGCTGGCTGGCGGTCAGGGTGGTGTTGTTGATCTGCAGGGCGCCGTCGTTATAGGTGCCGCTCTGGGGATATTCCTTGCCGGTCCGCGGTCCGATGACGGTGGTTCCGGTCATGTCATAGGAGGGATCCTGGCTGGTCTTGAGGCCGAGCTCCGTGAAGTACGCGCCGCCTTCCTCGTTGTAATCCCAGGTCAGGCCCTTCGGTCCGTACCACATGGTCATGGAGCCTTCCGGGGTGGCCAGCCAGTCGATCACCGCCAGGCACAGCTCCGGATACTCCGCGTCCGCGCCGATGGACCAGATCCGGTTGCCGCCGGTCAGGCTGGAGCCGTAAACGATGGGGGTCGCTTCCTCGGGCAGGAAGGTATACATGTACTTGCCCTGCTCCAGGTGCTCCTTCGTGTTGAAGATGGAGGATCCCGCGTAGTTGAAGATGGACCAGAAGGTGCCGCCCGCCTTAACCTTTTCACCCATGGTGGCGTAGACCTGGCTGGCGGAGTTGGGATCCAGCAGTCCTTCCCGGTACAGCTTGTTGAAGAACTTCAGCATCTCGATATACATGCCGTCTTCCTGCAGGCATCCCTGGAATTCGCCGGTCTCCGTGCTGATCATGCCCAGCTCAAATTCATCCCATCCGTAATAGGCGGTGGCCAGGGATTTGACATACATGACCATGTTTCCGTCCCAGTCCGGCCAGATGGAAACGGCGTAGGTCTCGTTTCCGTTGTCGTCCTTGGGGCAGATTTCCTTCATCTTTTTGAACATTTCCACCATGTCGTCCAGGTTCTTGACCTCCGGGAATCCCAGCTGCTTGTACAGGTCCCAGCGGATATCCCAGGTGTAGAAGAAGCTGTCATGGCTCCCCGCCTTCAGCGCCACGTTGTGGCCGAAGCCGTGGATTTTGCCGTCGCTGTTCTTGGCCCGGTTGGTTTCCAGGGCCCGCTGGTAGTTGGCCCAGACATAGGGGGCGTAGGTTTCCGCCAGGCCGTCCTCCTCCCAGTCCAGGAGCAGGCCCTGCTCCACCGCGGACTGGTACTGGTCGCCGTCGGCGCCCCAGACCACGATGTCGCCCAGGTTCCCGCTCTCCATCCGGGTGGCGTAGGTGCCGTCCGAATCCGGGATGATGTTGACCTTCACGTTGAATTTGTCCAGCAGCAGGTCCGCGCTCCAGTGCGCCTGCACGCCGGAATAGTTGGCCAGCTGGCTGTATACGTTGATGGTAATTGGCTCTCCGTCATAGACGCCGATTTCCTCCAGCCGGGCGTAGGCGTCCGCGTCCTCCGCCGCGGCTGCGGTCCAGCCGCCGATCATCGTCATCGCCAGCGCTGCCGCCAGCAGCAATGCCCAGATTTTCCTCATTTGCTTATCCTCCTTTTTATCCTTTAACCGCTCCCAGCATGATGCCCTTCACGAAGTAGCGCTGCATGAAAGGATACACCAGCAGGATCGGGATGATACTGACCATGGACACCGTGTACTGGATCACCCGCTGGTTCAGCATGCTGGCTGCCGCCTGCTCGCTCACCGTTCCTCCCTGGCTCATCATGGCGCCCAGGTTGCTGGAGGAGTTCAGGTAGATATACAGCCGGTGCTGCAGCGTGTAAAGATCCGGACGGTTGTTCATCAGCAGCAGGGAGTCCTGGAAGGAGTTCCAGTTTCCCACCGCGCCGAAGATGGAGATCGTGGCCAGGATCGGAATGCTCAGCGGAAGGATGATCTTCCGCCAGACCGTCAGGGTGGAGGCGCCGTCGATCACCGCGCTTTCCTCCAGCGAGGACGGAATGCTCTCAATATAGGTCTTCACCAGGATAATGTTGTAGGGGGCCACCATGCCGGGGATGATATAGGCCAGGAAGTTGTCCGTCAGGCCCATCATCAGCATGTTCATGTACCAGGGAACCAGGCCCGCGTTGAAGTACATGGTGATCACCAGGAACCGGTACCAGAAGGAGCGTTTCCACATCTTCTGCTTGGTCACCAGGTATCCCGCCCAGGCGGAGGTAATCACCATCAGCGCCGTTCCCAGGATCGTCCGGACCACGGTGACGATCACGCTGCTTCCCAGGTCCTGCACGTTCCTCAGCGCCGCGTAGTTGCCCAGCTGCACGCCGAAGACCCCGTTCCCCGCGGCGTCCTTCAGCATGGGAATGAAGTTGATCTTCCCGCCAGTCACCAGGTCATTGTCGGAAATCGTGTTGATCAGCAGGTAATAGAACGGGAAAATACAGATCAGGGTGAACAGGACAAACAGGATCACCACCGCGGTGTCGAAAACCCAGTCTCCGGCGGTACGCTTGATATGCATGGCAGGCTCTTTCGTCTTTTTGCTCATCTCTCTCGCCTCCCATCATATGATGCTCTCGCCGCGGATGGCCTTGGAAATGCCGTTCGCGCCGAAGAGCAGCGTCACGCCGATCAGGGATTTGGAAATGCCCACCACCGTGGACAGGGGGATCTGGTTCTGTCCGATACCGATATGGTACACATACAGATCCAGCACCTCGATGACGTCCTTGTTCATGGCGTTCTCGAAGACCAGGTACTGCTCCATGCCGTTGGAAAGGATTCCGGCAATGCTCATCAGGAGCATCACCATGTAGGTAGGCATCAGCCCGGGAATGGTGATATGCCAGATGCAGCGGAACCGGTTGGCTCCGTCCACCCTCGCGGCTTCATACAGCTGCTGGTCGATGCCCGCAATGCCGGCAATGTAGACGATAGCGCTCCATCCTACGCCCTTCCAGGTGCCCCACAGCAGCATTTTCAGCCAGGTGTGGTCCGCAATCTGCAGGTAGTTGGTGTTGGCCCCCGTCTGGTGCATTACGTTGGTCAGGAAGCTGTTGACAAATCCGTCCGTGGAGAAGATGGCGATGGCGATGGCGTACACCAGCACCCAGGAAATAAAGTTCGGGATGGTGGTCAGGGTCTGGACCGTCCGCTGGAACTTGGTGGACCGGATCTCCGCCAGGAGCACCGCGAAGGCGATGGGCAGCCAGGAAGTGGCAATGCCCAGGCCGGACATGATCAGCGTGTTCCGCAGCACCCGCACCAGGTCCCGGACCGTGGCCGGGTCGTTGAACAGCGATCCGAACCATTTCAGGCCCACAAAGTTCTCCGGCCCGATGCTTCCGCCGGGCTTGTAGTCAAAGAAAGCGTACCGCCAGCCCCAGATGGGCAGGTAGGCAAAGACGAAGGACAGCAGGATCACCGGCAGCATCATCAGGAAGAGCCGGTACTTCTCGTCCATCTCCATTTTTGCGGCAGGGTCCTTCTCCGGTTTCATGATCAGGAAGGCGCAAAGCGCCGTCACAAACAGCAGCCCCGCGAAAATGCAGAAAACCGTGAAGCCGTCCGGCAGCATCACCCTGATGGTGTCCAGCTTGCCGACTTCCTCCCCGTGAGCCATCATGTTCCGGTAGGCCCGGTGGATCAGGAAAAGGCCGATGCCCATCACCGGCGCGCCGATCAGCGGCAGCGTAAGGCCCCGGCGCTGCATTTTCCGGTTTCCCAGGCTCATGCAGGCGCCCGCCGCGCAGGCGATCACGCCCAGCATCACGATCACACAGGCAATCATCAGGAGCGTGATGTCGCCGTCCTGGATCCAGTGGGACCGCAGGATCCGGCCCATGCTGTTGGTGATGGTTTCCCGGCTGATCCCGGTGGTGAAAAGGCTGGCCGCCTCATTGATCTTTTCACTGATGCGGCCCGGATTGGCCGGCGGAAAGAACAGGGCCATGCCGGACAGCAGCGCCGTCAGCCGGAAAATCCACAGAGCAGTCTTTTGCCAGGCGCCCGTTTTTTCCGTCTCCGGCCGGATAACCTTTGTGTGTTCATTCATCTCAGCGTGTCACTCCTTGATTGTCCGGGAACAAGCGGCGGCGCCGGTCCAGGGATCGGCGCCGCCGGGGTTGGTTCTTTGTCAGTCAGCCATACCGCTCACGGTGAAGGAGATCTCAATGGTCTCGTTGGGGCCGGGAACGGTGTATCCGAAGGGAGCTTCCGTCTGGGAATAGGTGTTGATGATATCGATCCGGGTGTAGTCGCCTTCCTCGGTATTCACGGTTCCGCTCTCCTGGGTGGCGCCGCTGCCGATCTTCACCTTGATGTCGCTGATCTTCAGGAAGTCGCCCTTCATCAGCTTGTTGGGAATGTCGGTGGAAACGAACAGCAGGTTGAAGGCCTTGGTTTCGCCGAAGCCCATCTCGCCGGTGGTCAGGGACACGGTGTATGTGCCGTCTTCCTTGATCTCAACATCCTTGAAGGTTCCGCCGTAATCCACGGCGTTGTTGTCGGGATCCCAGCCGGTCAGCCGGTTGAAGAAGGGATTCTCGGTATCGTTGAGGCCGTAGCTGTCATACCAGGCATTGCGGAACACATAGGTATCCGTTCCCTGCACGCCGATGTAGGCATGGAAGCCGGCTTCCTTGGCGGCCTTGGCTTCTTCCTCGGTCATAACCTCCGCTTCCTCCACCGGCTTCTCGCCGAAGATGAAGTCGAAGGTCACCTCGATGGTCTTCATGTCCTTGAAGGCTTCTTTTTCAACGATGATGGCGGAAGCGCCTTCCAGGTCCCCGTCCTTGCGGCGGGCGTCCTTGGGCAGCTCGGTAACCCATTCGTTGAACAGGTTGCTGCGCATTTCGATTCCGTCGTCAGAGCTGGTGTAGCCCTTTTTCACTTCGACGGCTTCCCCGTTGATCTTCACTTCCTTGACGTCGATGAAGTATCCGGGATAGACCTTGTTTCCGTTCTTGATGATCAGGGCCGCGAAGGCGATGTCCGCAATGGGCTCTTCCATTTCGATTTTCGCCTGGTAGGTGCCTTCTCCGTTGATGATGGAACCGACGGCTGCCATGTTGGCAGCTTCCGGAATGCCGCCGAAGTACTGCACGGTCCAGTCGCTGTTGGCAAAGGCGATATAGCAGCTGACCAGCTCCACGTCAAAGTCCACTTCCATGGTCTTGACAGCGGTGAAAGCCGCTTTGTCCACCATCTGGGCCGTCAGGTCCGTGGTGTTCCCCTTCACGCTGCGGGCGTCCGCCGGCAGGGCGGTAACCCACTCGTTGAAGATGTTCATCCGGGTGGCGCCGTCTTCATCGTTGGTGTAGCCTTCCTTGATGTCAACTGCTTCGCCGTTGACCCGGATTTCCTTGATGTTCAGGCACAGGCCGGGGAAGTTTTCAATGGCGCCCTTGACGATCAGCGCCGTGAAAGCCAGGTCCACGCCGTCCGGAGCGGCTTCGGTGAAGTCCAGGCCGACGGTGTAGCTTCCGCTGCCGGTAATCTGGGCGTTGGTGGGCTTCACCTTGGTCTCAGCGCCGTCATTCCAGTACTGGACGGTCCAGTCGCTGTTGGCGTAGCCGATGAAGGCTTCCGCGGTGGGCTGCGCCGTCTCTTCCGCGACGGCGGGGACGATGCCCAGCAGGCCGATAAGCATTGCCAGGCTCAGGATCATGGACAGGATCTTCTTCATTGGGTTCTTCCTCCTTTTTTTATCTCATGGGGTTTGAAACCTTTTCTATCGCTTCCGCTTCTTCAGCGGGAAAGCTCGCTCAGCGTGTCTCCCTCCAGCAGCATGCCCTCCACCGTAATCTGCCGGGGCTTATGCTTCTCCGGCCGTTCGATAGCCTCCGTCAGCAGTCCGATGGCCTCCCGGGCAATGGCTTCCGCGTTCTGCCGGTAGGTCGTAAGCCTCGGGCGGATCATCCGGGTCATGCGGATTCCATCGTATCCCACCAGGCTGACCTCCTCGGGGACCCGGACCCCGGAGGTTTTCAGTTCCCACAGGGTTCCCAGGCAGCTGTAATCGTCCGGGCACAGGATGCAGGTGGGTTTCTCTTCTCCCGAAAGCATCTCCCGCACGATCCGGGTGCATTCCTCCGGATCGTGGAAGGCGCCTGCCCGCACGAAGCCCTCCGGAACGCGGATGCCAAGCTCCGCGCAGGTTTTGTAGAAACCCGCCAGCCGCTCGGCGCTCACGGCCCCCGGCTGTCCGGTGATGCAGGCAATGCTCCGGTGTCCGCGTTCGTATGCGTACCGCACGATCCGCTCCATACTGGCGCGGTTGTCGCTGCTGACGCAGTCGCAGCCCTCATACACATGGTCGATCGCCACCGAAGGCATATCGCTGCCGGCCAGCCGGATCACGTTGGCGGATTCGAAGTCCGCCTGGATCACCACCACGCCGTCCAGGTTCCGCTGCCGCGCGTGGTCGTAGTAGCTTTCCACGTTTGCGCCGTCTCCCCGGCCGATCAGCGTCAGGTCGTATCCCTTCTTCTCCGCCGCGGAGCGGAGCTCGTCCAGCAGGGAGCTGAAATACTCATGGTTCATCCGGTCTTCATACAGGATCCCGATGTTGCTGGACCGGCTGGTCTTCAGGGTCCTGGCCGCCGCGTTGGGATAATAGCCCATCTCCCGCGCCGTCCGGCAGATGGCCGCCGTCCGCTCCTTGTTCTCGTTGGTCACTCCGTTCAGCGCCCGGGATACCGTAGCCACGGATACGCCGCAGGCCTCCGCGATATCTTTGAGCCGGATCATGCAATCCCTCCCGGAAAAGCTGTACTGAAATTTTTGCAATCGTTTACGCGATCATGATAACGCCGCTATTTGTATTTGTCAACCCATCCAAATTGAATATTTGTTGTTTTTTTCCGTTTGATTCCTTCCGTTTTCTACATTTTCCGGACCGATCCGCGAAAGAAAGGCAGCGGCCTTCCGCCGCTGCCTTTTCACGGATGCAAACCTTTTCACTTTTTACATTTTATCCTTCACCATGGTCAGGGCGATCCGCTTCTTCTTCTCGTCCACGCTGACCACCCAGACCTTCACCACGTCCCCGACCTTGACCACCTCACCGGGGCTGCGGATGAACCGGTCCGCCATCCGGGAAATATGCACCAGGCCGTCCTGGTGAACGCCGATATCCACAAAGGCGCCGAAATCGATCACGTTCCGAACCGTTCCCGTAAGTTCCATCCCCGGGGTCAGGTCCTTCATGTCCAGCACGTCCGTCCGCAGCACCGGCTTGGGCAGCTCGTCCCGGGGATCCCGTCCCGGCTTCTGCAGCTCGGCGATCATGTCCCGCAGGGTGGGAAGGCCCACGCCGATCTCTCCTGCCAGCTTTTCCTCCCCGTAGGCTTTGGCCTTCAGCGGGATCTCCGGCAGTCCGCCCCGCTTCAGGCTCGCCTTGTCATAGCCCAGCTTTTCCAGCAGCTTTCCCGCCGCCTCGTAGCTTTCCGGATGGACCCCGGTAGCGTCCAGGGGATTTTTGCTGTCCGCCACCCGCAGGAATCCGGCGCACTGCTCAAAGGCCCGGGGCCCCAGCTTCGGCACCTTCTTCAGCGCCGCCCGGGTGGGGATGCCGTTTTCCTCCCGGTAGGCCACGATATTTTTCGCCAGGGCCGGGCCGATGCCCGCCACGTGGCTCAGCAGCTCCGCGCTGGCGGTGGAAACCTCCACCCCCACCTGGTTTACGCACTGCTCCACCACCCCGTCCAGGGCCGCCGTCAGCTCATTCTGCTTCAGGTCGTGCTGGTACTGTCCAACGCCGATGGCCTTCGGGTCGATCTTCACCAGCTCCGCCAGGGGGTCCTGCATCCGCCGGGCAATGGATACGGCGCTGCGCAGCGTCACGTCATAATCCGGGAATTCCGCCGCCGCCAGCTTGCTGGCGGAGTACACGGAAGCCCCCGCCTCGCTGACGATCATATACGCCGTTCCGGGCATTTCCGGCAGCAGGGAAACGATAAACTGCTCGCTTTCCCGGCTGGCCGTCCCGTTTCCGATGGCGATGGCCGTGATTCCGTACTTCTTCACGAACTGTTTGATCAGCCGTGCCGCGGCGGCTTTGCCGCCCTCGTTCCCCGGCAGGGTGAAATAGCCCACCCCCGTGTCCAGCACCTTGCCGTTCTCATCGATCACCGCCAGCTTGCAGCCGGTGCGGAATCCCGGGTCCACCCCCAGGGTCACCTTCCCCTTGATGGGGGGCTGCATCAGCAGCTGGTGCAGGTTCTGGGAGAAAACCCGGATGGCGGAAGCGTTGGCCCGGTCCGTCAGCTCGCTGCGGATTTCCCGCTCCAGGGAGGGGAAAACCAGGCGGCTCCAGGCGTCGTCGCAGGCCTCCGCCACCTGGGCGGAGGCGGCGCTGCTGCCCCTCACCCGGCTCCGCCGCACCTCGGAAAGCACCTTTTCCTCCGGCACCTCCAGCGTCACCTTCAGGAATTCTTCCCGCTCTCCCCGGTTCACCGCCAGGATCCGGTGGGCCGCCATGGTCCGCACCGGCTCCCGGAAATCATAGTACATGCTGTATACGCTGTCCTCTTCCTTGGCGGCTTTCGTCACCAGCACGCCCTCCCGGGAGATCATTTCCCGCAGGACCTTGCGGATGTCCGCGTCGTCGCTGATGTCCTCCGCCAGGATATCCCGGGCGCCGGCCAGGGCGCTCTCCGCGTCCGGCACTTCCTTTTCCGGATCGATGTATTTCTCCGCTTCCTTCAGGGGATCCCCCCTGGGATCCTGGATCATCAGCCACAGCGCCAGGGGCTCCAGCCCCCGTTCCCGGGCGATGATGGCCCGGGTCCGCCGCTTCGGCCGGTAGGGCCGGTACAGGTCCTCCAGCTCGCTGAGGGTCCCGGCTTCCGCAAGCCGCTTTTCCAGCTCCTCCGTCAGCACCTCCTGCTCCGCGAGGCTCTTGCGGATTTCCTCCCGGCGCTTGTCCAGGTTCCGCAGGTATTCCAGCCGTTCCGAAAGCTCCCGCAGCACCTGGTCGTCCAGGGAGCCGGTGGCTTCCTTCCTGTATCTTGCAATAAAGGGAATCGTATTGCCCGCGTCCAGCAGTTCCACCGCTGCCTGCACCTGCTGCGGCCGAAGGGAAAGTTCCCGGGCCAGTATGCCTGTATAATCCATGTTCCAACCTCCGTGACGCTTTGATCCGCCGCCTATTGTAAGCTTTTCCGCCCCCTCCCGTCAAACTTGTTTTTCAGAGGTTTTCCTATGGAATCGGCGCCTGTTTTGTGGTATATTGACCCGGAATATAAAAACTTGAAAGAAAGTGACAGGATGCACCAGGAATTTGTGATGGGCAATGAAGCCATTGCCCTCGGGGCGCTGGCAGCCGGGGTCAATCTCGTCTGCGGCTATCCCGGCACCCCTTCCACCGAGGTTCTGGAAACCGTGGCCAGGCGCCGCGGGGAAAACACCTACGTGGAATGGTCCGTCAATGAAAAAGTCGCCATGGAGCTGGCCGGCGGAGCCGCTTATTCCGGGGCCCGGGCCCTGGTCACCATGAAGCAGATGGGCCTGAATGTGGCCTCCGATCCGCTGATGTGTCTGGAATATATCGGGGTGAAGGGCGGCCTGGTGGTGCTGGTGGCGGACGATCCCGGCCCCATCTCCTCCCAGACGGAGCAGGATACCCGCACCTTCGCCGCCTTCTCCAAGGTTCCCCTGCTGGATCCCTCCTCCGCGGAGGAGGCTTACTCCATGGTGCAGGAAGCCTTTGAGCTTTCCGAAAAATACGGGACGCCGGTCTTCCTCCGGCCCACCACCCGCGTTTCCCACGGCTACGCCTCCGTTTCCGTGAAGGATCCGGAGGAATACGCCGTTCATCCCGTCGAAGGGTTTGTGAAGGACAGCCGCTGGGTGATCTTCCCGAAGCTCTCCTTCGCCAACCACCGGAAGATTGAGGAGCGGAACGCCGCCCTGCAGGATGTCTTTTCCGCCTCCCCCCTCAACCGCACCGAGCCGGAGGATCCGCTCCTTTCCGGCCTGCGCCGGGGCGTGGCCGCCGGCGGCTTCAGCTATACCTACGTGATGGAAGCCCGGCGGAAGCTGGGCGCCCTGCGGGTGCTGAAAGTCTCCACCCCCTTCCCCTTCCCGGAGAAGCTGGCGGTGGAGTTCCTCTCCGGGCTGGATGAGGTCCTCTGCGTGGAGGAGCTGGATCCGTACATCGAGCGGGAGCTGGTTTACATCTGCGGAAAGTATGGCCTGAAGACGAGGATCCTGGGCAAAATGACCGGCCATATGCCCCGTTCCGGCGAAAACAGCCGGGACGGCGTAACCGCCGCCCTTGCCGCTTTCATGCACCTGCCCGTTCCCCATGAGGAGGCGGACAATCCGCCGCCCCTGCCCGTCCGTCCGCCGGTGCTCTGCGCAGGCTGCCCGCACCGGGCTTCCTTCTATGCCGTCAAGCAGGCCATGAAGGGACGGAAGACCATCTTCTGCGGGGATATCGGCTGTTATACCCTGGGGAACGCCATGCCGCTGGACATGGTGGATACCTGCCTCTGCATGGGCGCCGGCCTCGGCATCGCCCAGGCGGTCAACCACCTGGAGAATGACCGGTCCTGCTTTGCCTTCGTGGGTGATTCCACCTTCTTCGCCTCCGCGCTTCCCGGCGTTGTGAACGCCGTATACAACCAGGCGGAATTCACCCTGGTCGTCCTGGATAACTCCACCACCGCCATGACCGGCCACCAGCCCCATCCCGGCACCGGCCGCACCATGATGGGAGACGTGGTGGAGAAGGTCAGCATTGAAAGCGTCCTCCGGGGCATCGGCGTCACCGCCGTGGAAACCGTGGATCCGCTGAATCACGCCCTGGCGGTGGAAACGGTCCGGAAGATTGCGGACCTGCCCGGCGTCAAGGCGGTTATCTTCCGCTCTCCCTGCGTGGCGCTGTTCCGCGCCCCGGCCCAGGCCGCTGTCGATCCCGGCAAATGTATCGGCTGCAAAAAGTGCATCCGGGAAATCGGGTGCCCCGCCCTCAGCTTCCGGGACGGAAAGGCGGTCATCGATCCCGCCCAGTGCAACGGCTGCACCCTCTGTGCCCAGCTGTGCCCCGTCGGAGCGATTTCGGGAGGTGAACCCCATGCGTAAAAGCATCATTCTCTGCGGCGTCGGCGGCCAGGGAACCGTGCTGGCTTCCCGCCTCATTTCCTCCGCCGCCATGGCCCGCCGGATCCCTGTCCTCTCCGCCGAAACCATCGGCATGGCCCAGCGGGGCGGCAGTGTCTTCAGCCATCTCCGCATGGGAGAGGATCTTTATTCTCCCATGATCGCCCGGGGGGAAGCGGACCTGATCATCGGCTTTGAGCCGGGAGAAGCGGTCCGGCAGCTCCCCTTCCTGGCCCCGGAGGGACAGATGATCGTCTCCTCCCGGCCCGTAATGCCCGTCACCGCCGCCCTTTCCGACACCGGATACCGGGCGGAGGAAATGCTGGACTACCTGGCTTCCCGGGTTTCCCGCCTCACCGTGGTGGACGCGGAAGCAGCCCTGGCGGCGGTGAGATCCCCCAAGGTGCTGAACCTGATCCTGCTGGGCGCGGCGCAGCGCTGCGGCGCCCTGGGCCTGGAAGCGAAAGACCTGAAGGAGGCCGTCCGCCGCCTGATCCCCGAAAAATTCCACGCCCTGAACTTCAGGGCTTTGGAATATACCCCGTAATCCGCCCTGAAATACGGATTCAGACTCAGCAATGATATTTTTGAAAGAAGGTGTCCCCATGCGCATTTCCGATTCCCAGATCCGGCTGGTCAACAGCCGGATCGAAGCCCTGCTGAAAGCCGGCAATTTCTACGGCAAAAAGCTGAAGGAAGCCGGCGTCACCTCCGTTTCCACCCCCGAGGAATTCGAGGCGCTTCCCTTCTCGGAGAAGAGCGACCTCCGGGATGCTTATCCCCTGGGCCTTATGACGGTTCCCGAGGATCAGATCGTCCGGATCCATTCCTCCTCCGGCACCACCGGTCTCCCGGTCATCATCCCCTACACCGCCAAGGACGTGGAGGACTGGGGCATCATGTTCGCCCGCTGCTATGAATATGCCGGAATCACCAAAAAAGACCGGATCCAGATCACTCCCGGATACGGGCTGTGGACCGCGGGCATCGGCTTCCAGGCCGGGTGCGAGCGGCTGGGCGCCATGGCGATTCCCATGGGCCCCGGCAACACCGAGAAGCAGCTGCAGATGATGCAGGACATGGAAAGCACCGTCTTGTGCTCCACCTCCTCCTATGCCCTCCTCCTTTCCGAGGAAATTGAGAAGCGAGGCCTCAAAAACAAAATCAAGCTGAAAAAGGGCATCATCGGCTCCGAGCGCTGGAGCGCGAAAATGCGCGCCCGCATCGCCGAATCCCTGGGCATCGAGCTGTATGATATCTACGGCCTGACCGAGATCTACGGCCCCGGCATCGGCATCAACTGCAAATACAACACCGGCATGCACTACTGGGATGATTACCTCTATATCGAAATCATCGATCCGAAAACCCTGAAGCCCGTTCCCGACGGGGAGATGGGTGAAATCGTCATCACCACCCTGGTCAAGGAAGGCGCTCCCCTCATCCGTTACCGCACCCACGACCTGTCCCGGATCATTCCCGGAAAGTGCCCCTGCGGCAGCAGGTATCCGAGGCTGGACACCATCATGGGCCGTACCGACGATATGATGAAGATCAAGGGCGTCAATGTCTTCCCCAGCCAGATCGAGGAAATCCTCCAGGCCTTCCCGGAGGTTTCCAGCGAATACCAGATCCGCATCTCCCATCTCGACGGCAAGGATACCATGCGCATCTATGTGGAAACCAACGGCTCCGTCAACTTTGCGGAGCTGGCGGACCGCATCGCCGCCAAGGTCAAGAGCGTCATCGGCTTCACTCCCCTGGTCAAGGTGGTGGAAAACGGCCTCCTGCCCCGCAGCGAAAAGAAAACCAAGCGCGTCATCGACGAGCGCTACGACTGATCCTCCCGGATAGAAGGAACCGGCGCGGAATGCATCTTCCGCGCCGGTTTTTTATAGCGTTCAGATTTCAGGGGTTTCCGGGGCCGTTTCCGTCTCTCCCGCGTCCGGGATTCCTCCGGATTCTTCCTCCCGGAGTTCCTCCTCCGGTTCCTCTTCTTCTTTTTCCGCACGGCACACGCCGACTACGGAACTTCCCTCCGCCAGCCGCATGATCCGCACGCCCTGGGTGGACCGTCCGCACACGCGCACGTCCGCCGCCCGGGTCCGGATAATGGTGCCGTCATCGGTAATCAGCAGGATATCCTCGTCTTCGTGCACGAAGAGCAGCGCCACCAGGTCGCCGGTCTTCTCCGTCAGCTGCATGGCCTTGACGCCCATGCCGCCGCGGCCCTGCTCCCGGTATTCCTCCGGATCGGTCCGCTTGCCGTAGCCCAGCTCCGTGATGGCCAGCACCGTGGTATCCGGCTCCACCGCGGCGATATCGATCACCTCGTCGCCGGGTGCGATGCGCATGGAGCGTACGCCGATGGAATTCCGTCCCACAGCCCGCACGTGCTGTTCGTTGAAGCGGATGCACTTGCCCTTCCGGGTGGAAAGCAGCATCTCGTCGCTGCCGGTGCTCAGCCGCACGCCGATCAGCTCGTCGCCCTCCCGCAGCGCGATGGCAATCAGGCCGTTCTTCCGCAGGTTCCTGAATTCATTCAGCTCCGTTTTCTTGATCATGCCGTTCCGGGTAGCCATCACCAGGTTGTATTCCTGCTCCGTCTCCCTGGGCATGGGCAGCATGGTGGATACTTTCTCACCGCTTGCGATCTGCAGCAGGTTGATGATGGCCGTGCCCCTGGCCTGCCGGCCCGCTTCCGGAATCTGGTAGCATTTGAGGCTGTACACCCGTCCGGTGTTGGTAAAGAACATAATCTCCTGGTGGGTGCTGGTCACGAACATCTGCGTGGTGTAGTCCGTCTCCTTGACATTCATGCCGGATACGCCGCGTCCGCCGCGGTGCTGTGCCCGGTACGCGGAGGAGGTGACCCGCTTCACATACCCTTCGTGGGTCATGGTCACCACCATGTTCTCTTCCTGGATCAGGTCCTCGATGTCGATATCGTCCTCGGCGATGGTCAGCTCGCTTCTCCGCTCGTCGCCGAACTTGTCCCGGATCTCGCTGATCTCGGTCTTGATCACGTCCATCAGCAGGTGCTCGTCTCCCAGGATGGCCGTCAGCCGGGCGATGGTTTTCTCCAGCTCCTCATATTCCTCCATCAGGCGCTCCCGCTCCAGGCCGGTCAGGCGGGCCAGACGCATGTCCAGGATGGCCTGGGCTTGTCTGTCCGTGAACTCAAAGCGCTCCATCAGGGCTTCCTTGGCGGCGTTTGTATCCTTGCTCGCCCGGATAATGGCCACGATCTCGTCGATATGTTCCAGCGCCTTCAGCAGGCCTTCCAAAATATGGGCCCTGTTCTGGGCCTTGTTCAGCTCGAATTTTGTCCGCCGGGTGACCACGTCCTTCTGGTGTTCCAGGTAGTAGTAGATCATTTCCCGCAGGTTCAGCACCCGGGGCTTCCCGTTCACCAGCGCCAGCATGTTGGCGCCGAAGTTTTCCTGGAGGCTGGTGTGCTTGAAGAGCATGTTCAGCACAACCTGGGGCTGCACGTCCTTCTTCAGCTCAATCACGATGCGCATGCCCTGGCGGTCATTCGACTCGTCCCGGATGTCGCTGATGCCTTCGATTTTCTTTTCGTGCACCAGGTCCGCGATCTTCTTGACCAGCACCGATTTGTTGACCTGGTAGGGGATTTCCGTCACCACGATCCTGCTGCGGCCGGATCCCATTTCCTCAACGTTGGTCCGGGCCCGCACGGTGATCCTTCCGTGGCCCGTGCAGTAAGCCTCCCGGATGCCGCTGCGGCCCATGATCAGGCCGCCGGTGGGGAAATCCGGCCCCTTGATATGCTGCATCAGGTCGTCCACCGTGCATTCCGGATTGTCGATCATGCAGATGACGCCGTTGATCACTTCCGTCAGGTTGTGGGGCGGAATGTTGGTGGCCATGCCTACGGCGATTCCGTTGGAGCCGTTCACCAGCAGGTTCGGGAACCGGGCCGGCAGCACCGAGGGCTGCTGCAGCGTTTCGTCGAAGTTGGGATAGAAGTCCACCGTGTCCTTGTCGATGCCGTCCAGCAGGTACATGGTCAGCTTCTGCAGCCGGGCTTCCGTATAACGCATGGCGGCCGCGCCGTCCCCGTCCACGGAGCCGAAGTTTCCCTGTCCCTCAATCAGCGGATACCGGATGTTGAAGGGCTGGGCCAGGCGCACCATGGCGTCGTATACGGAAGAATCCCCGTGGGGATGGAATTTACCGAGAACGTCGCCCACCACGCGGGCGCTCTTGCGGGTCGGCTTGTCCGGCGTCATCCCCAGCTCCTCGGACATGTCGTAAAGGATCCGCCGGTGAACCGGCTTCAGTCCGTCCCGCACGTCCGGCAGCGCGCGGTCCACAATGACTGCCATGGCATAGGCAATGAAGCTTTTCTTCATTTCCTGTTCCAGATTTACCGGAATCAGTTTATCCTGAATCATCTTTCTTCTCCTGCGTTCTTAATCGTTCCGCTTATACGTCCAGGTCCCGGACCAGGTCGCTGTTTTCCTGGATGAACTGCTTCCTGGGTTCCACCTGGTCTCCCATCAGCAGGGTAAACAGCCGGTCCGCCTCCATGGCGTCGTCCGGTGTGATCTGCATCATCATCCGGGTCTCCGGGTTCATGGTGGTGTCCCACAGCTGCTGGGCGCTCATTTCGCCCAGTCCTTTGTAGCGCTGGATATCCGGCTTCGGATCCCGGCCGACCTCGTCCAGCACCCGGTTCAGCTCGTCGTCGTCATATACGTAGCGGGACATCTTTCCCTTGGTTACCTTGTACAGCGGCGGCATGGCGGCGTACACGTATCCCTTTTCCACCAGGGGCCGCATGAAGCGGTAGAAGAACGTCAGCAGCAGGATCCGGATGTGGGCGCCGTCCACGTCCGCATCCGTCATGCACACGATCCGGTGATACCGGAGCTTGCTCTCGTCAAACTGGTCGCCGAATCCGCATCCGAAGGCAGTAATCATCGCGCGGATTTCCTGGTTCTCCAGCGCCCGGTCCAGCCGCACCTTCTCCACGTTCAGGATTTTGCCGCGCAGGGGCAGGATCGCCTGGGTCTTGCTGTCCCGGCCGCCCTTGGCGCTTCCGCCTGCGGAGTCACCCTCCACCATGAAGATTTCGCATTTGGCAGGATCGCGCTCGCTGCAGTCCGCCAGTTTTCCGGGCAGGGACGCGCTTTCCAGCACCGTTTTCCGCCGGGTGGCCTCCCGGGCCTTCCGGGCGGCTTCCCGGGCCCGCTGGGCGTCCACGCAGCGGCTTACGATGGCCTTCGCCACGGAGGGATTCTCCTCCAGGTAGGTGCTCAGCTCCTCGCTCACCAGGCTGTCCACCACGCCGCGGACCTGTCCGGATCCCAGCTTGGACTTGGTCTGGCTTTCAAACTGGGGATCCTCCATCTTGATGGAGATAATCGCCGTCAGGCTCTCCCGCACGTCCTCGCCCTTGAGGTTGGGCTCGTTGTCCTTCAGGATTTTGTAGCGGCGTCCATAATCGTTGATGGCCCGGGTCACCGCGGTATTGAAGCCCGCCAGGTGGGTTCCGCCGTCCGGCGTGGCGATGTTGTTGGCGAAGGAATAGACGTTCTCGGCGTAGCTGTCATTGTACTGCATGGCCATTTCCACCAGGATCCCGTCCTTGATTCCCTCGGTGTAGATGGGCTCGGGAAACAGCACCGTTTTGTGCTGGTTCAGGAATTTCACAAATTCCCGCAGGCCGCCTTCATAGCAGAAGTCGTTTTCCTTCGGCGTCTCTCCCCGCTCGTCCCGGAAGAGGATCCTGACGCCCTTGTTGAGGAACGCCATTTCCCGCAGCCTGTTCCGCAGCGTCTCGTATTCGTACTGTACACCGGCTTCAAAAATGCCTTCGGGATTGTCATCGCTCTTGATGTCCGGCAAGAACCGGATCGTCGTTCCGGTCCGGTCCGTCTCCCCGATCACCTTCAGGTCGTACAGGTATTTTCCCCGTTCATATTCCTGCTGGTACACCTTTCCGTTCTGGTATACCGTCACGGTAAAGTGGCTGCTCAGGGCGTTCACCACGGACGCGCCTACGCCGTGCAGGCCGCCGGATACCTTGTATCCCCCGCCGCCGAACTTGCCGCCGGCATGCAGCACCGTCAGGCACACCTCCACCGCCGGGCGGCCCATCTTCGGATGAAGGCCCACCGGGAAGCCGCGCCCGTCATCCATGACCGTCACGCTCCCGTCCGCGTTGATGGTCACGTTGATCTGCCTGCAGTAGCCTGCCAGCGCCTCATCCACGGAGTTGTCCACAATTTCATAAACCAGGTGATGCAGCCCCCGGGCGTCCGTGGAGCCGATATACATTCCCGGGCGTTTCCGCACGGCTTCCAGGCCTTCCAGGACCTGGATCTGCTCCTCACCGTAGTCCGACGTAACAGCTGTTACCTGTTCCGGATTCACGTCAAATTCTTCAGCCATGATGCACCTCTTGTCAGCGTCTTTGCGTGCCGGTGAAAGCATGTGTTTTCAGGGCGGTTCCGGGCCGTTTCTGAAATCCCCGGATCCGTTGAAAAACATAGCATTCACAGCCTTTCTATTATACCACTTTCATGGCCGGAACGGAAGGGTTTTCTGAATTTTTCTTTCCTATTTATACGTAAATCAGAAGGGGTCCGTACATTTCGGTTCAGCCGCGGGATCCCGGTCAGGCCAGGGTCTCCCCGTCAATCCGGATCCTCGCCGCGATCATTTTTGCCAGGAAATACAGCAGGGCGCATTCCGCTTCCTGCCAGATCCGCCGGTTTCTGGGCTCCGCGCAGATCAGGTATCCGTCCGTCTCCCCGTCCATGCTGACCCGGACCACGCACAGGGTTTCAATCTCCCGCTCCGCCAGTGCCGCGTAAAAAGCCGGGCTTCTTTCCTTCACCTTCTCCAGGCTGTTGTCGGAAAACATGTCCTCATTGCGGATCAGCTCATCCAGGTCCTGAACCGGTACCGCAACCCCGCTGTTTCGTACCGCCCTCATCACCCTGTCGCGTCCCGTGTAATAGAGTTCGGAAATCTGCAGCTCCTCCATCAGAAGCGGCATCACGCTGTGAAGCCGGTTCCGGAGGCCGGGAACCATCTCAAAGGCCCGGATCACCCGGCTGTAGGTGGTATACATCCCCTTCCGGGCAATCTGGCGGATCACGATATCCCGGTGTTTTTCCTTCACATAGATGATATAGCAGTTCCGTCCCTTGGTCTTTCCGCGGTACAGGGTCTTGTCGATCATTTCAAACAGCTCGTCGTAATTCCGGGTGTCCGCCGGGTAAATGGCGCATCCCACCGTGGCGGTCACAAAGGGACTGCAGTCCCCGGCCGCCACGTTCCTGCGCAGCACGCTTCCGTCATACAGGGAGGTGAAGAATGCTTTTACATCGTCATAGTTCGTGTCCCGCAGGTTTACCATCAGGAACTCATCCCCGCCGAAGCGGCCCACAACCCCGAATTCCCGCACCCTCTCCGCCAGGCTCCGAGCCACGTCCGCCAGCACCGCGTCCCCGATATGGTGTCCGTAGGTGTCGTTGACAAACTTGAAGTTGTCCAGGTCCACCATCGCGAAGGAAAAAGGAATTTCATGCGCGATCAGCCACTGGGCAAACCACAGGATATGGCCGCGGGAAACCAGCCCGGTCAGCTGGTCCAGGATGCCGTACATTCCTTCTTCTTCTATTTTTTCAGCGAAATATGGATATTTCCTGAGCTGTTCTTCCGTATACATGGTTCATCCCTCTCCGTAAAAGGCTCTCCGGCGGGACGTTCCGGATCAGTCCTGTCCCGGCCGCCATCCGTCCCCGCCGCCGAGCACCGCTTCCGGGGTGATCCCTTCGGCTTCGGCATCCGTCAGGCGCTTCTGGGACGGATGCCGCGTTCCCTGGTCCGCCCGCTCCCCGGAGGTTTTCCATTCGCCGCAGCGGTCCGTCACAACCCGTTCTTCGTCCCAGTCGGCAAAGCCCTCCGGAGCCACATGCCCGTCCATCCGGCATTCCAGGAACAGGGTGGCGGCGTGCTTCCGCCAGGGCCTTCCCAGGTATCCTGCCCCGGGCGCGCAATCCCCCGTCAGGCTGCACCTGTGGAACACGAATCCGAAGGGAAGGCTTTCATTCGTGTTGGCGGCGGTATACCACCCGCCCCGCTCGTTCATGAAAAGTGTGCATCCTTCAAACCAGCACCGGTAGGGTCCGAAGATGAAGTCCACATCCCCCCGGATCAGGCAGTTCTCGAAATACTGCCGGCTGTGGGTTGCCGGGCCGTCCTCCACCCGGAGATAAGCCTCCGCGCATCCGGTCCGCTCACCGATATCCTCCTTCACGTTGGGCAGCCGCACCGGGCCGCAGAACAGCGTATCCTGGTTCGCGACCAGGCTGCAGTTCCGCCAGGTTCCCCGGTCTCCCGCCGCGTAAACGGCCACCGCCTGGCCCACCTTCCGCCCGTCCCCCGCGTCGTTGCGGATCGTCATGTTCTCCACCGTCACATCCCTGCCGGTCACCATCAGCGTGGAGGACAGGAAGGTGCCCTTCTCCGTTCCGTCCGGATACAGGTCCTTGGCGCATCCGTTCCAGGCCAGCACCGTGTTTTCCCGGTCCTCGCCGATAAGGCGCACGCTGCTGCGGTGGATCACCGTTTTTTCCCGGTATTCCCCCCGCCGCACAAAGATTTCCCTGTCCCCGCCGTTTTCCGGCAGGGAATCAACCGCTTCCTGAATGCTTTGGAAGTCCCCGCTTCCGTCCCTGGCAACAACAATCATTTTTCCTTCTCCGTCTTCTGTTTTTTTCTGTCCGCTATTTTACAGAACTCTCTGCCCGCCGTCAATGTCCCCTGTTTTGTTTGGCATATGCATTTCCTCCGGAATCCGTGGATTTCAGGGAAAAGTTCTGCTATAATCTCCTCACCGCAATATATGATCAACTGGAGGAAACTTTCTATGCATAACGCAAAGGAACTGACCGTTGCCTACATCGGGGGCGGCTCCCGGGGATGGGCCTGGGGCTTTATGACGGACCTGGCCATGGATCCGGACCTGTGCGGCCTTGTCCGCCTGTACGATATCGACCGGGACGCCGCGGAGCGTAACCGGATCATCGGGGAAAAGATCAGCGCCCGTCCGGAAGCTGTTTCCCGCTGGCGCTACGAAGTCAGCAATTCCCTGGAGGAGGCCCTCACCGGGGCGGATTTCGTGGTCATCTCCATCCTTCCCGCCACCTTTGAGGAAATGCGCAGCGATGTCCACCTGCCGGAGCGGGTCGGCGTCTTCCAGCCCGTGGGAGATACCGTAGGCGCCGGCGGCTTCATGCGGGCCATGCGCACGATTCCCATGTATGTCACCATCGCCGAAGCCATCCGGGATTACTCTCCGGATGCCTGGGTCATCAACTACACCAATCCCATGTCCCTGTGCGTCCGCACCCTGTACAAGGTCTTCCCCGGCATTCATGCCTTCGGCTGCTGCCACGAGGTTTTCGGAACCCAGAAGCTGCTGTGCAGCATGCTGGAAACCGAGGAGGGCGTTCCCGGCGTCCGCCGGCAGGACCTGCGCACCACCGTCACCGGCATCAACCACTTCACCTGGATCACCGAGGCTTCCTGGGGGGATGTGGACCTGATGCCCCTCTACGCCCGTTTTGCCGATAAATACGCGGAAAGCGGCTATGAGCAGGGTCAGGATAACAACTGGATGAATTCCCATTTCGGCTGCGCCCACCGGGTAAAATTCGACCTTTTCCGCCGTTACGGCGCCATCGCCGCCGCCGGGGATCGGCACCTGGCCGAGTTTGTCGCCCCCTGGTACACGAAGGATCCCGAAACCGTACACTCCTGGAAGTTCAGCCTGACCCCCGTTTCCTGGCGGATGGAGGACCTGAAGAACCGGCTTGCCCGGTCCGAACGGCTGGTCTCCGGCGCGGAGGAGCCCTCCCTGGCCGGTTCCGGCGAAGAGGGTCACCTGCTGCTCAAAGCCCTGCTGGGCCTGGGCGACCTGGTTTCCAACGTCAATATTCCCAACCGGGGGCAGATTCCGGATCTTCCCATGGACGCGGTGGTGGAGACCAACGCCCTGTTCACCCGCGGCCGCATCGAGCCCTTGTTTGCCGGGGCCATGCCCTCCTCCGTCCGTCCCCTGGTTGCCCGCCATGTCCTGAACCAGGAAAACACCCTGACTGCCGCCCTTGAATGCGACAGAAAGCTGGGGTTCACCACTTTCATGAATGATCCCCAGCTGGCAGCCGTATCCCCGGCCGAAGGTGAAAAACTGTTCTGTGATATGCTGGAGAACCAGCGGTCTTATCTCCCGGCGGGATGGTTCTGATTACAGAACCATCTCCGTCTCCCCGTCAAAGAGGTAAATGCTTTCCTTCGGGATGTAGAAGGTCATGGGGCCGTCGCTGTCCGGCGTGTCATGGCTGTCCACCTTCAGGATGGCCCGCTGCTCCCCGCAGGTAATATACACGTTCGTATTGTCGCCCAGCATTTCTGTGAGTTCCACCTCGCAGTCAATGCGGGCGGCATTTTCCTGTTCATGGAGCACGATGGATTCCGGCCGGAAACCGAAGACGATTTCCTTGCCCTCGCAGGCGGCAGCGTCCTCCCGCAGGGCCTTCAGGTCCACCTTCTGGTTTCCGAAGGTGATGCAGCCGTTCTCCACCCTGCTGCGCACAAAGTTCATGGGCGGCTCGCCGATGAACCCGGCCACGAACACGTTCGCCGGCTTGAAGTACAGCTCATAGGGAGTACCCACCTGCTGGATGTATCCGTCCTTCATGACCACAATCCGGTCCGCCAGGGTCATGGCTTCCGTCTGGTCATGGGTCACGTAGATGGTGGTGGATCCCGTCTCCCGGTGGATCTGGGCGATTTCGCTGCGCATGGTCACGCGCTGCTTGGCGTCCAGGTTGCTCAGCGGTTCGTCCATCAGGAAGATGCCCACCTTGCGGATCAGGGCACGGCCGATGGCCACGCGCTGCCGCTGGCCGCCGGAGAGGGCCCGGGGCAGCCGGTCCAGGTACTCCGTCAGACCGAGGATCTTGGCGGTTTTCTGCACCCGCTCCTCAATCACGTCCTCGTCCACGCCCTGCAGCGTCAGGCCGAAGGCAATGTTGTCGTACACCGTCATTTGGGGATACAGGGCGTAGCTCTGGAAAACCATGGCCACTTCCCGGTCCCGGGGGCTTTTTTCGTTGGCCCGGACGCCGTTGATCAGGAATTCGCCGCTGGAGATGTTCTCCAGGCCGGCGATCATTCGCAGCGTCGTGGATTTTCCGCAGCCGGAAGGTCCGACAAAAACGATAAATTCACCCTTCTCAATCTCAAGGTTGAAATTGTGCACCGCGTGAAATCCGTTCGGGTAAATCTTGTTGATGTTCTTCAGTTCAATGTACATCCGTTCCTGCCTCCTTGCCGTTACTTATCCAGGCGTCTGATCTCGGTATAGCAGAGCACAAAGGGCGCCGCGCCTTTCGCGTCATCCGAAACCACCGGCTCCGAAATATAGTATTCATAGCTTCCGTCCCGCCGGCGGTTGTTTTCCGGCCCAAGTCCGGCCACCAGGCAGATGTTCTCCAGGCCGACCATCCCGTCCCTGATCTTCAGGAACCGGTTCTGGATTCCCTCAAAGGTTTTCTTTCCAAGTTCCCGGAACCCTTCGTCCAGCACCCCGAGCCGGGCGCCCTTCAGCATGGCGCACGCGATCATGGCGCTTCCGCTGGTTTCGGGATAGTTCCCTTCCCGGCCCTTCTGGTCCACAACCTGCAGGTACATTCCCGTTTCCGGATCCGCGTAATGGGAGATGGCCTCCAGCAGCTCCCGAAGGGTGTCCGCCAGCTCCGCGCGTTCCTCCATTCCCTTGGGAAGGATCTCAATCAGGTCCGTCAGCGCCAGGGAATACCAGCCGATGGCCCGCAGCCAGAAGTTCTTGCTCAGGCCCGTCTCCGGATCCGCCCAGAAGGCCTTCCTGCTTGCGTCGTATCCGTGGTAGTACAAGCCGGTCTTCGGATCCCGCATCCGTTTGCGGATCGTCCGCAGCTGCTGCATGATGTCCCCGATGTCTCCCTTTCCGAAGGTGTTTTCATACATCGCCAGGAAGGGCAGCGCCATGTAGGTTCCGTCCAGCCACACCTGGTTCGGGTAAATCAGCTTGTGCCAGAAGTTCCCTTCCTCCGTACGGGGCTGTTCCTTCAGGCTCCGGTACAGGTACTCGGCGGCCTTCCGGTACTTTTCATTCTCCGTCCGGGCATACAGGGGAAACAGGATCCGGCCTTCGTTGTAATCATCCAGGGCGTGCTTGTCCGCTTCGAAGGTGTCAACGGTTCCGTCCTCCCGGACGAAGCTGTCCCCCACCTGCTCCACAAAAGCCGCGTACCGGTCGTCCCCGGTAATCTCTGTCATGGCCAGCAGCGCCGTCAGCATGCATCCGTCAATATAGTTCCAGCTGACATCCTTGCCTTCCCTGATCTTTTCCAGGTTCCAGGCTGTCCGCCGGGGAGTGCTGCGCCGGACCAGCTCCAGAATGTACCGCTCAATCGTCTCGTGCATGCTTACCTCGCTTGTTTTTTCGCGTCCTCCACCATCCGACGGATCAGGCGTTTTGCTCCCAGCAGCAGCAGGTCCCAGCACACGGTGAACAGGCCGAACAGGATCGGCTCCACGCCCAGGACCACCCGCTCCGTCTCCCCGGTGGCGGCGGCAGCGACGCTGTTGATGGTGTTGTAGGTCATCACCACCAGCGCCAGCAGCACAAATCCGTACAGCACGTTCAGGGGCAGGCTTACGAAGCCTTTCTTTCCGAACATCATCCACCGGTCGTTGGCTCCCGGGGTCTTCGCGTAGTAGCGGAAGATATTGTTCACCAGCAGGTCCGTCACGAACCCCAGGGCGAGCCCCAGGATCAGCAGCTGGTTCTCCTGGTTCTGGATCATCATGCCCAGTCCCCAGTAGAAGAAGAAGCAGACTGCTCCGGCAAACCACCATTTGATCAGGATGACCTTGACCCAGTCCTTCAGGTGGATCTGTGGGCCGGAGCGGTATTTCCGCAGTTCCTTTTCACTGACCTTCGGGCTGTTGGTCACATCCGCCGTCACCAGGTCCTCCACGGCCTTGGTGTTCAGCTGGTAGTATTCCGCCGTTGTGCGCGGCTTCTCCGGTTCAGCCCTCCGGCTTTTCCTTCCCATGGATCAGGCGTCCTCTCCGCTGATGTCAATTTCACCCATATCCTCGTTGCCTTCCACCGCCACGCTGGTGTTGATGCGCTTGATCAGCGGCTTGTACACCGGCAGCAGTGCCGTCAGGGCCGCGCCGATGATCAGCAGGATCTCATGCACCTTCAGCATGTTCCGGGCATTGGTGATAAAGATGTTGGCGCCATCCGCGCTGATGGGGTTGTCCGCCCGGGTGATCGCCTCCGTAATCCGCCGGCCGTAGAAAACGTCGCAGTAGAAGATGATGGCCAGCATTACGAACAGCAGCACCAGCATGGGAATGTTTGTCTTCTTCCGGTGAGGAAAGGAGTTCAGGAAACATACCAGGCTCAGGATGCTCAGCAGCATCGTCGCGAACTCGGCAAGTCCCATACCGTTGCCGTAGATCTTTGCCGTGGTATTGGAAATCTGGGTCAGGTTCAGGCTGTAGTACACAAACGCCGCCGCCAGCACCACCAGGGCGATCATCTGGGGCTTCCGTTTCAGCGCCACCATCCATTTCCGCAGGAACTCCGGCTTTTTCGAAGGAGCCTTTGCCATAATCACTTCTCCTCCTTCCGAATTGCGTTCGTGGTATCCTTGTCAAAGAAGTGCTTCCGGCCGAATTTCATCGCTGCGGTATCTCCGTTGTGGTATTCCTCCCAGCCGCGGAGCTTGGCCACGATGTGGCTGTTGTCGCCGATATAGCCGTGCACAAGGGTGTTCATTCCCAGGTTCTCGTTGTTGGTGACCCGGATCTGCAGGTTTCCGTCCGCGCTCACGTCCTCCGGACGGACGCCCAGGATGATTTCCTTGCCGTAATAATCCTTCAGGGTATCCTTCTCCTCATCGGAGAGCTCAACCTCAAATCCGTTGCCCTTCAGCTTTCCGTCCTCAAATCCCATACCGTTGTAGAAATTCATGGGAGGAAGTCCGATAAAGCCCGCTACGAAGGTGTTCGCCGGCTTGTCATAAAGTTCCAGCGGCGTGCCGATCTGCTGCACATGGCCCATGGACATACACACGATCCGGTCCGCCAGGGTCAGCGCTTCCGTCTGGTCATGGGTAACGTAAAGCATGGTAGCCTGCAGCCGTTTGTGCAGCAGCAGGATTTCCCGCCTTGTGGCGCCGCGCAGCTTGGCGTCCAGGTTGCTCAGCGGTTCGTCAAACAGGAACACCTTCGGGTTCCGGACGATGGAGCGGCCCATGGCTACCCGCTGCCGCTGTCCGCCGGAAAGCTGTGCCGGCTTCTTGTTCAGCTGGCTGGTAAGGCCAAGGATTTCCGCCGCCGCCAGGACCTTTTTGTGAATCACATTGGGATCCTCTTTCCGCAGCGTCAGGGAGAACGCCATGTTTTCATAAATGGTCATATGTCCGTACAGGGCGTAGTTCTGGAACACCATGGCCATATCCCGGTCCTTGGCCGGGGTCTGGGTAATGTCCCGTCCATCCAGCAGCAGGTGTCCGGCGGAGATATCCTCCAGTCCGGCTACCATCCGCAGGGTTGTACTCTTGCCGCATCCGGAGGGGCCGACCAGGACGATCAGCTCGCCGTCCGCAACGTCCATGTTGAAGTCGTATACGGCCTGCACTTTGTTGTCATAGATCTTATCCAGATGCTGCAGTTTCAGTTCAGCCATGGATTACGCAGCCTCCTTCCCGATCGTTCCGATGTGATGCTCCAGCGCGGTTGCCTTCCGCAGGTTGATCCATCCTGCCAGGATCAGGCAGGCGGCGCTGCCCGCCAGGTAGATGATGCAGCGGATGAACTGGGGATCCTGCATCACAATCGTCTCCGTACTTCCCACCTTCACCACGGTGCTGTGGGCCTGCATGGGCAGGATGAAGATCCGGGCAATCTGCAGCGCGCCGAGGATGAACAGTGGCCAGGAATAGTTCTTCTGGTAGTTCTTCACGCCCTCGGAGGACAGGAAGGTAATCAGCATGAACAGCAGGTTGTACACAATGCTCCCGCCCACCAGGATCTGGTAGTACCAGGAACCGACATCGGATTTATAGATTGAAACGAAATACAGAACATTCAGCAGGATCGCCAGGTAGCAGAGCCTGGAGGAGGAAGTGTTCTTCACATACCGCATCCGGTCCAGTTTCAGTTCGCGGTCATTCATGGCCTGTGTCATGCGGCTGCCCCCTTCCCGCTGGTAATCAGCGCCTGTTCTTCTTTCATGAGTTTGCATTTCCATACTGCGTTGGCGATCAGCAGTACAATGCCGATCAGCAGCAGCGCGAACAAAACATAGTGGATATCAAACCAGAAGGTTGATTCCGTGTAAAGCGTCTTGCGCTTCGTCGCGTGGGCGGCCAGCTCCTCGAAATTGATCTGCAGGAACTGGGCTTTGTAGGCTTCAATCTGCCCGTGGGCCCACACCGTCAGTCCCACTCCCCCGGCAGCCACCAGCCCGATGGCGCAGTAGTTGCCGATGTAGTACTTTCTCCGGTTGTGGGTGTTTGTAATAAACAGCACAACGCACAGCAGGATCATGCCGATGGACAACTTCAGGAACAGCTTGTTGAAGTCCTGCATGTCATAGTAGACCCTGGACCCCGTCACTGTTGATCTGTCCAGATTGGACGCGCTCCGGATCGTGCTGTACAGCGCGTCATACAGGTCGGTCATAATCCCCAGCGAGTAGATAAAAATCAGCGCACTGATAATAAGCAGCGCCAGGCAGAGAAGCTTCTGCAGCTTGACCTGTTTTTTGTACATAACCGACCACATCCTTTACTTCTTTCAAAAGGGTACGGCTCCCGCCCGGAAACGTCTCCGCCCCGGGCGGGGCCGGCTTCCGGCTGCCTCGCGGCAGCCGGAAGCTGCGTGCTTGTTTCTTTCTTCAGGTTCCCTTCCGGGAGATTACTTGTTCAGGGTCTCCGCGTAGTCCAGCAGGGCTTCCCAGGCGCCTTCCTTGATGTCCAGGTACTGCGCGCCCATCATGGCATCCGCCACGGTCGCGGCCGCTTCTTCAGCGCTGCCCATGCCTTCGGAGGTGAATCCGCCGGCGATGATGTCAACCAGCACGTTCTCCTGGTCCTTGCCGCTCTGGAACTTCTCAGTCAGCTCGGTGAATCCGCCCAGGGTGTCGTTCTCGGTCTTGGTGGTGGGCAGGACGGTGGGAACGGAATCATACCAGGGATTCTCGCACAGAGCCAGCTCCGGATGCTTGATGGTGCCCAGGGCGATGGCCTTGGAGATCTTGCCCGCGCCTTCCTTACCGGCGTCGCAGGTGCACTGGAACTCGAAGGCCTGGCTCTTCATGAAGCTCAGGGTGGAGCCCAGGAACTGACGGGCGTAGTTGGTGTAGTTGCCGCCGGCCTTCTCCCACAGTTCCGTCCAGGTGGCATCGGCGATCACAGGCATCTGCTGTCCGTTGAAGTCGAAGGTTTCGTAGCTTCCGTCTTCCTTGGTCTTGATGAATTCATCGGGACCGTAGCTCATCCGGATGGTTCCGGCGGGAGAGTAAGCGTAATCGATCAGCGCCAGCGCCGCGTTCAGCTTGTTCTCGTCTCCGGCAACGCCGGCGGCGGAGATGCCCCAGCCGTCCGTCTTCACGGAACGCCAGGATTCGGTGAACCGCATATACACGCCGTTCTCATCCGTTCCGTCAAACCAGTGGGCTACAGGAACCATCACAGCCATGTATTTCTCGCCGTTTTCCTTGTCCAGGATGGGCTTCTTTACTCCGTCTTCCTCGTAGGTCTTTTCATTGTACAGCACCTGGGTCTGGTTGTAGTCATAGTGCATGAATCCCAGGTCTTTTTTCAGGTAATCTTCGGTCTTAACGTCCTGGCCTCCCACAAAGGCTTCGGAAATGAGTCCTTCCTGAACCAGTGCATTCATCTTGGCCAGGGCTTCATAGGTGGCAACTTCCTGGCGGGCATCCTTCAGGGTGCCGTCGGTGTCCACATACAGGTAATCCTGACGGGATTCCAGGCCGCGCACGCCGAACAGGTGGCCGGCGAACCGGAACATATCCACACGGCGCTGGTTGTTGGCGTCTTCCCGGGTGAACAGGCCCTGAACACTGTCCGTGCCGTTCAGCGTCTTGGCATTGGCCACCACGCAGCGCAGCAGGGCAACCAGTTCATCAGCGTCCCAGCAGGCATCCTGTCCGATGAACAGGTTGCTGCGGGTGGTGCCGTAGTATCCGTCATAGGTCTTGTCGATGTATTCACGCAGCAGGTTCACGGCTTCCTCGCCGCTGATCTGGCCCTTTTCGTTCATCACAGCGATGATGTTGCCGAAGGCGTCATAGTTCTTGGTCACATCGATCACTTCCGTGCCTTCCGCATTGGGGGTCTGGATCGTGATGGAACCGCTGGTGGGCATGTAGGGCTGGTAGACCGGCGCCGCAGTGGTGCCGCTGCCGTCCGCCGCAACGAACGCGCCTTCGCCGTCCAGCAGCTTCTGCACCCAGTCAACCCGCATCAGGGGCATCCGTTCGATGTCGTTCACGCCGTCAAAATAGGGGCTGAAGTAGATGGCGCCGGTGTCGGTGTTACCGGTGATGGACAGGCGCACGATGGGGTTCGCGTCCAGGTATGCCTTGAAGTTGGGCATCTTGTCCAGGTATTCGGCAATGTTGACCACCAGGCCCGCTTCGCCGGCTTCGCTCAGCTTCGCGGCGGTACCGGAGAGCACATCCACCTTGTCCAGCTGCTCTTTCCAGTAGTCAAATTCCTTGGCAGCGCTGTTGCCCTGATATACGCTCTCGAACTTCACCTTCAGGGTGTCCTGCACCGCAACCCAGGTGGGCTTCAGGTCGCCGGCGTTGTAGGTCTTGCCGTCGGCCAGGGTGATGCCGTCGCCGGCAATCTCTGCGTCAAACAGCAGGCCGGTCTTGGCGTTGTTGTAGCCGGTCGCCATGCGGAGAACCGTGCCCTCCGCGTAGGGCAGTGCGCTCTCAGCCGCGGCAAAGCCCATCATGGACAGTGCCATCACGGCCGCCAGTACGAGAGAAAGAACCTTGGAAATCTTCTTCATGGGTAAGCCTCCTTCTTATTTTAAACGGTTGGCTTAGATCCAGCCGTAGGGATACAGGTTCCGGGAATCCGTTATTCCTTGACGCCGCCGACATTGGTGCCCTTGGCGAAGTACTTCTGGATAAAGGGATAAATGATCAGGATCGGGATGATGGAGCAGACGATCAGCGCGTAGATCATGGAATCCGGAGCATAAATCCGGTCCCATCCTGACATCTGGTCCGGGTCGGTGTACATTTCCAGCTGCAGCCGGATGAACACCTGCAGGGGATGCTCGTTGCCGTTGGAAATCATCTGCCGGGCCCAGAAGTATCCGTTCCAGCGGCTGATGGCGAAGAACAGAGCCACCGTGGCGATGGTGCTCTTGCTCATGGGGATGTAAACCTTGTTGAGCACCTGCATTTCCGTGGCGCCGTCCACGATGGCGGCCTCCTCGATCTCGCTGGGCACGTTCTCAAAGGCATTCCGCAGCAGGATGATGTTCATGGCCGCCATACCCATGGCAATGACCACCAGCCACTTGTCGTCCATGATGCCCATGGCGTTGAATACCTTCTGGGTGTCCAGGTAGTTCAGGTACTGGGGGATGATACCGGCGCTGAACCACATGGTGAAGACCAGAAAGAAGTTGAAGGTCTTCCGGAACAGCAGCCGCTTCTTGCTCAGGGCGTAGGCGCCCAGGATGGAAACCCCCAGGGCCCACAGCGTGCCGTAGAAGGTCAGGAACAGGGTGTTGGCGTAGGAGTTCCAGAACATGTTGTTCGAGAACATGGCGCTGAAGGCTTCAAACTGGATGTCCTTCGGCAGCAGCACCACCTGGCTTTCCTGCACTGCGGTCCGTCCGCTCATGGAGGCGGACACGGCGTACACGAAGGGATACAGGCACATCAGGGCAAAGATCGTCAGGAAAACATAGCTGAGAATTTTGAAGATCAGTTCGGAAATTTCGAGTTTTCTTTTCATGCGAACCTCTCCCTTCTCAGTACAGCGAGGTGTTGGATGCCTTGCGGGCGATGGTGTTCGCACCGATCACCAGCAGCATGCCCACCACGTTGTTCATCATTTCCGCCGCGCTGGCGATGCCGGTGCCGGCGCCGCCGCCGAGGCCTGTCCGGTAAGCCAGGGTGGAAATCACGTCCGCCGTCACATAGGTCTTGGTGTTGTACAGCAGCAGGACCTTTTCATAGCCGATGTTCAGCAGCGAGCCGATCCGGGTGATCAGCATGATCACGATGGTCGACAGGATGCTGGGCAGCACCACGTAGCGCATCTGCGCCCACTTGCCGGCGCCGTCAATCTGCGCCGCTTCATAGCTGGTGGGCGAAATGGCGATGATTGCCGCGAAAAAGACGATGCTGCCGTAGCCCGCTTCTTCCCAGATACCGCTGATCTGGTAGATGGCCCGGAAGTAATCCGGGTTGTTCAACAGGCCCGCGTTCCCGGCCTCCTTGGAGATCAGGCCCAGGGCTGAAAGCGCCTGGCTCACAATGCCCATCTCGCCGATGATGGATCCCTGCTTCACCAGCATCGTCACCAGGGAGGTCATAACGACCGTGGACATGAACTTCGGCAGGTACGTCATCACCTGCAGGGCGCTGCGGGCCGCGTTGGAGCGGACCTCGTTGAAGAACAGCGCCAGGATGATGGGCATCGGGAAGCCGAAGCACAGGCCGTAGAAGCTCAGCAGGAACGTGTTCCGCATCGCCATCCAGAAGTTCTGGCTCAGGCTGTCCCCGCCGACCAGCAGCCGCTTGAAATAGCTGAAGCCGGAAAAGAGCTGGTCGTTCACCGGCAGGATCCCATCCGGCACCTTGAAGCTCCCCAGCAGTTCATACATGGGGAAATAGCGCCAGAACAGGAAAACCAGCAGCATCGGCACCAGCATGACGTACAGCCGCCAGTCCTTCACAATCGTACGGCCTACGTTCAGCCAGTAATGCTTTTCCACGTCGTCTCTAACCGCTTGTTCCGGATCCTCATGATAGGTACCGCTGGCCTCATCGTAAAGCAGATAATCGCCGGCCTTTCCTTTCATGCAATCCCTCCTTCCCTGTTCTTGGGGTCGTTGATGCGTCTGAGATAGTGCTCCTGATCCTCCAGCATGCCATCCAGCCGGGATACAATCCAGACGATCGCCAGTGTAAAGATGTAGGATACCGCGTCCGAAGTGATAAAGAGGAGGAGCTCCTCCGCCTTCGTTCCGGTAATCAGCGCCACCAGGATCCTGCCCGCCTGCATGGCCAGCAGCACCAGCGCCGAGAAGAGAAAATTCAGCAGGACATTGCTCCTGAGCTTTTCCCAGCCCCACCGGCGCTCCAGCGGCCATATGGCCAGCGCGGCGAGGTTGCCGATTCCGTAGATCAGGAACTGCTGCCCCGTTCCCCGGGAGACCAGCACCGTCACGATTCCGCCGATCACCGCGTGAATCGCGCACCAGGGGCCCCACCGGACCATGACAATGGCGGTCACTGCCGCCGCGGCGGAAACCGTCCAGGGTTCCTTGGGGAACCACTCGATGGCCGCCCTCACCAGTATCGTTTCAAACACGATCAGGATAACCGCAAACAGGGAAAGATCCACTGCGCGGTAACGCCCGACCGTCATGCGTCCCTGCATGGCGTCACCCCCGGTGTCCGATTGGTTTTCAGATCAATTGACAACAGGAGTATTATACCCGAAGATGTACGCCTTCGTAAAGACTGAATTGTGTCGGATTTTTCCTTATTTTATGGAAAAATTCCTCAGGGCTGCTTCCCGATGTAGGCCAGGATTCCGCCGTCCACGTACAGGATGTGGCCGTTCACAAAGTTGCTGGCGTCGGAAGCCAGGAACACTGCCGGGCCCTGCAGGTCCTCCGTGTTGCCCCACCGGGCCGCCGGGGTCTTGGCGATGATGAACTGGTCAAAGGGATGGCGGCTGCCGTCCGCCTGGCGCTCCCGCAGCGGCGCGGTCTGGGGCGTGGCGATGTAGCCCGGTCCGATGCCGTTGCACTGGATGTTGTGCATGCCGTACTCGGAGCAGATGTTCCGGGTCAGCATCTTCAGGCCGCCCTTGGCTGCCGCGTAGGCGGATACGGTCTCCCGGCCCAGTTCGCTCATCATGCTGCAGATATTGATGATCTTTCCGTGTCCCTTCTGGATCATGGAGGGGATCACCGCCTTGGCGCAGATGAAGGGGGCGTTCAGGTCCACGTCGATGACCTTGCGGAACTCCGCGGCGCTCATCTCAATCATGGGAATCCGGCGGATGATGCCGGCGTTGTTCACCAGGATGTCAATCACGCCGACTTCCTTTTCAATGGTCTTGACCAGCTCCTGCACCGCTTCCTCGTTGGTCACGTCGCACACATAGCCCTTGGCGTCAATGCCCTTGTCGGCATAGGCCTGCAGGCCCTTGTTCACCAGGTCCTGGTTGATGTCGTTGAAAACGATGGTGGCGCCCGCCGCCGCGTAGGCTTCCGCGATGGCGAAGCCGATGCCGTAGCTGGCTCCCGTAATCCAGGCAATCTTTCCCTTCAGGCTGAAAGCATCCATGTTCATTGCAATTCCCTCCATTTTATTCGCAGGCTGATTATCTCAGCCAGTCTCAACAACCGAAATCCGGATCCCTGCCGCTTACCGCAGCTCCGTGGTCGGGATCGTGTCCATATCGTCAAACTCCTGGTTCTCTCCGCCCATGGCCCAGATGAATGTGTAGTTGCTGGTACCCGCGCCGGCGTGGATGCTCCAGCTGGGGGAGATCACCGCCTGCTCGTTCTGCATAACGATATGGCGGGTTTCCTGTCCCTCGCCCATCATGTGGAACACCACATTGTCCTTCGGCACTTCAAAGTAGAAGTACACTTCCATCCGGCGCTCGTGGGTGTGGGCCGGCATCGTGTTCCACACGCTGCCGCTCTCCAGCACCGTCATGCCCATGCTCAGCTGGCAGGTCTTCAGCACCGAGGGGTGAATGAACTGGTTGATCACCCGCTTGTTGCTGGTAGCCGCGTCGCCGCAGGGCTTCTTGGCCGCGTCGGCGATTTTGATCAGCCGGTTCTCATAGCTGCAGTGGGCCGGTGCGGAAACCAGGTAGAACTTTGCGGGCTTCTCCGGATCCGCGCTTTCGAAGTACACTTCCTTCGCGCCCTTGGTGATGTACAGGCAGTCCTTGTAGCCCAGCTCGTACACGTTCCCGTCCGCGGTCACCTTTCCGGCTCCGCCCACGTTGAACATGCCGCATTCCCGCCGCTCAAGGAAGAACTTCGTTCCGAAGTTGTGCCAGATGTCAATTCCCTTGTCGATGGAAACCTTTTCCTTCACCGGCATGATTCCCATGGTCACCATCCGGTCCACGTGGCTGTAAACCACTTCCACCGTATCCGGGGTGAACAGTTTTTCAATCAGGAATTCCTTCCTGGTTTCCTCTGTGGTGTAGCGTTTGAAATCCCGCTGGTTGCAGCTGTAGCGAATATCCATTGTCTTTTCTCACCTTTCTTCCATTTCTCCGACGTTCTCCGCATCGATCCACGGGCCTTCGATCCCGTCATAGGTTACATGGTCCAGCGTCACCTTATCCACATTCTTCAGGATCAGGCCCCGCCGGCAGCATTTCTCCACCTGCTCCGCCATCACCGGAACCAGCGGCTCCGCCGCCGGATCAAAGGAGAAGCTGCAGTCCTTCAGGGCAATGTGCTCCGCCGGTTTCTCCGGCAGTCCCAGCACATACCCGGCGCAGGCTTTGCACCCTGTGGCCTCCACCTGCTCAAACCGGATCGTTCCGATCCGCGGCGTCGTGTCGTCCACCGGCTGCTTTTCCCGGGTCTGCACCCATTCGCTGTGCCCGTCCGGATCGCAGAAGTACATGCTGTTGACGATCAGGGGCATCTTCACCCCGTCCATCCGCACCTTCTCGAACAGGATATCGTCGATGACGCCGTCCTTTCCCCGGCCCCGGCGGGTCTTGATCCGCAGTCCCCGGTCATTCCCCCGCATGTAGCAGTGGTGCACCCGTACGTTCCGGATGCCGCCGGCCATCTCGCTTCCCAGCGTCACGCCGCCGTGCCCGTCCAGCATTGCGGACCAGGCAATCTCCACGTCCTCGCAGGGATGCTTGTATTTCTTTCCGATCCGGATCTTTCCGCTCTTCAGGGCGATGCAGTCATCTCCCACGGAAATCTCCGTTCCCAGCAGGCGTACATTCCTGCAGCACTCCGGATCGAATCCGTCCGTGTTGGGGCTTTCATAGGGAGCCCGGATCTGGATGTCAATGAAGTCCAGGTCCTCGCTGAAGGCGGGATGCAGGTTCCAGCTCGGGCTGTTCATGAAGGTGATGCCCTGTACGGTCAGCCCCTTGCAGCGCTGGGTGTACAGCAGGTGTCCCCGGCGGGCGATCCGCTTTTCCTTGGGGTTCACCCACCAGTCGCCTTCGCCGCCCCTGCCGTCGATGACGCCCTCGCCGATGATGGTCGTATCTTCGGTGTCAAAGGCGGTCAGCGCCGAGGCGAATCCTTCCTCGCTGTTGCCCTCCCAAAGGCCCATCAGCACTTCCCCGTCCGGGTTCTCCGCGGGAATGCATTCCGGCAGGATGGGGAATTTCATCCGGTCCGTCAGCAGCTTCAGCACCGCGCCGTCCGCGATTTCCAGCATCATGTGGCTCCTGAGGAACAGGGGCCCCGTGGCGTACTCGCCGGCGGGAATCAGCACCCGGCCCCCCGCCGGGCAGCAGAGAATTGCCGCCTGCAGCATGGCCGTGTCGTCCGTAACCCCGTCGCCCTTGGCGCCGAAGTCCCGTACATCCAGCGTGCACAGTTCCTTCTTTGTCCGGAAGGTCAGGCTCTCCGTCTCCCCGCTGTCCGTCCGGCTTTCCAGGGTATATTCCGTATCCGGCTCCAGGTCGAAAAGGGAGGACACCGAGCGGTATTCCTCTCCCCGGTCTTCCCCGTTCAGCTTCAGCGTCCGCTTTTCCCGGGCCTGGTAGAGGCCCTCCGGATCCAGCAGCACGCTGCAGCTGCGGGAGGTCAGGCACAGTATTTTCATACGTTCGTCTCCGTCAGCACTCTTTCTTTTCAAATCCGAAATAGCGCTTTGCGTTGTTGTAGCTGATGTCCGCCACGATTTCCTTCAGGGTGTCGTAATCCTCCGGATAGAAGCCTTCCTCCACCCACTCGCCGAAGATCCGGCACAGGATCCGGCGGAAGTACTCGTGCCGCGGATAGCTCAGGAAGCTGCGGCTGTCCGTCAGCATGCCCACGAATCCGGCAAGGTATCCCAGGTTGGCCAGGCTCTTCAGCTGCTCGCTCATGCCGTCAAAGTGATCGTTGAACCACCAGGCGGAACCGTGCTGGATCCGGCCCACGGCCGTTTCGTTCTGGAAGCAGCCGAGGATCGTGTCGATGGCCGCGTTGTCGTTGGTGTTCAGGCTGTAGAGGATCGTCTTCGGCAGCTTGCCGGCTTCCTCCAGGGCGCCCAGGAACGCCGCCGTCTGGGCGCTGGGGGCGTAGTTGTCCACGCAGTCGAATCCGGTGTCCGGTCCCAGGGCCCGGAACATGTCCGGGTTGTTGTCCCGGCGGCATCCGTAGTGCAGCTGCATCACCCAGCCGCGCTCCGCGTACTCCGCCGCCATGGCGGTCATGAAGGCGTACTTGAACTTCGCTTCCTCCGCCGCGTCCGGGAGGGAGCCCTCCATCCGGCGCTCAAAGATCTTTTCGATCTCCCGCTCCTCCGCCGGCGCGTACATCACGTAGTTCAGGGCGTGGTCGCTCAGCTTGCAGCCGTGGGCCGCGAAGAAGTCCAGCCGCTTGTGCAGCGCGGCCTTCAGGTCCGCGAAGGACCCGATTTCCATGCCGGACACCGCTTCCAGCTGGGCAATGTATTCCGGATAGGTTACCTTTTCCAGGTTCATGGCCTTGTCCGGCCGCCAGGCGGGCAGCACGGTTACCGGGAAGCTCTTGTCCGCCGCAAGCTTTTCATGCCATTCCAGGGTGTCCGCCGGATCGTCCGTGGTGCAGATGGTGTCCACGTTGCTCATCCGGATCAGTCCCCGGGAGGTGTAGCCTTCGCTCTGCAGCTTTTTGTTGGCAATTTCCCACACTTCCCCGGCGGTCTGCTTATTCAGGATCCCGTCGTAGCCGAAGAACCGGCGGAGCTCCAGGTGGCTCCAGTGGTACAGGGGGTTGCCGATGGCCTTTCCCAGCACCTCCGCGTACTTTTCAAACTTTTCCCGGTCGGAAGCGTCGCCGGTGATGTACTTTTCCGGCACGCCGGCGGAGCGCATCAGGCGCCACTTGTAGTGGTCCCCGCCCAGCCAGACCTGTGTGATATTTTCATAGCGGATATCCTCATAGATTTCCCGGGGACTCAGGTGGCAGTGGTAATCGATGATCGGCTGCTTTTCCGCCGCCTCATGATACAGCTTCCGCGCCGCTTCCGTGTTCAGCAGGAAATCCTTGTCCAGGAATGCTTTCATGATCATTCTTTCCTTTCGCTGCGAAATTGTTCCGGAATCTCAGCGCTTCACCCGGGCGCTGCCGTTTTTGATAATGGATTCCACTTCTTCCTTGCTGGCCATGCTGGTGTCTCCGGGGGTGGTCATCGCCAGGGCGCCGTGGGCCGCTCCGTAGTTCACAGCCCGCTCCGCGTCGCCGGTGGTCATCAGCCCGTAGATCAGTCCGGACGCGAAGGAGTCTCCGCCGCCGACCCGGTCCAGGATCTCCAGGTTGTCAAACTCCTTGGACATGTACACCTTTCCGTCCGCCCAGCAGATGGCTTTCCAGTCGTTCACCGTGGCGGTTTTCACCGTGCGCAGCGTGGTGGCGATGGCCTTGAAGTTGGGATACTGCTTCGCCGCTTCCGCGATCATCTTGTAGTATCCGTCCAGGTTCAGCTCCTTCAGGTTCTCATCGTTTCCTTCCACCTGCAGGCCCAGGCACGCCGTGAAGTCTTCCTCGTTGCCGATCATCACGTCCACGTATTTCGCCACTTCCCGGTTCACCTCCCGGGCTTTTTCCAGGCCGCCGATGGCGGACCACATGGAAGGCCGGTAGTTCAGGTCGTAGGAAATCAGCGTTCCGTATTTTTTCGCGGTCTTGCAGGCGGCGATAACGGTCTCGCAGCTCTGCTCGGAAAGCGCCGCGTAAATGCCGCCGGTATGCAGCCACCGCACGCCCAGCCTTCCGAAGATGTAGTCAAAGTCGAAGTCCTCCGGAGTCGCCTTGGAGATGGCGGTGTTGGCGCGGTCCGAGCATCCTACGGCGCCGCGGATTCCGAAGCCCCGCTCCGTAAAGTTCAGGCCGTTGCGGCAGACGCGGCCGATGCCGTCCGTCTTTTTCCAGCAGATCAGGCTGGTGTCCACGCCGCCCTGCTCAATCAGGTCCTTCAGCAGCTTGCCCACTTCGTTGTCCGCAAAAGCGGTCAGCACGCCCGTCCTCAGGCCGAAGCACTTGTGCAGTCCGCGGACCACATTGTATTCGCCGCCGCCTTCCCAGGCTTTGAATTCCCGGGCGGTGCGGATCCGGCCCTCGCCGGGATCCAGCCGCAGCATGATTTCTCCCAGGGATACCGCGTCATAACGGCACTCTTCCGCAGCTTTCAGATTCAGATTCATTTTCTCTTACCCCCTGATTTCCTTCACAATCGACGCGGCTTCCCGCACGAGCTTCTCGATTTCTTCAAACTGACCTTCCTTCACCAGCTTGCCGCTGACCATCCAGCTGCCGCCGCAGGCTACGATCCGGTCATACGCCAGGTACTCCCGCACGTTGGACGCGCTGATGCCGCCGGTGGGCATAAAGTTCAGTCCCACGTAGGGCGCGGCCAGCGCCTTGATCATCTTCAGGCCGCCGGAGGGCTCCGCCGGGAAGAATTTCACCACATCCAGGTCAAACTGGAGCGCGGCTTCAATTTCCGTGGGAGTGCAGACGCCGGGGGTCATGGGTACGCCTTTCTTCAGCACGTATTCCGTCACCTTCGGATTGAATCCGGGGCTGACGATGAATTTCGCGCCGGCGTCAATGGCCCGGTCCGCCTGTTCCGTGGTCAGCACGGTGCCCGCGCCGACAATCATGTCCGGGTAGGCCTTCACCATCCTGCGGATGGATTCCTCCGCTGCGGCGGTCCGGAAGGTCACTTCCGCGCAGGGCAGTCCGCCCTTCATCAGGCATTCCGCCAGGGGCAGCGCGTCCTCTTCCCGGTCCAGCACCACCACCGGCACAATTCCGATCTTCTGCAGCTTCTTCATCATGTCCGTCATCGTTTTTCCCTCCCGCGTGTCTCTTGGTCTTTTTTATTTTAAAGTGTAACTCCCTGTTTGAAAATCGCCAGGTCGTGGAATCCGTTCTCCTCATTCCGGGTAACCTTCCCGGAAGCGGTTTCCAGCACCGTCTGCATCAGCTCCGCCCCCAGCTCCTCCAGGGTCATTCCCTCCAGCAGCCTGCCGGCGTTGAAATCAATCCAGTTCTTCTTGCGCCTGGCCAGCGGGGAATTGGAGGCGATTTTCACCGTAGGCACCGGGCACCCGAAGGGGGTTCCCCGGCCGGTGGAAAACAGCACCATCTGCGCGCCGGAAACCGCCAGCGCCGTGGACGCCACAAGGTCGTTCCCCGGGGCGGACAGCAGGTTCAGCCCCGCCGCCGTAACCTTTTCGCCGTAGCTCAGCACGCCCTTCACCGGGGAGGAGCCGCTCTTCTGGGTGCATCCCAGGGCCTTGTCCTCCAGGGTGGTGATTCCGCCGGCCTTGTTTCCCGGAGAGGGATTCTCGTATACCGGCATGTGGCTGGCTTCGAAGTAGCGCTTGAAATCGTTGATCAGCCGCACCGTTTTCTCAAACAGCTCCGTGCTTTCGCACCGGTTCATCAGGATGGTTTCGGCGCCGAACATTTCCGGCACCTCCGTCAGGATCGTGGTGCCTCCCATGCCCGTCAGCAGGTCGCTGAACACGCCGATGGTCGGGTTGGCGGTGATGCCGCTGAGCCCGTCGGAGCCGCCGCACTTCATGCCGATCACCAGCTGGTCCGCGCTGCAGGGCTCCCGCCGGTCCTTCCGCATCCGCTCCGCCAGTTCATCCAGCAGCTTCATGCCCGCTTCCAGCTCATCCTCCACCTCCTGGCAGATCAGGAACCGGACCCGGCTTTCGTCGTAATCTCCCATGTAGGGCTTGATCTGGGCAATTCCGCTGTTTTCACATCCCAGTCCCAGCACCAGCACGCCGCCGGCGTTGGGATGGGTGGCCAGGTCTGCCAGCACCTTCCGGGTGTTCTCCTGGTCTTCTCCCAGCTGGCTGCATCCGTAGGGATGCGGGAAGGCGTACACGCCCTCCACCGAACCCCCGGCCAGCTTCTGTGCCCGCTGCGCCAGGGCCTTGGCCACATCGTTCACGCATCCCACCGTCGGCAGGATCCACAGCTCGTTCCGGATGCCGGGCCGGCCCTTCTCCCGGGGATATCCCTGGAAAACCGCCGGCTCCGCCTTCCGCGTCTGCGGATGCATGGGATGCCATTCATATTCCTTTTCGCCGCTCAGCAGCGTCCGGAGGTTGTGGGTGTGCACGTGGGTTCCTTCCGGAATCTCCTCCGTGGCTTCCCCGATGGGATAGCCGTATTTGATCACGGCCTCTCCCTTCCGGATGTCCCGCAGCGCCGCTTTGTGGCCCATGGGGATGTCTTCCTTCAGGGTCAGGGTTCCTTCTCCCCAGCTTACCGTCTCCCCGGCTTTCACCGGCCGCAGTGCCACCGCCACGGCGTCCTGGGGCGTTATGCGTACCAGATCATTCATCGGCAACTCCTCCTGCCGTCACAGGCAGCTGCGGTACAGTTCCTTCGCGCCGTCCCGGCGGATGGTCTTCAGCCCGTCGGCCACAGCCTTCTCCAGTCCCTCAACCGCTGTCAGGTCCCGTCCCCACATCTTCTCATTGCTCAGCACCGCGTGCACCAGCTCCTCCGGGGAATCCTCCCGGTGCGCCCAGTAGAATTCCAGCACGTCCCGGTCGTCGCTGACAACGTAGGTGTTGCCCTTCGGCCGGCGGCACACAAGGCCCTTGTCCCCCAGCTCCTGGATATCGTTGGAATAGAAGGCGATATAGGCGGCCAGGCTTGCGGTCAGGCAGGGCGGCAGCGCTTTCTTCTCTTCAACGTACTCCAGGAAGGAGGGCATGTTCCGGGCCTTCCACTTGGAGGTGGAATTCAGGCTGATGCTCATCAGCTCGTGGTTCACGAAGGGATTGTTGAACCGGTCCTGCACCGCCCGGGCAAAGTCCTCCAGGTCCTTTTTGTCCAGCGGAAGGGTGGGGATCACTTCGTCGTAGAGCATCTTGTTCATGAAGCTCCGGACCGTGTCGTCCTCCATGCATTCCCGCACGATGTCGAATCCCGCCAGGTACGCCCCCAGCACGAAGCCGGTATGCGCTCCGTTCAGGATGCGAACCTTCCTTTTCTTATAGGGGGTAACATCCGGCACCACGATCACCGGCACGCCGGCCTTTTTGAAGGGCAGCCGGTCCTCCAGCCCGTCGGGGCCCTCGATGACCCAGATGCCGAAGACCTCGCCCACGTCCGTCAGCGGATCCTCGTATCCGTTCTGCTCCGCCAGCCGCTTGACTTCCTCCGCGTCCCGGATGCGTCCGGGAACGATGCGGTCCACCAGCGTGGAGCAGAAGATGTTCTCCTCGTTGACCCAGCAGCAGAATTCGTCTTCCAGCCCCCAGTCCTTCGTGTATTCGTTCACGCAGCGGAGCAGCTCTTTCCCGTTGTTGTCGATCAGCTCGCAGCTGAGGATCACCAGGCCCTTCTGCCCGGCCTTCCACCGTTCGTACAGCACCCGGGTCAGCTTCGCCGGGAAGCTGATGGGGGGCGTCTGGTCAAACCGGCTCTCCGTTTCATGGACGATGCCCGCTTCCGTGGTATTGCTGACCACGATTTCCAGGTCGGCGCTCCGGGCGGTTTCCAGCACCTTGTCCCATTCGCCGTAGGGATTCACGCACCGGCTGACACAGCTGATCACGCGCTTCTCGTCCACCTTGCGGCCGTTCTCGCTGCCCCGCAGGTACAGGGTGTACAGGCCTTCCTGGGCGTTGATCAGTTCAGTGAGCCCCTGGGCGATCGGCTGGACCAGCACGGCCTTCCCATTGTATCCAACCCGCTCATTCGCCAGGTCGAAAAAATCGTCAACAAAAGCCCGGAGAAAATTCCCTTCCCCGAACTGCAGGATTTTTTCCGGTGCTTTCTCCAGCACGTATCCATCGTACCCGGATTCCTTCAGAACCTTGTAATTCAACTGTTTCATCGTTTTATCCTCCAGGTTTATTCCCCGGGATCGCCCGGCTCTGTATGTGAAGTATACAACATGCACGCGCAATCTGTCAACAGGATCCTTGAATCTTGTTTATTGAAGATTTTCCCCGTTGTTTTTTGCTTCTTGACTTTTGTTGTATACATCGATATAATCCGGTTAGGGAAGCCGGTGGCCGGCAGTGCCGCGGCGTGCCGCGGAGAAAGGAAACCTCCTATGTCCGAAAACGACGTGAATCTTTCAAAAAGCCTGAAACAGCTTGCTTATGAGACCCTCAAGCGCAAGATCGTCTCCTGTGAGATCCTCCCGGGTTCAACCCTCACCGAGGATATGCTCTGCGAAATGCTCAACGCCTCCCGCACCCCGGTCCGGGATGCGGTTTCCCGGCTGGAGCAGGAGCATCTTGTATCCATCAAGCCGAAAAAGGGCATCCGGGTGAACCGGGTTTCCATGAACAGCATCAAGGAGCTCTTTGAGGTCCGCTGCCTGCTGGAGCCCGCCGCCGTCCTGAAATACGGCAACCGGATCACCGATGAGGTTTATGCCCGCTATACCCAGCTTTTCCAGCGGAAGAACCTTTCCACAGAGGAGCTCTACCGTGTGGATGACGAGTTCCACCAGATGTTCATCACCGCGTCCAACAACCGGTATTTCAACACCGTCTACGCCATGATCGCCGACCAGGTGGTCCGCTACCGGGTGCTCACCGCCAACGGCCCGCGGGATGAAATCGCCCAGGTGGAACACTACGAAATCGCCGCCAGCTGTATCCGGGGGGAATGGGAAACCGCGTCCCGCCTCATGCTGCAGCATATCGAGAATTCAAAGCTGGCCATCGTCCACTACGTGCTGGATACCAACCGAAACGCCCGCAACGTCTTCCTGGAGGAGGAAAGCGAGGATTCCTGATCCTTGCTTTTTTTTACCTCCCTGTTGACAGTTTCCGCGGATCGCGTTATATAAGGAAGGCTGGAAATCTTCCGGCAGGAAAGAAGGTCAGAATATGGTTAAAATCAATGTCATCTCCGGCTTCCTCGGAGCCGGGAAAACCACCCTCATCAAAAAGCTCCTCACCGGCAGCCTCCGCAATGAAAAGGTTGTGCTGCTGGAAAACGAGTACGGCGAAATCGGAATTGACGGCGGCTTCATGAAGGACGCCGGCATCACCGTAACCGAGCTGAACGCCGGATGCATCTGCTGCACCCTGGCCGGCGACTTCCAGGCCGCTGTGGACCAGCTGATCGATACCTATCATCCGGACCGGATCCTCGTGGAGCCCACCGGCGTCGGCAAGCTCAGCGAAATCCTCTCCGCCGTGGAAAAGGCCAAAGCCCGTCACCCGGAAATCACCGTCGGCGGCAGCGCCACCGTGGTGGATGCCGGCAAGTGCCGTATGTATATGAAGAACTTCGGCGAGTTTTTCCTGGACCAGGTAAAGAGTGCTTCCACCGTCATCTTCAGCCGCACCCAGCTGCTGGACGCGGCCCGGGTGGAAAAGAGCCGTCAGCTCATCGCCGAGGCGCATCCGGACGCCCGGATCATCACCACCCCCTGGGATGACATGGAGCCGGATTTCATCCTGGATGTCATCGAAAACGGCAAGCCCCTGTACTTCGCTCCCCTGGAGGACGAAGATGAGGACGAGGATGAGGATGAGCACGAACATCATGATCACCATCACGGCCATGAGGATCATGACCATGACGACGATCATGACCACGAGCATCACCATCACCATGATGACGATGACGATGAGGATGAAGGCCATGACCATGAGCATGAACATCACCATCATGATCATGACCATCATCACCACCATCACCATCACGGCGAAGGCGAGCACGACGCCGACGAGGTCTTCGGCAACATCGGGCTGGAAACCGCGCAGCGCTACGAGCAGGAGGAGATCCGCTCCATCCTGGAGAAGCTGTCGGATGAAGAGGAATACGGAAAAATCCTGCGGGCCAAGGGCATCCTGCAGAACGCGGCCGGGGAATGGTTCCAGTTTGACTATGTTCCCGGTGAAATCGATATGCGCAACGGCAGCGCCGACTATACCGGCCGCCTGTGCGTGATCGGTGCCGACCTGAACGAAAAAGCATTGACGGAGCTGTTTCATCTATGATTCGCAGATTTGTGCCGGTATACCTGATCACCGGCTTCCTTGAAAGCGGGAAAACCACCCTGGGGCTCACCATCCTGGGGAACGAGCGCTTCACCAACGGCGGCAAGGTCCTGGTGGTCTGCTGTGAGGACGGCGAAGCCGAATGGGACGAAAAGTCCCTGGAAAAGAACAAAGGCGTCCTGGTCATGCTGGAGGAAGAGGAGGAGCTGACCTCCGCCCGCCTCCAGGCCCTGGAGGACGAGCATAAGCCTTCCTGCGTCATCCTGGAGTACAATTCCATGTGGGGCATCGACAAGCTGGATACCCTCCGGCTCCCCCGCCTGTGGGACTGGGCGCAGATGGTCACCACTGCCGACGGCACAACCTTCGACAACTATATGACCAACATGCGCAAGCTCCTGACGGATCCCATGAAGATCGCCGACATGATCTGTGTCAACCGCTGCGGCCCCAATTTCAACAAGGGCTCCTGGCGGCGCCAGCTGCGGGCCATGAACGCCAACGCCACCATCTTCTTTGAGAACCTGGACGGCACCGTAGACGACGGCATCACCGACGAGGACCTGCCCTACGATATGAAGGCGGATCCCATCCAGGTCTCCGAGGATCAGTTCGGGATCTTTTATGTGGACAGCATGGATCATCCGGAGCGGTACGACGGGAAGCGGGTCCGGATTACCGGGCAGGCCTGGAAGCGTCCGGGCTTCCCCAAGGGGTACTACTATTTCGCCCGCAACGCCATGACCTGCTGCTCCAACGACATCGCTCCCTGCGGCTGGGTCTGCAAGGGCACCCGGACCCCGGACAACAAAACGTATTTCTCCCTGACCGCCCGCTGCCAGCAGGTGCAGGGGCCCGACGGCCAGGTGGCCCTCATGCTCAATGAGCTCACCTGTGAGAACGCCAAAAAGCCCCATGAGGAGCTGGTCAGCTTCGTAAACCTGTAAACCGAAACAAAAGAATGGACTGATCCGTTACCGGACAGTCCATTCTTTTGTTGCTCTTTTCCAGTCTCAGAATCCGATGATCAGCCCCCGGCGCTCCGCGTAGAAGCTGTCCAGCCCCCGGGTCTTCATCAGCGTCACCCGGATGCCCCGGAACGTCTCTTCCAGCTGTTCCTTCAGCGCCGCGGCGCACTTCTCGTTCAGGCAGTGGCTGATGCGGATTTCCATCCCCGCCGGGCCGATCTTTTTGATTTCCTCCGTCAGGAAGCGGATCATGCTCTTGTCTCCCCGGGCCTTTCCCCGGATGGAGATCTCGCCCTCATCGCTGCCGATGCCGATCCCCCAGAATCCCAGGTGCCCGGCAATAAAGCCGATGAGCCGGCTGACCCGCCCCGCCTTGATCAGGTTGTGGTAGGACGCCAGGGCGAAAATCGTGTGGATTTTCTCCGCCTCCCGGTTCAGGGCGGCTTCAATATCCCCGAAGTCCTTGCCCGCAAGGATCAGTTCCCTGGCCTTGAGAACCAGCATGGCTGTTTCCGGCCCGGTGGCCTTGCTGTCAATCACGGCAATCTGCTTTTCGGGATTCTCTTCCTGCAGCATCTGCTTCGCGGTGCAGGCGCTGTTGTAGCTGCCGGACAGGGCGCTGGAAATGGTGAAGGCCACCACCGGCCCCTCCGGGGCGAATTTTGCCCGCCAGTCCTCCGGCGAAGGGCAGGAGGTCTGGGCCATCTCGGAATGGTTCTCGTTGGCCGTCAGCATCTCCTCAACAGGCATATCCTCATTATCCACATACTCCCGGCTGCCGATCCGGATCGTAAAGGGAATGGTTTCGAAATCAAATACTCCTTCTCCGCCCTCCAGGGAGTGCAGATCGCAGCTGGTATCGGATACGATGTGCCACATCGCACCTCACCTCCTCTTTCCGGATATTGTACCCCTCTTCCCGCTCCTTTGCAAGGCGCCGGGAAGAAAGGAACCTTCCGGTGCCTCCTTAACCCCAGAGCTGGGTCAGGGCCGGAACCATCTGCTTTTTCCGGGAAACCAGCTTCGGGATGAAAACGCTGTTCTCGCCCATTTCCCGCAGGTCGAAGGCCTGCCGGATTTCTTCCCCGCCGCCCAGGAAAAGAAGCTCCGTTCCTTCCTTCAGCACGTCCGTAATCATCAGGAACACCATGTCCGCGCCGCGGTTCTTCCGGATCCGCTCCATTTCCTGAAGGAGCTCCTCCTTCCGGGCAACAAGGGAGCCGGAATCCATGGTGGTAATCTGGCTGATGATAATGTAATGATCGCTCAGGTTGAATTCCTTCAGGTCCGTTCCGATCAGCACCTCCGCGGACTTGTCCGGGGAGCTGGCGGAGAACACCTCCTGCCCCAGCTTTTCCAGGTCCAGTCCCGCGATCTTCGCCAGCCGCTCCGCCATCCGCCGGTCCCGGGGCGTCGTGGTGGGGGATTTGAACATGACCGTATCGCTTACGATGGCCGCCGCCATCAGGCCGGCCAGCTTTTCGCCGGGCATCACCCCGTTTTCCTGGAACATGGTGGCAATGATGGTGTTGGTGGAGCCCACCGGTTCGTTGCGCACGTAAACCGGATAACCCGTCTGCACGTCCGCCAGCCGGTGATGGTCCACCACCGCCACCAGCTCCGCCTGCTCCAGTCCCGGAACGGACTGGCCCACCTCATTGTGGTCCACCAGCACGATCCGCTTCCGTTGCGGCTGCAGCAGGTGGTAGCGGCTCAGGGTTCCCGCCACCTTGCCCTGCCGGTCCAGGATCGGGTAGCTCCGGTGCCGGCTGGTCAGCATTGCTTCCTTCACATCGTCCAGGTAGTCGTCCAGGTGGAATCCCTGCACATCCTTCCGCCGGGCCACCCGGCCCACCGGCGTGGCCAGGTACAGCCACCGGGCCGCCCGCCACGCGTCCAGCGGCGTGGCAATCAGGCAGGTTTCGGAATGAATGCCCCGGTATTTTTCTCCCAGGCCGCTCCGGCAGAGAATCACGCACCGGATCTTTTTCTCCAGGGCGCGCTCAACGATCTCCGGCTGGTTTCCGCACAGGATAATGCTGTCCTGCCCGATGCCGTTCAGCGGATCCCCGGCTTCCGGCAGCGCAACGGCCACCTCGCCGGAAAGGCTCTCAAAAAGGTCCTCCTCGCTGTTCAGGATCCGCCCCTCCAGCGCCGACAGCACATTCAGGATCGGCGCGTCCTGCAGCACGGGGGTCTGGATGGCCTGCATGTCGTTCTGGGCAATGGCCGTCTCCGTAATCAGTCCGTAGAGGGTTTCATCCTCGTTGGTAATCGGCAGCACGCTCAGGTTCGGATGCTCCTGCAGCAGGTTCCAGGCGTAGCTCACCGGCACCCCCGCGGCCAGCCGCGGCGGCTTGTCGTATTCCACGTCCCGCACCTGCGTCCGCACGGAGGAGATCATGGGCGGCGCCTCAAACCCGAACCGTTTGAGCAGGAACGCGGTCTCATCGTTCACAATTCCCAGCCGCACCGGGATATAGTCGTTCTCCCCCAGCATGTTGTACAGCGCCGCGTAGGAAATCGCGGCCACGATTGCGTCCGTATCCGGGTTCCGGTGTCCGCAGACATAGGTCGTCATGCTTTTTCCTCCCTGTTTACTCTCCGGTGCCGTATCCGTCCGGGTTCATGCTCTGCCATCTCCAGGTATCCGCGCACATCTCCTCAATCCCGTACTCCGCTTCCCAGCCCAGCTCTTCCCTGGCCTTTCCGGGGTCGCAGTAGCAGGTGGCGATGTCTCCGGCACGCGGAGGCTTGATCACATAGGGAATCTTCTTTCCGCAGGCCTTTTCAAAGGCGTGCACCACCTCCAGCACGCTGTAGCCGTGCCCCGTGCCCAGGTTGTAAACCCGCACCGCGCTCTCCTCCCGGAACTTGTTCAGCGCCAGCACGTGCCCCCGGGCCAGGTCTGTCACGTGGATATAGTCCCGCACGCCGGTTCCGTCCGGCGTGTCGTAGGTATCCCCGAAAACCCCCAGCTCCGGCAGCCGGCCGATGGCCACCTGCGCCACGTAGGGCACCAGGTTGTTGGGAATTCCCTTGGGATCCTCGCCGATCCTGCCGCTCTTGTGCGCCCCGATGGGGTTGAAATACCGCAGCAGGATGACGCTCCATTCCGGGTCCGAGGTCCGGATATCCGTCAGGATCTGCTCCAGCATCCACTTGGTCCATCCGTAGGGATTCGTGCACACGCCCTTGGGGCATTCCTCGGTAATCGGAACAAAGGCCGGATCCCCGTAAACCGTGGCGGAGGAGCTGAAGATGATTTTCTTCACCCCGTGCCGGCGCATGGTATCCGTCAGCACCAGCGTCCCGTTCAGGTTGTTTGTATAGTATTCAATGGGCTTGCGGACCGATTCCCCCACCGCCTTGTATCCCGCGAAATGAATCACCGCGTCAAAGCTGTGGGCGGAAAAAATTTTCTCCATGGCCTCCCGGTCCCCGATATCCGCCTGGTAAAAAACCGGCGTCTTTCCGGTGATCTCACCGATCCGGTCCACCGCCTTCCGGCTGGCGTTGTACAGGTTGTCCACGATCACCGTCTCGTGCCCCGCCTCCAGCAGCTCCACGCAGGTATGGCTTCCGATGTAGCCCGCGCCTCCCGTAACCAATATCCTCATATGCTTCCTCCCATGTCTCCGGTTTGAAATGATTCACGTTATTTTACCATGGTTCCGCCGAAAGAACAATTCCGGCGGCATAAAAGCTTTGCGGTTGAAGATTCGCCGGAATGGTGTAAAATAGATGCCGCGCGGAGTCCCAAGACGCTCCCGCCGGAAAGGATTGTTCCCGATGAAACGTTTTTGTTCCCTTTTGCTGCTTCTGGCGCTGCTGTGCGCCTCACTCCCGGCGTCCGCCGCATCCAAGGCTTCCCCGACGCCGCCTCCCGTGGAGCTGGAGGAAACCGTCGTGGAGGAGATCCCTCCGGAAATTGAAAAGCTGCTGGAGATTGTCCATGCCGAGTGGGAGGAAACCGCCGGCAAAAACCTGAAGAAAAGGAACAAGTACACCCAGTGGTACAATAACTACGAATGGGAATGGTGCGCCGGTTTCGTTACCTGGTGCATGATGGAAGCCGGCATCCCCCAGGAGGATTACAGGACCATTGAGGAAGGGGAAAAGCCCGGCCTGTATCACGCCACCGCCTCCGCTCCCGGAAAGATGGCCACCGGCTATTCCCGCATGTACCGTACCACCATGATCCCCCAAAAAGGCTTCGTTGTCGTTTACGGCAGCAAAAACAGCGGCAGCTTCTGGCATGTGGGCTTCGTTTATGATGTGGAAAAGCTCAGCGACGGACGGTACCGCCTGACCACCATCGAAGGAAACGTCAATAAGTACAGCGTCGGCATGTTTGTCCGCGACTATGATCCCCATACCGCGAAAAAGCCCGGCAACCTTACACTGGTTCCCAAGGAAGAGCGGGATCGGGAGGAGACAAAGAATTTCTCCTATAAGTACACCTACAATGACAAAGGCATGTATGTAAACATGTTCCTGATGCCCTGGATTCCGGCCGGGGATTCCGCCGGGAAATGAATGGCTTTCCCTTTCAGTTTTAAAGGCTTTGGAGGTTTTTTCGCATGGATGTGAATATCGGCGCCTATCTGGCCGTGATGGGAGCCTGCGCGCTTTTCTCCTGCGCCCTCTTCGGCGTTTCCGCCCGGAACCGCCTGGGGTTTTCTTCCCGCAGGGCCCTTTCCCTGGGCGTTTGCACGCTCCTGCTGGGAACGGTCCTGTGTATTCTCTGCGCGAAGGTGCTCTTTTTCTTCTTCCGCTTTTCCTACCTGACCCGCAACCGGGGCGGGGAGTTCTGGCTCTCCCTCCGCACGGAGGAGCTCTCCTATTACGGCGGCGTGGCAGGCGTCTCCTTTGCCGTGATGCTGTGCGCCCGGCTGTTCCGCCTGAATGTCCGGGAAACCCTGAATGCTTTTGCCCCGGCGGGCGCCCTCATGGCCGCCGCCGCGCGCTTCGCGGAATATTTTCTCTATCCCACGGGAACCGGAGCCACCCTGGACCAGCCGCTCCCCTTCCCCCTGGCCCTCCGCATCGTCTATGATGAGGACTACTCGGAATACGTGCTGGCGGTCTTCATGCTGGAGGGAATCGTTTCCCTGGTTGTTTTCGTCCTTTCCCTCCTGCGGAAAAAGGAACCGCGCCGGTTCCTCCGTACCCTCGCCTGGCTCTGCATTCCGCAGATCCTGCTGGAGAGTCTGAGGTCCGACGCGATCAACTGGCTGCTGGTCCATGTGGAGCAGCTGCTCTGCTTCCTGTTTGTGCAGGGGGTCCTGGTCTGGTACGGATGGAATGGAAACCGGAAATCCTTCTCCTCCTGGGTTCCCGCCCTGCTGGGGCTGCTGGTCTGCGGGGTGATTATTGCGGGAGAATTTGCCCTGGAAGGCAAAATCCTCCTGGGCGGCTCCATGATTCCCCGCTGGATCACCTACCTGGTGATGGTCTCCGCCCTGGCGGTCCTTGCCGCCGCGGAGCACCTGGGAAACCGGAACCTCTCCGCTCACTCCCCGGGATAAGCGCTGGCGAAGTAGATAATGTCGTAAATGGTCCGGTCGTTCACTTCGTTCTGGTTCACCTGATGCTTCTGGAATACAACCTGGCCGGAATTTCCCCCGTCCAGCACATAAACCGTCTTGCAGGGCGCGATGCTCATAACCAGGTCCCGCACCTGGGCCAGGTTCAGTCCGTACCAGTTGGAAAACACAAGGTAGTGCAGGGGCTCGATCTGGGCGATGGCGATCCGGGCCGCCCAGTTCTGGGGCTGTGCGGTCAGGGGAGAGTGCTTCTCATCCAGCACGTATTCATCCGGCACGGGCTCCCCGTCGATCACCAGCGCGGGACCGAACTGGAAAGCGTTGATCACTTTCTTTCCGTCGATCTCCTCCTTGTTCATTTCCGCAAGCTCCGGACCGCCCTGGCGGATATGGAAATTGCCGTCCTCGTCAATCAGCAGCATGTCCAGGTAATCCACCACCGTGTCCCGGTATACAACGCCCTGCCGCAGGCAGTATTTGTTGCCCTCCTGTCCGTAATAGGAATTGCAGAAATCGCCGTCCACCGCCACAACGGCCTGCACCCTCTTGGCGATATCCAGCGTCCTTTTCATAATTCCCCGGGTAAAATTGGCCGGATCCCCGGAAGCGGTCCTCAGCTGTGAGGGGTGCTTGATCTTCACATCCACATAGCAGTAATACACCCCGTGGGTGCCGTTGTCCTGGGGGTTGACCATGTTTTCCCTGAATTCGTGGAATTCCGCCCGGATCGTGGGATCCTCATAGCAGTTCCTGTCCTTCTTCCAGGAGGCGCCGGCGTCATACTTCATCCCGCCGCTCAGGTCGATGGGCAGCGTATATGTTTCCTCTCCCAGGGCCGCGCCGGCTCCCGCGCACAGCAAAGCTGCCGCCGCCGCGCTGATTCCCCTGCGGATCCAGGTGTAAATCCTCTTTTTCATTGCGTTCCCTCCGGTCTTGCTTTCACGGTATCATTATACAGGAGGAACCCCGGATGGGCAAGAACAACCGCCCCCGCGGCCCGGGGCCGGGCCGGAGGAGCCCCCGTCCCATGGGAAATCCGGTCGTTTTTCGTGCCGAAAACGTTTGTATGCACAATTTCGAAAACATGCTATAATGAAGTGATGCGGCCGCGTCGGGGATGATTGTTTTTTATACGTCCTTATTGTTCTCCCCCGCCTCCCGCAGGACAAACGCTCACTGACTTTTCGGAAGGAGAACGAACATGAGCAATACGGATATTCTGCAGGTCGCCTCCCGCCTGGAGGAGGATCGGCGTTTTCCCGTCCTGTTTGATATTCTGCGGGACTATGGAGACACGCCGGCTGCCGTCTGGCTGAAAGGGGACAAGGAGCTTTCCCTTTCCTTCGCGGAAATGACCCGCCGCGCCGATGACTACGCCGCCTACCTGAAGGAGAACACTCCGGAGGGCGGCTGGATCGCCATCGCTGTGGACACCTGCCCCAACTGGCAGTCCCTGTTCTGGGGCGTCATCCGCTCCGGCCACAATGCCCTGCTGCTGGATGCTTCCGCGGCGGACAGCATGGTCCAGGGCCTCCTGGAGGAGGCCGGCTGCAAGGTCATTATCTCCCGCAAACCCCGGGGCCTTACCGGTGACATTCACCAGCTTGATTACCGCGCCGTGGCGGACGCGCCCCGCACCATCGGCTTCACCCCCGTCTGGGGCGAGTATGTCGCCATGTGCACCAGCGGCACCACCGGCCGCAGCCGCATCTTTGCCTATTCCGGCGCCGCCGTGTGCGAGCAGGCCCTCGCCACCGTCCAGATCCACCGGGAAAACAAGCGCATCATCCGGGAGGATAACCGCGGCCGCCGGGCCCTGGCCTTCCTGCCCTTCCATCACGTGCTCGGCTTCATGGCCAATGTGATCCTTGTTCCCTTCTGCGGTGCCACCAACATCTACCTGCCGGACCGCACCCCCAATTCCATCATCAACGTCTGCCGCCACTTCCCGCCCCACCTGCTGATCGTGGTGCCGCTGGTAGGCAACAACCTGGTCAAATCCCTGAAGAAAAACGTCCGGAAGGAAAAGCCCGTCCGCCGCTGGCTGTTCAGGGCCTCCTCCGCGCTTTCCCTGGGAGCCCAGTATATTTCTCCCTCCTTCGGTCTCCGCCTGGCGGAAAAGCGGCTCTTCGCCGCCATTGACTCGAAGCTCCTGGGAACCGAGGTGGACGTGGTCATCCTCGGCGGAAGCCATACGCCCCAGGAAACCCTGCGTTCCCTGAACGCCCTGGGATACTATACCGTCAACGGCTTCGGCATGACCGAAACCGCCATCGACGGCTTTGAAACCTCCCTCAGCCTGCGCCGGCGGCTGAACGGCTCCGTGGGCGCCTCCCTGGGTTCCGCCGAATACCGCATCGCCGGTGAAGGCGGCAGCGATACCGGGGAGCTGCAGATCCGGGGCGCCGGCATCCATTCCGGCCGGGTGGTCCGGGGCGAGGTGCTTCCCCCCGACACGCTGGACGGCGGCTGGTTCCCCACCGGGGACGTGGCCCGCATGGATTCCGACGGCCGCGTCTTCATCAAGGGCCGCCTGAAGGACGTGATCATCAACGAATCCGGGGAAAACGTCTATCCGGACGACCTGGAGGATTCCTTCTCCGCCCTCCCCGGCGTGGAGCAGCTCTGCGTCGTGGGCTTCCCCCGCAACAAGCGGGACAATAACGAGGACGTGGTCCTTGTTTTGAATGTGGGCGACAATTACACCGATAAGAATTACCTCAACACCCTGGCCGGCAAGGTGGCCGCCGTCAATTCCCGCCTGCCCCTCTACGCCCAGCTGGACCGCACCCTGGTCACTCCCATGTCCCTTCCCCTGGTCAGCGGCATCAAGGTCAAGCGGATCGAGCTGAAGCGCCTTTATGAGGAAAAGGAACTGATCTACAAGGAGCTGGACCTCCGGGCCCAGAGCGCCGGGGCGGAGGTGGCCGTTTCCGAAAAGGCCCGCGCCAAGTCCGCCGTGCAGGATGAAATCCGCCGCAAGGTGCGGACCATGTACGCGGAAGCCCTGGATATCCCGGAGAAGGAAATCTCCGACAACGCCAATTTCATCGAGGACCTCCAGGGAGACAGCCTCCAGGTGCTGAGCATCGCCCTCAAGGCGGAGGAGGAATGGGGCATCACCATCCCCGCCGAGGAATACGGCCAGTGTGCCACGGTGGAAAGCATGTCCCGGGTGGTTGAAAACCTGCTCAACGGCGGCTCCGATGCCGGCAAGCCCCGGGAACGCGTTCCCGTCCGGCCCATCACCCGTTTTGAGGACACCCCCGAATACCAGCATTTCCTCGAGCGGCAGAAGGCCCTCGTGGGCAACGGCGACAATCCCTACTTCGTCGCCCATGAGTCTCCCCTGCTGGATACCGGCATCGTGGACGGAAAGGAAATCCTTGAGTTCGGAAGCTACAACTACGTGGGCATGAGCGGACGCAAGGAGGTAAAAGAAGCCGCCAAGGCCGCCATCGACAAGTACGGCACCAGCGCCAGCGGCAGCCGCCTGCTGGCCGGCGAAAAACTGATCCATAAGGAGCTGGAAAAGGAGCTGGCGGACTGGAAGCATACCGAGGACGCCATCGTCTGCGTCGGCGGTCACTCCACCAACGTCACCTTCGTGGGCAACTTCTGCGGGAAGAACGACCTGATCCTCTACGATGCCCTGGCCCACAATTCCATCGAGCAGGGCTGCAAGCTTTCCGACGCCACCTCCCGGCCCTTCCCCCACAGCGATGTGGCGGCCCTGGAAACCATCCTGAAAAGCCAGCGGGCCTATTATGAGAAGGTGCTCATCGTCATCGAAGGCGCTTACAGCATGGACGGCGATATCGCCCCCGTTCCCGACTTTGTCCGCGTCAAGAAGGAATACGGCTGCTTCCTCATGGTGGATGAGGCCCACAGTGCCTGCGTCATCGGCGAGCACGGCGGCGGCGTGGATGAGTATTTCCACCTCGACGGAAACGATATTGATATCAAGTACGGAACCCTGTCCAAGGGACTGGGAACCTGCGGCGGTTACCTGGCCGGCAAAAAGTGCCTGATCGATTACCTGCGCTACAACCTGCCCGGTTTCGTCTTCTCCGTGGGTATTTCCCCGGCCCTGGCCGCCGGCTCCCTGGCCGCCATCCGCACCCTGCGCAGCCACCCCGAAATCATGGAGCACCTGCGCACCGCCATCCGCTCCTTCACGGAGAGCGCAAAGCGCCGCCACCTGGACATCTGCCTGGCGGGCGAAACCGCCGTGCTGCCCGTGCTGGTCGGCAAGGATGAGGATGCCTGGCTTCTCTCCAACGAGCTGAAAAAGCGGGGCGTCAGCGTGCCCCCGGCCATGTATCCCGCCGTTCCCAAGGGCAAGGCCCGCCTCCGCTTCTGCGTCATCAGCGAGCACAAGCCCGAGCAGATCGAGCGCGCCCTGGATATCCTGGAAAGTACCGCCGCGGAATTCGGCATTGAACTGCCGCGCCGCAGCTATGATTCGTGAGGCCTGCAGTCCCAAGGAATGCATGATTTTTCTGTGAAAGGAGCCTGATTTATGGATACCGGAGTCATCATCGCCCTTGCCGTGGTTCTGTTTGTCGCCGTCTTTGCGGTGCTGATCTGCATTTTCTCCAGCGCCGCCGGCACCGTCAGCTCCATCAAGCAGACGAGGGACGAGGATTCTGAGGCGTAAGCCTCCCTCCCCGTCCGAAGCATGAAAACCTGCGTCAGAAAAAGGCGCAGGTTTTTTACTGCGCCTTTTCCTGTTTCTGTTTTTCAAGCCACACCGTCAGCACCGCCACATCCGCGGGATTGACCCCGGGAATGCGTCCCGCCGCCCCCAGGGACACGGGCTTCTGCCGGGCCAGCTTCTGCCGGGCCTCCAGCCGAAGGTGCTCAATCTGTTCGTAGGGAATATCCTCCGGAAGCCGGGTCTCCTCCGCCCTCCGCGCCTGCTCAATCATCCGCGCCTGCTTTTCCAGGTACCCCGCGTACTTTACGGCGATTTCCGTCTGCTCCGCCGCCGCCGGGGAAATCTCCTGCCATTCCGGATGCAGCGCCCGAAGGTCCTCAAAGGCTATCTGGGGCCGCCGCAGCAGCTCCTCCGCCGTCAGGGATCCCGCCGTTTCCGGCTGTCCCTTCTCCCGCAGCAGGCTGTTCAGCTTTTCTCCCGGGGCAAACCGGGTGGTCCGCAGCTCCCGCTCCAGCCTCTCCGATTCCTCCCGTTTCTTCCGGGTCCGTTCCATCCGTTCCTCCGTGGCCAGCCCGGCCCGGAAGCCGATCTCCGTCAGCCGCAGGTCCGCGTTGTCCTGCCGCAGGTACAGCCGGTGCTCCGCCCTGGAGGTCATCATCCGGTAGGGCTCGTCCGTCCCCTTGGTGGTCAGGTCGTCCGTCAGCACCCCGATATAGGCCATGTCCCGGGTCAGCAGCACCTGCTCCCTCCCCTGGATCCGCAGGGCGGCGTTCATGCCGGCCAGGAGGCCCTGCGCCGCCGCTTCCTCATATCCGCTGGTACCGTTGATCTGTCCGGCGAAAAACAGCCCGCCGATCCGCAGGCTCTCCAGCGTCGGCCGCAGCTCCAGGCTGTCGATGCAGTCATATTCGATGGCGTATCCCAGCCGGGTAAACTCGCACCGGCGCAGCCCGGGAATCGTCCGGTACATGGCCCACTGCACGTCCTCGGGCATGGAGGTGGACATTCCCTGCACATACCATTCCCGGCTTTCCTTTCCCTCCGGCTCAAGGAAAATCTGGTGCCGGTCCTTGTCCGCGAAGCGCACAACCTTGTCCTCGATGCTCGGGCAGTACCTGGGGCCGATGCCGTGAATCTTCCCGCTGTAGAGGGGCGCCCTGTCCAGGTTGTCCAGGATGATCCGGTGGGTTTCCGGCGTGGTCCACGTCAGGTAACAGCTGTAGGTGTTTTCCAGCTTCCGGTCCGTCAGGAAGGAGAAGGGAACCACCGGTTCGTCCCCCTTCTGCTCCTGCATCTCGTCAAAATCGACGGAGCGCACGTCCACCCGGGCCGGCGTTCCCGTTTTGAATCTCCGCAGGGCAAACCCAAGCTCCGCAAGGCTGCCTGAAAGCGCTCCCGCGTTCATCAGCCCCTGGGGCCCTCCGTCCTGCCGGTGTTCCCCGATAATGATGCTCCCCTTCAGGTACACGCCGGTGCAGACCACCGCGGCGCGGCAGGGAATCCGGGCGCCGGTCACGGTGGTCACAGCGGTCACTTTGTTGTTTTCCGTTTCAATGGAGGCGGCCTCCCCCTGGCGCACCGTCAGGTTCGGGCAGGTCATCAGCGCCTTCCGCATCCTGTTCTGGTAAGCCTGCTTGTCCGCCTGGGCCCGCAGGGAGTGCACCGCCGGTCCCTTTCCCATGTTCAGCATCCGGCTCTGGAGAAAGGTATCGTCGATGGCCAGTCCCATCTCACCGCCCAGGGCGTCCACCTCGCGCACCAGGTGGCCCTTGGCGGATCCTCCGATCACCGGGTTGCAGGCCATCAGCGCCACGCCGTCCATGTTCAGGGTCAGCAGCAGCGTGTCTATGCCCATCCGCGCGGCGGCCAGGGCGGCCTCGCATCCCGCGTGTCCCGCGCCGATTACAATCAGGTCAGCCATTTTCTTCCCCCGGCTCCTTCAGGATCGGGTCTCCCCAGTGGCTGGAATTCTCGGACCGGTATTTGTGATCCAGCTGGACGCTTTCCGGAATGCTCCAGCGCTGTCCGTTGTCAAAGTCATATCCCGTCACGGAAATGACCACGTATCCCAGCATGCCGTTCTCCTTGTAGTTATGGAAGGTGAACCGCCCGTGCTCCGTGGGGGCTCCGGGCTCCAGGGCAAATCCGTAGCTGGCGTCGAAATAGGTGCTTTCCCCGTCCGTGTTGCAGACCATGGGTTCGCCCTGGGTGTCGAAGCATTCGATCCGCATCGTGATCCGGGACACGGTGTAGTCCCGGCTCATGTTCCACAGCACCAGCCGGATCTTGTTATTGTCGTCAATCCGGGCGCTGTTGCAGGTAATCAGCGTGTCAAAATAGTCCACCAGCACATTGGTCGATGTGGAGAATCCTCCGTCCTCCGTGGTGGCCGTAATGGTCACCCAGCCCCGCCGGTGCCCGGTAATCTTGCCGTAGCTGGTGCCGTTGGGGCGCACCGTTGCGATGGACTCGTCGCTGCTGCTCCAGAGGATCCTCAGGTTGGACGCGTCCCGGGGATAAACGGTGGCCTTGATATTGATGCCCCGGCCCACCGGCGCGTAGTACTGCGCGGGCAGGGGATCAATTCCCTCCACCGCCTTGAGCACCGTCACCCGGTATACCCGGTAGCGTCCGCTTCCGTCCGCAGCCTTGGCTTCGATATCCGCGACGCCCTTGTTCAGGCCCGTCACAATGCCGTTCGCGTCCACCGCGGCGATCTTCGGCGCCCGGCTCCGGAAGGTCACGTCCTTGATGGAGGCGTCCTCCGGCAGCACCTGCCATTCCAGCTGCAGCTGATCCCCGATGTAAATCTTCTCGCCGGCCTGGGTCAGGTACTGGATGTCCGTCACCAGCTGGATCACCTTCACCGGAATGGTTGCGGCGACTTCCGGATTGGATTCGCTGCTCGCCGTCACAATGCATTCCCCGGCCTTCTGTCCGTAGATGATGCCGTTCCTCACGATGGCGATGCTTTCATCCGAGGAGGACCAGACCAGCTTTTTGTTGCTGGCGTTCTGGGGCAGCACTTCCGTGTGCAGCTGGGCCGCTCTCCGGCCGGTGGCCACGGTCACGTCCGTCTCCCGGATGGAAACGCCCGTCACGTCCTGGGTGATATTTACCGTAAAGTAACCGACCCGGTTCGTTCCGTCCTTGCTCTTTGCCTCAATGGTCGCGCTTCCCCTGGCAATGCCGGTTACCACGCCGTTCTGGTCCACCTCCGCGTTCTTCGGGGACTTGGAGGTCCATTCCACGCTCTGGATGGTAGCGTCCTCCGGCGTCACCGCGGCGGTCAGCTGCAGAGTTTTTCCCGCTGCCACGTACTTCGATTCCGCGGTCACCTGGATGCCCTTCACCGGCTGGGTAACCAGCACGTGCAGCTGCTCAAAGGCCTCCGGATTCTGGTTGCTGCGGATAATCAGGTCGCATTCGCCTTTCCGAACGGCGTACAGCTGTCCCCCCTGCAGCCGCAGGATATTTGTATCGCTGATCTCCCAGGTTACCTTCTGGTCCCGCTGGGACACATCCGAGGGTTCCACCGTATACCGGGGCCAGATGCCCTTGCCCGCCGGCATCACCAGGATCCGGGAAGTCAGCGGGCCCTGCTCCTCCGTCCGGGGAGCCAGCAGGGGAAGGATGGACGCGTCATCCGGCGCGTATACCTGAAGCTTCTCCGTGTCCAGGGAAACCCCCGTCACCTTGCGCACCACGGTAATGGTCACCCTGGCGTTTTTGACCGCCCTTCCTTCCTGCTTCAGCTGGGCGTCCAGGTATACGTCTCCCGGGGAAACGCCGGTCACCGTTCCGTTCTCATCGATAACCGCCCGCTCGTTCCGCAGGGTGAAGGTCACCTCGCCCTCCGCGTACTTCCCGTCCCGCTGAAGCTCCGGGGTAACCGTCTCCCCGGCAAAAACCCTGATATTCCGCTCCGTGAACTGGAAAACATCCGCCGCCATTGCGGGCGCGGCAGCCAGCAGGCACAGCGCGGCTGTCAGGATCGCAATGATCCATTTTTTCTTCATACGTTCTCTCCTGTTCTCCCTTATGAGGGTTTTTTCTGTTCATCCTTCGCTGATTCAACGGGTAAGAAGGCCTTTCCCTTCCGAAAAAAAAGTAAACGGCACCGTTTTCCGGCGCCGTCGTATGTTCAATGCATCTCCAGGTAATAGCGAACCAGCTCTTCCAGCAGGGTGTCCCGTTCCACCCGGCCGATCAGGCTCCGGGCGGAATTATAGCTGGTGATATAGGTGGGATCGCCGGTGATGATGTAGCCAACCAGCTGGTCCACCGGATCATACCCCTTCACCTTCAGCGCTTCGTAAACGAACATCAGGATATCCTGCGCTTCGTTTCCCGTTCCGACAATCGGATTGTGCTTCATGGTGTTGAACTGATCTTCCACACCATCCCCCCCTGTCTGTCTGCTTTTTCCTTCCCTGTATTATAGCGCATCCGTCCGCTTCCTGACAAGCTTTTCCGCGAAATCAGTCTTTTTTTCCGGGAACCTCCGCCAGGATTCCGTTTCCGTATTTCCGGATCATCCGTTCCGTATCCTCCCGGGATACCATGGCCGTAATCTTCGTGCCCGTTTCCGTATGCTCCTCGTTGATCACCCGACCCAGCCCGTGGATCTCCGAAAGGATCCCGTAGCGGCTGAAGGGCACCAGGAAGGCCGTCGGGGCGTAGGTCTCCTGCAGCGCCGCGGCGATGGCGTGCTTCAGTTCATCCAGTCCCTCCCCGGTTTTCGCGGAGATCAGGATGGCTCCCGGGAAGGCCGGCATGGGATCCGCCGCGTCGCATTTGTTGATCACTTCAATGCGCTTCTGCTCCGTGGCTCCCAGCTCCTCCAGCACCCGCTCCACCGTGTCGTGCTGGGCTGCCATATCCGGGCTCGACCCGTCGGAAACGATCACCAGCACATCGGCCAGCGCCGCCTCCTCCAGCGTGGACCGGAAGGCGCTCACCAGCGCGTGGGGCAGCTTCCGGATAAATCCAACCGTGTCCGTCAGCAGATACGGCGTCTTTTCCGCCGTTTCCATCCGCCTGGAAACCGCGTCCAGCGTCGCGAACAGCTGGTCCTGCACATACACGTCCGACCCCGTCAGCGCGTTGAGCAGCGTGGACTTCCCCGCGTTGGTGTATCCCACCAGCGCCACCGTCGGCACCTCGTTCCGCTCCCGGCTCTTCCGCCGGATGGAGCGCTGCTTTTCCAGCTCTTCCAGCCGCCGGCTCAGCTCCGTCATCCGTTCCCGGATTCTCCGCCGGCTCATTTCCAGCCGGCTTTCCCCGGGTCCCCGGGTTCCGATGCCGCCGGCCAGCCGGCTCAGCACCGTACCCATGCCGATCAGCCTTGCCGACCGGTACTGCAGCTGGGCCAGCTCAACCTGGAGCTTTCCCTCCGCGCTGGCTGCCCGCTGGGCGAAAATATCCAGGATCAGCGTGGTCCGGTCGATAACCTTGATCCGCAGGATCTCCTCCAGGTTCCGGGCCTGCATACCCGTCAGCTCTTCGTCAAAAATGCACACGTCCGCTTCCAGCGCCTGGCAGTCCCGGGCAAGCTCCTCCGCCCGTCCCCGGCCGATATACAGGGCGCTGTCCGGCTTGCTGCGTTTCTGCAGGAAGATGCCGGCCACCTCTGCCCCCGCGGTTTCGGCCAGCCGTCTCAGCTCCTGCAGGGACTCCTCGCTTTCGATGCCCATCAGCACCGCTTTTTCCTTTTCCCCGGCCAGCTGCTGCGCCTCTTCCCGTCCCACCAGGCTGTCGCTCAGCTCAATCTGGCTCATCCACTCCGCGTCCGGCACCCTGTACCAGCGCACGGGCTCCGGGAGAATCAGCTCCTCCCCTTCGCCCAGGAAAGCCGTCTGCACAAAGGTGGGCTCCCCGTCTTTCACACCCACCGCCGTCATGGCGTCATACCGGAAAATCTTCAGGGCGCTCAGGTCCACATCGCTCAGCCGGCCGTCCCCGTCCGGATGGGTATGGACGCACCGCACCCTGCTCAGCCGCTCCGTGTTCCGCCGCAGCCGGTAGTCCGTCAGCTCCACGTCGCAGTCCGTTCCCACCGCGACATTCACAATTTCCCCGTCCCGGGTCAGGTATACCGCAATCTCCCGGTTCAGCGCGCAGGAACACTCCGCCAGCAGCTTCATCAGCTCCCGCGGCAGGAAGGCGTCCTCCTCCGATTCATAGCTGTACAGGCTGTCCAGCCGCGCGAGCATGCCCTCCCGGATTCCCTCCGTATTCCCGTTCACCTGATGCTTCATGATGATTGTTCTCCGTGGCCTGCTTACTCCCGAGGCATCGAAAGCACCGCGAAGCCTTCACCCCGCAGGTGCATTTTCGGCGCGCTCTTCGGCAGGAAGCAGGTTTCTCCTTTCTTCAGCTCCATCTGTCCGCTGTCCCATCTCAGCGCAAGCTCTCCCTCCAGGCAGGTCAGTATTCCGAACTCCCCGATCTCCGGCAGGAATTCCACCCCGCCGCAGCGGATTACGTCCACCGTGAAGGGATCCTCGTTCAGGATCCTCCGCACCCCGTAGGCCTCCGAAACATGCACCGGCCGCGGCGCGCTGTTCAGGTTCGCCACATCCAGCGCCTTTTTCAGGTGCAGCTCCCGTCCCCGTCCCTGGGCGTCCTTCCGGTCCCAGTCGTAGAACCGGTAGGTAAGGTCGGAGGACTGCTGGATTTCATAAACCATGATTCCGGCGCCGATGGCGTGAATGCAGCCGGCCGGAATATAGCACACATCCCCGGGCGAAACGCGTACCTTCCGCAGCAGCGGTTCCACCGCGCTTCCCTCCTCGCAGGCTTCCCTCAGCTGGCGCAGGGTGGTGCCCGGCCGGATGCCGTACACCAGTTCGCTGCCCTCCGGCGCGTCCAGGATCAGCCAGGCTTCGCTTTTCCCCAGCTTTCCCTGCTCGTTGGCCGCGGCGTATTCATCCCCGGGATGCACCTGCACGCTCAGCTGTTCCCGGGCGTCAATCAGTTTAAGCAGCAGCGGGAAAGCCCGGTCCGCATATTTTCCCACCAGCTTTTCCCCGAATTCCCGGATCAGGTCCGTCAGCTTCCGTCCCTGGGGATCCGTGCTTTCCTTTCCCGGAATGCAGCTGACCTCCAGGCATTCCCCGGTCCGCGGGTCCCCGCTGTCCTTGCCGTAGAGCTTCTTCAGCCGTTCCCCGCCCCAGGGGGTCTCCTCCCCCCTGCGGAACGCCGGCACCATCCGGATCGGCCAGAGGCACGTTTCCCGCTTCAGCGCCTTGTCAAAGGTAATATTGTCCCCTTTGCTTCCTTCCCAGCGCAGCCGGCCGCAGCGGCGGAATCCCATCCGTTCGTAGAACCGGACTGCCGGCAGGTTGCCCTCCGCCGTATCGCAGCGCACGCAGTCGCATCCGTTCTGCCGCAGCAGCTGCTGCACGTCATCCAGCACCAGGCCGCCCATTCCGGCCCGCTGCATGGACGGATGCACCGCCAGCCGGCGGAAGGAACCCGGATGGGAGCCGCCGGTCCAGGGCAGGCCCTCATATTCCTTCTCCTGTCTGAAGAGGATGCTGACCGCCGCCGTGATGCTTCCGTCCGTGCGCAGGATGTACATATTCCCGCTGCGCACATCCTCCCGGATCAGCTCCTCCCGGGGATATTCCCCCCAGTGCCAGTGGCGGATGCCGTTTTCCTCCATTGAGTCTGCCATCCGCCGGTAAAAGCCCAGCAACTCCTCCAGGTCCTGTTCTCCTGCCCGAATGATTTCCATTGCTGTTCCTCTCCCTTTATCTGCCGGTGGATCCGAATCCGCCGGACCTTGTTTTCATTTCAGGCCCCTCCGTTTCCTCCGCCGTTCCGTAGGGAAGGAAGATTCCCTGGCAGAACCGCTCTCCCCGGCCGATGGTAACCGGCGTGCCGGAAGGGTTCCGGAGCTTCACCATGATATGTCCTTCGTTCTTCGCGAAAGCGTAGTCGCTGTCGATAATGCCTGCCGTATTGCTCAGCCTCATCCCGGTTTTGAATCCCAGGGAGCTGCGGGGAAAAAGCACCAGGACCCATCCCGGCTCCATTTCCGCCCGGATTCCCGTGGGAATCAGCGCGCTTTCCCCCGGGGGAATCACCGTTTCCGCCGGCGCGGTAAAATCATACCCCGCGCTTCCGGGCGTTGCCCGCCGCGGCAGCGGAATCTCCTCCAGGGGCACCGCCTCCCGGATCCGCTCCCCCATGGCCTCTTCCCACTGCTTCGGGGAAACCCTGCCAAACCGCGCGATACTCATCCCGTCACCCCCGCAATCCGTCTGTCATTCCTTACGGCCTGTCCTGAAGCTTCACCGCGTCCGCCAGCGCTGCCAGCTCCGCCAGTCCCAGCTTCTCCCCCCGCACCATGGGATCCAGGCCTGCCGCCTCGATCCATCCGGCGGCCTCTTCCCGCCCGGCGTGAAAAGCCGCGCACAGTCCGTTCAGCAGCGTTTTCCGGCGCAGGGCAAAAACGGCGCCGACCGTCCTGAAAAACAGGTTTTCGTCCTTTACCTTCACCGCCGGCTCCGCCCGCAGGGGCATCACCACAAAGGTGCTGTCCACCTTGGGCGGCGGAGTGAAGCATGCCGCCGGCACCTCCATTTCCCGCCGCGGATCGCACATGTACTGGCATCTCACGGAAAGGGGGCCCCAGCCCTCCCCTCCGGGGGAAGCCGTAATCTTGTCCGCCACTTCCTTCTGCACCATCAGCGCCAGCCGGCTGATGGGCAGCCCGCAGGTCAGCAGACGCTGGATCAGCGGGGTGGTGATGTAATACGGAATGTTGGCCACCACGGCAAAGGGCTTCCGCAGTCCCTCCGTCACCTTTCCCAGGTCCAGCTCCATCACGTCGCCCTGCACCACGTCCCAGTTCTTCTCTTCCGCCAGGAATCCCTTCAGCAGCGGAATCAGCCGCTCGTCCAGCTCCACGCTGACCACCCGGTGTGCCGCGCGGCACAGATGCTTCGTCAGGCTTCCGCAGCCCGGCCCGATTTCCAGGATATCCTCCGTGTCCGCAACCTCCGCGGCCCGGGTCAGCGCGGCAAGCAGCTCATCGTCATAGATAAAGTTCTGCCCCAGCGACTGCCTGTACCGCAGGTTGCTTTCCCGGATCCGTTCCCTTGTTTTGCCCACTGTATCCACTCCGCTGCCGTTTTTTCCGTTCTTCCCTGGATTTTACCACATTTTTCGCCAAAATAACAGGATCTCCGCGGCCTTGCCCGGGAACCTTTTTTCTGTACAAATATGTACCCCGGTGGTATACTGTCTAGTTGTTCCATTCCCCGGTTTCAGGCCGGTCTGATCAATGTACTGGAGGATTTCCCCATGAATCGTTCGCTTATCCGCTGGATCATCGTGGCGCTGATGGCGCTCTGCCTGATCCTGACGCTCTCCTGTCCCTATGTCGCCGGTGCCGAGGGTGCCCTTTCCTCTGTTTTCACCGAGGGGGGAAAGCCCACGAAGCCGGAAGGCTGGGTGTTTGAGAAAAAGTATCCGGTCTCCTACGAGGATTCCACCATCAAGGTCACCTTCGAAAAGCTGACGGTTCCCCACACCCTTACCGGCCCGAACCAGGGCAAGCGCGTCAACGACGAAGCCTGGATTGTCCGGATCAAAATTTCCGATCCTTCCCAGCTCCGGGCCGCCGTCGCCGGCGATACCTATGAGGGGAAGCACCAGTTCGATGCCGCGGAGATTGCCACCAGCAAAAATGCCGTGGTGGCCATGAACGGGGATTTCTTCAAATACGAAAACGACGTAGGCTATGTCGTCCGCCACGGGGAGCTTGTCCGGGATTCCACCTCCAACCCGCGCCGGGTTTTTGATATGCTGCTCATCGACAGCGAGGGGGATTTCCACGCGGTCTACTCCGCCTCCACGGAAAGCATCAACGCCTATGTGGAGGAAAACCTGACTCCCCTGGGGCGCACCGTCATGCACACCTACAACATCGGCCCCGTGCTGGTGGTAAACGGCGAAGCCCAGGATGTTTCCCAGTCCGCCGCCGCCCGGCAGGGCCAGTATCAGTGGGGATATTCCATTCAGCGGATCGCCCTGGTGCAGACCGGCCCCCTCGAATATGCCATCGTGGAGGACGGAATGAAAAGCAAGACCTCCGGCTTCTCCATGCAGGAGTTTGCCGATTTTATCGCGGAGAAGATCCCGGATGCCATCCTGGCCTATAACCTGGACGGCGGCGGGTCCACCAACCTGACCGCTCCCCGGAAGGTCACCACGAAAAAGGACGGAACCGTGCTGCTTGTGAACGAGCGGCTCAACCGCAACAACGACCTGCGACCCATCACCGATATCATCTACTTTGCTTCCGCGGAGGACTGATGCATGGAACCGATTCAGCTTGGATTTCTGCGTCTTCAGCCCTTCGGCCTGATCTTCGCGGCGCTTCTGGTCCCGTTCTTTTGCCTTGTCTTCCTTGAAATGCGGAAACACGGCCTGAAAAACGGAACGGCAAGCTGGTTCGCCCTGCTGGCCGTTCCCCTTTGCTTTGTGCTCGCCAGGCTCGGTTACTGCGTCCTCATTGTGGACCGGCTGATCGGCCATGCCGATTTCGGCTTCATCTTCCGTCCCTGGGAAGGCGGTTTCCTGCTCTGGGGAGCGCTGGCCGGGCTCCTGCTGGCCGCGAAATTCTCCGGCAGAATCACCGGGCAGTCCGGGGCGCGGATTGCCGATTCCGTGGTGGTTCCGGCCTGCCTGATGATTGCGGCGCTGCGGCTTTTATGCGGCCTGCTCTTCCGTGACTTCGGCATCGGCTTCAGGCTGGATTACTGGTTTGACCCGGAGGAAACGGATTACGCCTTCCGCTACAGCCTCTTCCCGCTGGAAGACTGGTCCTTCTTTGAGCGGTTCCCCTTCGCCGTCACCAATTACTATGAAAACTGGTGCTGGGCTGTCTACGTCCTCCAGGCCCTCTGGGCGGGAATCATCGCCTTCCCGGTATCCCGGACAAAGGCGGCTCCCGGCGGACGGACCGCCTGGTTCCTCGTCCTGTATTCCTGCGGATCCATCGTCCTGGAGTCCATGCTCCACAGCGGGGAGATCATCCATCTTCCCTGGCTGGGTTTTGTAAAAGCCAACCAGATCCTCTGCGCCATTGCGCTAGCCTGCGTGCTGGCTGCCTGCCTCCGCCGCCGGTGGACGGAGCTGGGCTGGAAGACGGTGGCTGCCGTTCTCTGCCAGTTCTTTGCCGCCGTCGGCATCATCATCGTGATGGAATTCACTGCTTTTGAAAAGAAAATTGAAATGCTCGAATGGCTTCCGGCGGATGCCTGCCACCTGGTTATTGCGGCCTCCTGCCTCTGGATCGCGCTGGTGATCCGTCCCCTCTGGAAAAAAGCCTGGGCAACCAATGATGAAAGGACCGTTGAATCATGAAAACCGCCAGAAAGCTTGCTTCCCCTGTTTCCCGCTTCCTCTGCCTCCTGCTGTCCGCGGGCTTCCTTCTTCTCTCCGGCCTGCCGGTTTCCGCTGCCGCGGACGACATCCCGGAACTGTACGTCGGAGACCTGGTAACCTTCGGAACCTATCCCCAGACGGAAGAAGGAACCGATCAGACCCCCATCCAGTGGCAGGTGCTGGATGTTCAGGAGAACCGCGCGCTGCTCCTGAGTTCCTACGGCCTCGATGCCCAGCCCTTCAACACCAAATGGTCCGAAGAGGTATTCTGGCACAACTGCACCCTGCGCGCCTGGCTGAACGATGATTTCATGAACCGCGCCTTCACGCCGGAAGACCAGTCCGCCATTCTCCTCACCGACCTGGTGAATGACCGCAGCCAGGGCTACAGCGGTTACAGCAGGCATCACGGCGAAGATACGCAGGACAAAATCTTCCTCCTGAGCTACCTGGAGGCGCATAATTATCTCGGTGTTGTTTTCTGGGGCTTCCATGATGAGAGCAATGTCCGTTCCCGGGTAACTCCCACCCCCTACGCAAAGAAGGCGGGAGCCTGGTCCGACTATACCTTCCACACCGCGGACGGCGGCCGGGCCGGCTGGTGGTGGCTCCGTTCCCCCGGTCTGATCCGCGGCAACGCGTCCCGGGTCATCTGGCGCGGATCCCTTTGCAACCGGAAAATCAATACAACCGACGGCTGCGTCCGGCCCTCCCTCTGGGTGGACCTGAGCAAGGCTTCCTCCCTCACCCTGGCCATTCCCGCGGGCGAATAATCCCGGCCCGGGCGCCTTCCGCCCGCTGCCGCTTACGGTTCTGCCGTTTGATCGTCTTTCAGTTTCTCCGGATATTTGTATGTACTCGGATCATATACAAAAGGCTCCCCGCCGGCCTTCGGCGGGTCATATCCCAGCAGCTCGCTGACTGTCACCGGCTCAAACCCTGCTTCCACCAGCATCGGAATCAGGGTTTCCAATACGGTGTAGTCCGCTTCCCGCGCGTGAAAAAGCAGGATGCTTCCGTTCTGTGTCCTTCGGAAAGTACCTTCCGGATCCAGCTTGTTGGTGCTGGGATTGGTCACCCAGCTCACATCCCACAGGATCACGTGTCCGTACCCTACTTTTTTGATGGTTGAAATGCAGCTCCAGGATCCGTTGGCGTCCGCAAGGTTCCCAAAGGGCGGCCGCAGCCAGCGGACCTCATAATGATATCCCAGCATCCGGTCCAGGGATTCCTGGAAGAACAGCAGGGTATACATGATCTCCTGTTTGTTCAGTCCGCCGAGATCATTGTGCCAGCTGGTGTGGTTGCCGATTTCGCATCCCTGGTCCAGCACCTTCTGCCAGTTCTCCCGGTCTTCCTCCAGCAGGTTGCGCCCCACCGGGAAAAATGTCATGGTAATCCCGTATTTTTCGCACAGTTCAGCGGTTTTCCATACCCATTCGCGTTCATTGACATCGTCCATGGTAATGGCGATCCGCTTGCTTTCCCGGTCTCCGTGGCGCACCCGGAAATCCTCCAGGCCCGTTTCCGCCGCGCAGCTCCCGATCCGGACCGCGAGGCAGATCACAGCCAGGATTCCCATTGCTTTCTGCCAAGCCGTCTTCCCGTTCCTCATTCTCCGATCCCCTCTCCGTCCGTGCCTTCGGATTCTCCGGTGTCCTGCGCCGGCTGCATCCACAGCCACTCCTGTACTTCCCTGTCCGCGTATACCGCTCCCGGAACTTCGGCGTGCTTCAATTCCAGTTCCACATGCGTGGCGTCCACTCCCGCCTGCTCCAGCTTTTCCATAAAATTGATCACCGTCGCGGGGCTGACGGCCTCATCCCGCCGCGCCGTGTATGCCCGTACCTCCACGCCCTCAAAGGCTTCCTCATGGATCCTCAGGTAATGGACCCTTCCGCACAGGCTCATCAGCCGGGTATACCTGCCCGGGGTGGATGCCGCCACGTCCCACACATACACCCCGCCCAGGCTGAAGCCGGTCAGGGCAACGCGGGTTTCGTCAACCTGGTATTCCTCAATCACCCGTTCCACAATATTGTTCACGGATCCGATGGCCATGGACCAGTCGTCGTCAAAGCCCCCGGGAAGCTGCGGCACGAGGATCAGTGCCTGGGGATCCTGGATCGTTCCGTCATTGATCATCGCGGTAAATTTCTCGTGTGTCAGAGCCTGGTTGCTGCATCCGTGTGTGCTGTGCAGGTACACAACCAGCGGCATTCCCGGCTCCGTTTTCTCCGGAAAATAAATCCAGTACCACATATACGGGCTGGTGAGCTTCCCTCCGTAGGGCTGCTCAAATCTTTCCCATCCTTCCGCCCGGCTGCCGCGCGCAGGAATCAGCAGCAGCAAGGCCGCCAGGAAAAGGGCCATGCCGAAAACCCGTACCGTTCCTTCTCCCCGGGTTCGGTATCCCGTCACACCCATACGCCGTATACTCCCCTTCCCGCTTTTATTTCTCCGGTACCGGCTGGTCGAAAGGAATCCACGTGTGATTCTTCAGGCACCAGATATAATGGTCGTAGCGCTCATGCTCCCGCCATCCGTCGGATGTGGCGTGCTTCGCGTTGAACTTGATGTCCGTCCCGGGGTGCTCCTTCGTGAACGCTTCCTGTTGCTCCCCGGAAATCCCGTCCATGTGGGTTCCCCAGAATCTCTCCAGGGCTTTCATGCCCGAGAGGGGCTCCAGGTCCTGCACCTTTTTGCAGTAGGAAAGGTTCAGGTCCAGCATTTCCGTGCAGTTTGCCAGCGGGGAAACGTCCCCCAGCGGCACGCTGAAAAGCTCCAGGTATTTCAGGTGCTTCATCGTCCCGAGGATTCCGATGTCCTCTATGGGGTTATCTCCCAGGATCAGCAGCTCCAGGTCCGGAAAATACTGCAGGAAATCCAGGGAGGTGATGGCGTTGTGGCCCAGGTCCAGCGCCTTCAGGCCCGGGGCGTACCGCAGCACCTCCAGGTCCTCCGAGGTAATCCGCACCAGCTTCTTGTTGGTGGGATCGTTGAAGGAGGAATAGGCGGTGTCCGTTGTGCGCAGGGCGTGTCCGGAATTCAGCCGGATCATCCATACAAATTCGATTTCCGGATATTTTTCCACCAGGGAAATCATTACCTTGTTGGCGGGATAATTGCGTCCGGCCACATCGATCTTCTGTACCCCGGGCACAATCGCAATCAGCTGTTCAAGCTCTTCCTCCGTGATTTTGTAGGACATGGACCGCAGGTTCAGCTCCGTATCCCTGTCCGTAATCACCGTATCCTGCCATGTGGTTTCAAAGTGAAGCACGGCGTTCTCCGGCATCCGCAGTTTGATCGTGTACAGCTCCGACGGCCGCATCCGCACTTTTCCCAGGTCCAGCTCCTCCGGCCTGTGCTCATCCACATAAGCCAGCGCCTTGTTCACGTTGTTCAGCACGGGCTGCTCCGCTCCCGCGGCGCCCGCGCAGCATATTGTCACCGCTGCAATCAGCCATCCGGCCAGCCGTCTTCCTGCCC
>CAMHSI010000003.1 GCA_946187775.1 uncultured Clostridia bacterium
CGGTGCCATAGCCAAGTGGTAAGGCGAAGGTCTGCAAAACCTTTATTCTCCAGTTCGAATCTGGATGGCACCTCTCCAGGCCTGCAGCGCGGCTGCAGGTTTTTTTCATGCGCAAATACCCAAATTTCCTTAATTTGTAAAAAAGTTCTGTACAAACCAAAAACAACATGGTATACTTTATCCCAAACCCAACCCCTGGTCGTTACGGCGGTTCATTTCCTCCATGGTTGTTACTCAACACCATTGTCTGGAACGGGGCACAGTTCATCACCAATGGCGCGGGTATACAACATTTTTTATTCAGGAGGAATTAACCATGTACGAAGACAAGACCCTGACCTGCCGTGAGTGCGGCAACGAATTCGTTTTCTCCGCGAGCGAACAGGAATTTTTCGCTCAGAAGGGCTTCCAGAATGAGCCCAGCCGCTGCCCGGCCTGCCGTGCCGCGCGCCGCGCCCAGAACGGCAACGGCGGTGCTCCCCGGCAGATGTTCACCGTGATCTGCGACGGCTGCGGATGCGAGACCCAGGTTCCCTTCCAGCCCCGCGGAGACCGGCCCGTGTACTGCCGTGAGTGCTTCGAAGCACAGCGCCAGGCCCGGTTCTGATTGACCGAACAAAAACAGGCTGCCGAACGGCAGCCTGTTTTCTTGTGCACTTTCCCGGGAGCGGGATTATTCGCAGAGCTTCCGGACTTCCTTTTCCAGCTTGTCCAGTTCGCGCTCGGCTTCCTCCCGGGCGGCGCCGCGGGCAAAGAGGTAGGCCTTCAGCTTCGGCTCTGTTCCGGAGGGGCGGACGATGAACTTTTCCTCCCCGGGGAGCTGGAACGACAGCACATCGCTCTTCGGAAGGCCGGTTTCATCATGGAGGTAGTCCACGCGGGCGGAAAGGGGCAGGGCCGGGGACGCCAGGTCGGAAAGGGGACGGCGCAGGTTTTCCATGATGGAGGCCATGCGGCGGGCTCCGTTTTCCCCTTCATACTCAAAGGTGAGGAGGCGCTGGGCGAAGAAGCCGAACTCGGCCCGGAGCTCCTCCAGGCGGGAAAGCAGGGTTTTTCCTTCTTCCTTGAGATTGGCAGCCATCTCGCAGAGCAGCAGGGCGGCATTGACCGCGTCCTTGTCCCGGACATCGGTGCCGGACAGGTAGCCGTAGCTTTCCTCAAAGCCGAAGAGGAAGCGTTCGGGGGTTCCTTCCTTCTCCAGGAGGCCGATCTGCTCGCCGATGAACTTGAAGCCGGTGAGCACATTCCGCAGCTCCACCCCATATTTGCGGCAGAGGGCTGAGGCCATTTCCGTGGATACGATGGTTTTTACGGCCACCCGGGGAAGGGGGCCGGAGGGAGCGGCGCTGCGGCAGAGGTAATCCAGCATCAGGATTCCCATGTCATTGCCGCTGATGAGAACCACATCGGACCCGACGCGGACGCCGGCGCCCATGCGGTCGCAGTCCGGATCGGTGGCAAAGCAGAGATCCGCACCGGTTTCGACGGTCTTACGGATGGCCAGGTCCATGGCTTCCCGGATTTCAGGATTGGGATAGGGACAGGTGGGGAAGTTTCCGTCGGGCAGCTCCTGCTCAGCCACCACATCCACCCGGATATTGCCCATACGCTTCATGATTTCGCGGACGGGGACATTGCCAGTGCCGTTGAGGGGAGAATAGACCAGGTGCAGCGGCTGGGAAGAGGGATGCACCCGCAGCTTCCAGACGGCCTGGTAATACGCCTCAATGGTGTCTTCCCCGATGAGGGTGATCATGCCTTCCCGGAGGTATTGCCGGTAATCCGGCAGGGAATCCGCCAGGTCCGGCTCACCGTCGATGAAGCGCTGGATCCGGTCCGCAGCCTCCAGGGTGATCTGGCATCCGTCGGGCCCGTAGACCTTATAGCCGTTGAACTTGGCGGGGTTATGGGAGGCGGTGACCATGACGCCGGCGGAGGTGTGCAGATGGCGCACGGCGAAGGAAAGCATGGGGGTGGGCTGGAGCCGGGGATAAAGATAAACCCGGACGCCCATGGAGGCCAGGGCCGCGGCGGTCAGCTCCGCGAAATCCCGGCTGTGGATCCGGCTGTCGCAGCTGACGGCGCAGGAGGGATCCGGGAAGGCTTCCTTCAGGTAGCGGCCGAGGCCGCGGGTGGCTTTCAGGACGGTGAAGAAATTCATGCGGTTGGTTCCGGCACCGAGGACGCCGCGAAGGCCGCCTGTGCCGAAGGCCAGATCCCGGTAAAAGCTGTCGTTGCGGGCTTCCGCATCCATGCCGCGCAGATCCTCCAGCAGCTCGGGAACCATAGCGGGGCAGGACAGCCAGGCTTCATACTTTTCATTGATGTTCACGAAAACCACTCCTCTCTGATTAAAAAACGGCGTACCGCAAGCGGTACGCCGCATGGAAGCAGGATCAGACCACGCTCTGCCGGCCGGAGCCGTAGAGCTGGTTTTTCCGGAAGGGACGGATGACATTGTTGTCCCAGGTGAACCCGTCCAGGGTCATGCGGATCCCGTTCTCCGCCAGGAGATTGGCCACATCCTCGAAAAGGACGTAGAGATGGCGGGCGAAGAAACCCATTTCGGAGCCGGCAGGCTCGCAGATGAGCTCGTTCATTCCCCAGATCCGGATGGGATCATAGCCATCAAAGGCAAAGGAGGAAGCATAGGGAGAAACGTTGGACGCCCGGAGATCCACCGGGGAGGAGCCCAGCCAGCTTCCGGCGTTGCGCAGGAGGCTGAAGAAGCACTGCATGACCCGGCCCGGAAGGCTGAAGCAAAGCTCATCAATAAAAATGCCGTCGGCATCATAGGTGCTGAAGGAAAGGATGCGGTTTTCATACAGAATGACGCAGAACCCTCCGTCTGCCGCGCGGTGATCATGAGCGAGGGGACGGAACTGATACTGGAATACAGGCTTACAGCTGTATCCTGCAATCATAAACATCCCCACCTTCACGATTTCTTCATTTCTCGTCTATGTTAACTAAATATACGCAGAAGGTCAACAGAAGAACCCTACATGTTGTGGTCAATTGTTTGAATTTTTTGTAACAAATTAAAAAAACCGGGCCTGGGCCCGGGGACGGAGCAATGGGGAAGAAAGAAAAACCGTTATACTTTCTTAAGAAAATCCATAAAGGCATCCCGATTCTGCACCGGGGTGGTGGCGGGACGGCCGAGATCCGCCCGGGCGCCGCAGGCGCAACGGACTTCCAGCAGGATGGGCCCGGAGAGGGAAGCGATTTCCCGGAGGGCGGCATCCAGGGACGCGGCACTGTCCGCCCGGAAGACCCGGGCGTATCCGGCGGCGCGGGCCAGGGCCCCGATATCCAGGGCGCCGGAGCAGACGGGCATGCCGCCTACGGTTTCATGGGCGCCGTTGTTGATGACCACATGCACAAGATTTGCCGGCTTCCGGCGGCCGATGAGGGGAAGGGCGCCAAGATGCATCAGGAGGGCGCCGTCTCCGTCCAGGCACCAGACCCGGCGGTCCGGCTTCTCCTCGGCGATGCGCAGGGCGATCATGGAGGCGTGGCCCATGGAGCCGACGGTCAGGAAATCCCGGCGGTGATCCTCGCCGAAGGCCTCCCGGAGCTCATAAACCTCCCGGGAGAGCTTCCCGGTTGTGGAAACAAACACATCAGAGGGCGCGGCACTGCGGAGGATTCCTTCCGCGGCCTTTTCCCGGGTGAGGGACGCATTGTTTCCGTAAGCCGGACGGGCGGAGGAGGTGAGGGCTCCCTTGCGGACCACCAGGGCGGCGATCCTGCCGGCGGCCAGCTCCCGGCACAGGGAATCAAAGAGGGCACGGAAGGCGTCCTCCCCCGTATCCGGGGAAAGAACGGCATAAGGAATGCCGAGCAGGTCCAGCTGGGGCAGGGTGACGGCCCCCTGGGTTACATGCTGGGGCTCATCCTTCGTGCCGGGCTCCCCGCGCCAGCCCACCACCAGCAGGCAGGGAAGGGCATAGACCTTCCCATCCATCAGGGAGGCGAGGGGGTTCACGGCGTTGCCGAGGCCGCTGTTCTGCATATAGCAGAGGGCGGGACGGCCGGAGGCAAGGTAATGACCGGCGCACAGGCCGATGGCGCCGCCTTCGTTATGGGCAACGATGTGACTGGGGGAATCCGTTCCGTAACGGCTGTACAGCTCATCGCACAGGCCTTTCAGGAAGGAATCGGGAACCCCGGTAAAAAAGTCGATGCCCGCCTGCAGGCAGGCATCGAGAAGAACGGAAGCGAGCATGGGAACAGCTCCTTTACAGAAAATGGGCGAAAAGGGAATTACTGGAATTCCAGGGGATAATCCGTGACACCCCAGGAGAGGCGGCTGTCATTCTCCGTGTTGCCCTTCAGGGTCAGGAGGACGGAATCCCGGTCATACCCATCCGGGAAAATCCAGGGAACGAGATCGTTCCTCTCCTTGACGGAGGAAATCCGGATGGGGATTACGCGGAAATCCCGGAAGGAGACCTCGCCGTTTTTCACCCGGTAGCGGATCTGGAAAATAATGGAGGACATATCCCGGGGCTTGCTGTTTCCGGCAAAGCAGAAATTGCCGAGGGAATAGAGGATATATTTGTTGTTGTAGCACTCAATGGGCTGGATCCGGTGGGAATGGGTGCCCACCACCAGGTCTGCCCCGGCGTCCACCGCCATGCGGCCCAGGCGGATCTGGTTGTCCGTGGGGATATAGCCCTGCTGGGGATTGGAGTTGGTGGGTTCCTTTCCCCAGTGGAAGGAGACGATGACCAGGGGGTACAGGGCCTTGGCCTGGGCGATTTCGTCGCAGACGGCCTCCTCGAAGGTGTCATGGTCCAGGAAGGAAGCGGAATACTCCTCCGGGTGCTTCCTGAAGGAGGTGCCGTAGCGGTCGATACAGTTATAGGAAAGCATGGCAACCTGGATCTGGTCCTTATAGTTGAAGACCGCCAGGTCCAGGGGGGTGGAATACAGGACGCCGGCGGAATCCAGGGCGGCCTTCGTATCGGCGAGGCCTTCCTCCCCATGGTCCCGGACGTGGTTGTTATCGAGGGAAACAGCCTCCACCCCGTTGTCCGGAAGGACGGAGACGGCGGAGGGCGTGATGCTGAAGAGGAACTCATTATTCCGCTTGGAGGAGGGAACAGACTTCGTATCCGTGAGGGTGCCCTCAAAATTCAGGAGGGTCAGGTCATCGTCCATGAAGAGGGAGCGGACGTTTTCCATGACGAAATTGATGTCCCCGCCGTGCCTTTCCAGCTCGGGAGTAAAGAGATCCTTATGGTGGTAGGTATCCCCGCCTATGGTGAAGTCCCCGGTGCAGGTAACGGTCATGATATAGGCGCCGTCACTGTCCTTCTTCTCCCGGGCTTTTTCCTCCTCGGCGATCTCGATGAGCTCGGTGATATCGAGCTCGGGCTCCTCCATCATCATCCCGGTGACTTCCGCTTCCTCAGCGAAGGCGCAGGAGACGCACAGGAGCAGGAGGGTGGCAAACAGGGCGAATTTTCTGAACATATCGGTCCTCCGGTTGTATGACTTCAGGAATTTTCGGAAACAAACTCCGCGATCCGGTCCAGCGCGGTATTCAGCTTATCCAGGGCTGTGGCGTAGCAGCAGCGGATATTGCCCTCGCCGCCGGGGCCGAAGGCGGTGCCGGGAACCGCGGCGACATTTTTGGACTTCAGGAGGCCGGCGCAGAACTCCTCGCTGGTCATGCCGGTTTTGCGGATGGAGGGGAAGACGTAGAAGGCGCCCCGGGGCTCGAAGCAATGGAGCCCCATGGAACGGAAGGCGTCCACCATCAGCCGGCGGCGGCGGTCATAGCTGTCCCGCATGCGCAGGACGTCCTCATAGCCGTTTTCCCGGCCGGTTTTCAGCGCGGCGGCGGCAGCAACCTGACCCTGCCGGGGAGCGCACATGATGGCGTACTGATGGATCTTGTTCATGACGGAAATGATTTCCGCCGGGCCGCAGGCATAGCCCACGCGCCAGCCGGTCATGGCGAAGGCCTTGCTGAAGCCGTTGATGGTGAGGGTGCGCTCGTACATTCCTTCCACCGCGGCGAAGGCGGTATGGGTATGATCGCCGTAGATCAGCTCGGAATAGATTTCATCGGAAATCACCAGGAGGTCATGCCTGCGGATGATGGGGGCGATGGCCTCCAGGTCCTTACGGGTCATGACGCCGCCGGTGGGATTGTTGGGATAGGGAAGAATCAGCGCCCGGGTGCGGGGAGTAATGGCCGCCTCGAGCTTTTCGGGGGTGAGGCGGAACTCATCCTTCTCCAGGGTTTCCACCCCGACGGGGGTGCCTCCGGCGAAAACGACACCGGGGGAATAGGAAACATAGCTGGGCTCCGGAACGAGCACCTCGTCTCCGGGGGAACAGAGGGCGCGGAGCGCCAGGTCGATGGCCTCGGAGGCGCCGATGGTCACCAGGATCTGGGTTTCGGGATCATAGGAAACATTGTACCGCCCGGACAGATACAGGGAGATTTCCCGGCGCAGCTCCAACAGGCCGCGGTTGGCGGTATACTGGGTTTCCCCGTCCACAAGGGAATTGATGGCAGCATTCCGGATATGGTAGGGCGTGCGGAAATCCGGCTCGCCCACGCCGAGGGAAATGGTATCCTTCATGGCGGCAGCAAGATCGAAGAAGCGGCGGATCCCGCTGGGGGGAACGGCCACAATCCGGGGATTCAGGTATTTATCGTAATTCACGGGGAGATCACCAGCCTGCGGTCGGTCTTTTCATCGTCGAAAATGACGCCCTCTTCCTTATAGCGCTTCAGGACGAAGCTGGTGGCGGTGCCGGTGACGGCCTCGAGGGGGGAAAGCTTCCCGCTGACGAAGGCGGCCAGCTCCTTCAGGGTGCGCGCTTCCACAAGGACCAGCAGGTCGTAGGAGCCGGACATGAGGAAGACGCTTTTTACCTCGTCAAAGCAGTAAATCCGGCGGGCGATGGCATCAAATCCCATATCCCGCTGGGGCGTTACCCGAACCTCAATCATGGCTTCCACCCGCTCCCGGTCCGTCAGATCCCAGTTGATCATCGGGGCATAGCGCAGGATGACGCGGCGCTCCTCCAGCCCCTGGATTACGGAGGCCACCTCCTCCAGGGAGGCCCCGGTCATCACGGCAAGCTTTTCAAGGGGAAGACGGCAGTCCTCCTTCAGCAAATCCAGCAGATCCATTTCCAGCCTGGTCATGATCAGCCCTTCTTTCACAAAGAATAACGGAAAAATTGTACAACAGAACAGGAAGGAAGGCAAGTTTTTCGGCGGTACGGGAGGGACGGAAAAAACCGGCCGCGCCGGAAAACGGCGGGCCGGAAGGAGGTGAAGCAGGGGGCGCTCAGGCCAGGGAATCCCGGAAGTGGTTTTCAGAGGCTTTTTCCAGGGCCTTGACAATAATCCGCAGGGTTTTGATGCGGGCGTATTTTTTATCATTGGACTCGATGATATACCAGGGGGCATTTTCCGTGCTGGTTTTCGCCAGCATCTCGTCCACCGCGACTTCATACTGGGGCCATTTCTCGCGGTTGCGCCAGTCTTCATCGGTGATTTTCCACTGCTTTTCCGGAGTGTTCTGCCGATCGGTAAAGCGGGCGAGCTGGGTATCCTGGTCGATATGGATCCAGAATTTCATGAGGACGGCGCCCCAGTCGGTAAGCTGGCGCTCGAACTCGTTGATTTCGTTATAGGCGCGCTGCCAGTCCTTTTCGGAGCAGAAGCCCTCCAGCCGCTCCACCATGACGCGGCCGTACCAGGTGCGGTCAAAGATGCAGAAATGGCCGGTGCGGGGCAGCCGGGTCCAGAAACGCCAGAGGTACTGGCGGTTGAGCTCGGGAGGCAGGGGGGAGGCGATGGGATGGACATCCACGCCGCGGGGATCCAGGGGATAGGCCACCCGGCGGATGTTGCCGCCCTTGCCGGCAGCGTCCCAGCCCTCGTAGCAGAGGATGACAGGGATCTTTTTGCGGTAGAGGATGTTATGAAGCTCGCTGAGCCGGGCCTGGAGCTTTTTCAGCTCCTTTTTGTAATCCTCATCGCTGATGACGGGGGACAGGTCCACATCCTTCAGCTTCGGCATCTTCACCAGGGGGAACTTCTCCTCGAAGGGTTCGCCCACATAGCGGCCCTTTTCCAGGGCCTTGTCGATTTTGGAGACGAGGAGCTTCAGGGCGTCGCGGACGGCGGCCTTCCGGCGCATGCCGTCCAGGACGTGCCAGGAAACGTCTTCATCCGTTTTATCCATGAACTCATCATAGGCTTTGCGGAACTCGTCGTACTCCCGGTGTTGCCAGAGATCGTCCCCGTCCACGCGCCACTCGGTATCCGCGGATTCCCGGAGGGCTTTCAGGCGGTCAAACTGCTCCTCCTTGCTGATGTGGAGGAAGATTTTCAGGACGAGATACCCGCCGTCCCGCAGCTGGCGCTCAAACTCGTTGACCATGCGGACCCGGCGCTTGTACTCCTCCCGGGAGATTTCGAGGCGGAGCTTTTTCTGGACCAGGTTTTCCATCCAGCCGGAATCGAAGAAGGCCACATGCCCGTTTTCCGGAATGGCGGCTGCATAGGGATAGAGGAAGGGATACCTGGATTTGTTTTCCGGAATGATGGAGGGGGAAGTGACCTGATAGAAACGGGGATCCATCTCGCTGATGATCTCCTTGATCAGGCTGCCCTTGCCGGCGGCGGCCCAGCCCTCAATGAGGACCAGCACCGGGAGCTTGCCGGCGCGGAGCTGCTGCTGCTGGGCTACGAGGCGTGCGCGGAGGGCCTTGATTTCCTGATTCAGCGCGGCTTTATCTTCCTGCTTGTTTTTCTCCAGAGTTTCGAGCATTGTGACATCCTCCTTCATCCGGGTTGTATAAAACTGCGATCAAAGATAAGAATCCGAAAGGGATATAAAGCTGTTCCTTTTCCTTTATCATGCCGAAAAACGGGATAAATGTCAAGACGAAAAAAAGCCCCGCGGCCGGAAGGCCGCAGGACCCGCGGAAGCAGGGGCAGAAGGATTCGAACCCTCAACAAAGGTTTTGGAGACCCACGTGTTACCATTACACCATGCCCCTATATCCGCAACAGGTTGAATTATACGGGAGGCTTTGCCGTTTGTCAAGGAGTTTTTCAGCGAACCAGGTCATACATCATAATCCCGGCGGCAACGGCCGCATTCAGGGACTCCGCGCCGCCGCGCATGGGCAGGCGGAGCCGGTGGGTCGCCTCGGCCCGGACGGCTTCTGAAACGCCGTTTCCCTCATTGCCGACGATCAGGACGAAGGAGGAAGAGACCCCCTGCCTTTCAAAGAAGGGATCCCCGTCGAGCTGTGAGGAAAGAACGGAATATCCCCGGGAGCGCAGGCTCCGGAGGGCGGCGGGAAGATCGGCCGGGAAGGCAAAGCACATGCGGAAGATGCTTCCCATGGTGGAGCGGAGCACCTTCGGGGAAAAGAGGTCGGCGCATTCGGGCCCCAGCAGGACGCCGTCAAAGCCGGCGGCATCGGCGGTGCGGATGATGGTGCCGACATTTCCGGGATCCTGGACCGCGTCCAGGGCCAGGAGCTTCGGACCGTCGGGAGGAAGCACCCGGCGGGAAAGCACGGCGGCTACGCCCTGGGGGGTGCGGGTATCCGCAACAGCAGAGAAGGCGTGCTCCGAAAGGGTGAAGGCAGGAACGCCTGCCGGAAGGGGAAAATCCGGGACATAGTCCTCCCGGAGCAGGAGGGCGAGGACAGGGAAATCCGAGGCCAGGGCTTCCCGGACCATGCGGGTGCCCTCCACAAGGAAGGCATCGGAGGCTTCGCGGCCCTTCCGCTCCCGGAGGGATTTCCAGGAGAGGACCCGGGGATTTTTGGCGGAGGTAATCAGTTCCATAGGGGCTCCTTTCAGGCCAGGTCCAGCAGGTTGCCGATCCAGGCGGACAGGGAATCATAGGGCCGGGGCATTTCCGCAGGCGGGAAGGACTGATCCAGGGACGCCGCGATCAGCGCGTCGCCGCGGTCTGTAAAGGGATGGTAATAATCCCCGGTGAAAAAGCCCGGGAAAAGCATTTCCGCAGAGGCGGGAAATTCCCGGCGGAAGCGGAGCAGGAATTCCGGAAGCAGCTCCGACGGACGCACGGCCACGGAGGCGGGGACCACGGAGGCCGGGGGAAGACCGGGATACGTTTCCTGCAGCATGGACAGGCCCACGGGGATCTCCATTTTCTTCTCCGAGGAGAAGAGGAGGGACAGGGAGGCCACACGCCTGTTGCGGAACATGGAGAGGAAATGCCAGAGGGAGGTTTTCAGGGGCGGGGGAAGCGCCTCCAGGAGGGTGGCTCCCCGGCCGGCCAGGCACAGGGTCATCTGCTCCGGCAGGAAATCGTTGCGGCTGGGATCGGCGGCCAGCTGCAGAAGCACGAGCCCGGAAAGCATCAGCAGATAGGAAAGATGCAGCAGCAGGAGGGCGCCGGCACGGGAGGGAGTTCCGCCGGAGGCCAGGGAAAGGGACATGGAAACCAGCAGGGAAAGATGGTCCGCGACAAAATAATCCAGCGCCGCCCGGGCCCGGCGAAGGGCGACGGCGTCCGTACGCGCGGCGTGAAGCGCCTTTGTAAGCAGGGAAAGATCCCGGAGGAACCGCTCATCCGGGCAAAGGCCGAACTCCCGGGCGAGGAGATCCGGATCCCGCAGGAGGGAGGGCAGCAGCATATAGTGTACCCCCAGGGGGATCTGGCAGGTGCGGACGGCCTGCTCCCGGCCGCGGAGGAACAGGGAGATATCCGCCGTGCCGGCGCCCAGGTCCAGCACCATGAAACCTCCGCGGGTATCCTCCGGCGCGCAGTAACGGAAATAGGCGCCGAGGGCGGAGCTTTCGGAGGCAAAGGAAACGGGGAGGTTTTCTTCGGAGGCAGGATAACCGCTTTCCCGCAGGACGCTGAGGCAGAGGGAGCGGAAGAGATTCATCAGGGATTCCCGGCCTTCCTTCGCCATTTCATCCGGAAGGGAGAAGCGCCAGGAAAGGGAGGGCGCTCCCTCACACCGGGCCTGGAGGGCGGACATCAGCAGGATCTGATGGAGGCAGAGCATGCCGGAGCGCCCCTTCTCCTCCTCCCATTTCAGGCCGGTGTATACAGCATCGGAGGGAGTGCTGACGAGATCCTCCAGATCCGAGGACATGAGCACCATTCCGTCCACAAAGGGAACGGGAGAAGCGCCTGGCACATTCCGGAAGATCCGCACCACCGTGGGGAACAGGGCGGATACGGGAACGGCCGGAATAAACTCACGGCGGAGCAGCTCCCGGGAGGAGGCGGGGTTGTTCAGCAGGGTGCGGACCATGACGGGACCGTTGAGGGGCTTGCGCTGCCGGCTGAAGGCGACGACGGCGGAGGTGCCGGAGGAGCCGAAATCCATGCAGACCTCCACGGGGCAGCCCTCCACGGCAGCGGGCCGGGGAAGCACATTGGGCAGGACGCCCATGGTCTGATCCTCCCGAAGGAGGGAGAAACAGAGGGGAAAGGATTCAAAACGGGCGGAGAAGCGATTCTCGGCAACGGCGTCAACATCGGTGAATTCACCGCCCTCGGGCAGGACACGGAGGGTGTAAGCCTCGGGCATATGGGCATAGACAAAATACGCTTTCCAGTCCTCCGGGGGAAGCGGAAGGGAGGGCCAGAGGGCGAGGGTCGGAATATCATGGGAATAGAGGTTCAGGACTTCCTCCGGGCCATAGGTGCGGACCATGCGCACGGGGAAAGCGCCGTCCAGGGTGAGGACCACACGGTAGGAGCCTTCCTCCGCACGCTCAAAGGAAAGGAGGCCGGGCTGCAGCAGGGTGCGGCCTTCCGGAAGGACGCAGAGGGCCCGGCCGAATTCCGGCGAAAGGGGAGGAAGCACCGCGTCCGGCGGGATTTCCGCCGCTTCCTGATCGGGATCGGCAGGAGGAGCCGGCCAGAGGGCACACATGGAGGACAGCAGGGCATCCCCGATGACATCCCGCCCCCGGGCGGGGAAAACCGTGAGCAGATCCGAGAAGAGATTCATTGCCGCAAGGGGGAGGGATTCCCCCAGGGACTCGCGCAGGACCGTCTGCATGGAGGGGGATTTCGGATCCCAGGGCCAGACGAATTCCGGCGCCCGGCGGTCCAGCGGGTTTTCCGCCTCCTCCAGGAGGGAGAGGGCGGAGGAACGCACCTCCGGCAGCAGGGAGGGAGACCGGGACAGCATTCCGGCGAGATTCCGGACCAGGGCGTCCCGGTAATCATCCGAGGAGGCGGAGAGGACGGAACATTCGGCGGCGAGGCGGCCCAGGGTGTACTCCTCACCGGCGGAGCGGGGGCTTTCCAGAAGAAGCCGGGAGCTTTCCCGGGCAAAGGGAACATCCCGGTAGAGGTAGAGCACCTCCTCGGGAACACCGGTGCAGGCGGAAGCTGGGAAGGAGGGAGACCCCGCCAGGACGGAGCCGAGCAGATCATCCCCGGAAAACCGCTCCCAGCGGCAGGACTCTTTGCGGACGCTGCCGGAATATGCGGAAAGGGAGAACAGGCCGCAGACCGCCCGGATCCTGGTTTTCAGGGCACGGTCCTCCCTGAAGGGCTCCGGATCCCGGGAAAGATCCCGGAGGAACTCCCGGAGGAAGACCCCGAGCCGGGAAGACGCTTTTTCCCCGGAGAGGGCGCCGGCAAAGGCATTCAGCCGCTCCAGGAGCAGCATCCGGTCCCCTTCGCCCAGGGAATTGCAGGGATCGGAGAAGATCCCTTTTTCCCGGTCAAACCAGGTGACGAAGGAAGGAACCAGGGGAGTACAGGCCGCGGTTCTCCGGGCGGGGAGGAAATCCTCCCCGGGAAGGACCAGGGCAAAGGGATACGCATCCCCCTCCCGATCCAGGGAAAGGACGAAAACCTTCTCCGCGCGGCGGGCGGAGAGCCAGCAGCGGGAAACGGGAGAATCCCCGGAAACGCAGGAGGAGACCAGGGAGGCTTCGCCGGGACGGAGGGAGCGGTACTGCCGGAGCAGGAGCATGGCCAGCAGGCCCCGGCGCTCCGCGACGGCGCTTTCCGGCGGGGTTTCCTCCGGCAGGAGGGAGAGCACATTCCGAAGGGTGAGCAGGGGAGATTCCGGAATCAGGTCCGGCAGCAGGGGAAGGGCGGGCATGCCGCCGCCGGACAGGAAGCGGCAGCCGGAAAGCTCCTCCGCGCAGAGGGAAAGGGACTGATCCAGCAGGAAGACAAAGGGATCCGCCGGGACAAGATCCTTACAGGCGGACTGCAGCGCCTTCCAGCGGTTTTTCGCATCCGCGGCGGGAAGATCCCGGAAAAGCGGGGACGGAATCCGCAGGGAGGCGTCGGCGGGATCCGCGGCGCAAAGCTGCTCCAGGGCGCGCCCCGCTTCGGGAGTGAGGCATGTTCCGTCGTAGGGACCGGCATGCTGCAGGCGGGAAACCGGCAGGGCGGACACCTGGGACTGGACGGAAACGGGATCCAGCTCCGCCTCGCAGCGGGCGACGGCCGCCTTCAGCAGGCGGATCCGCCGCTCAGCCTTCAGGAAGGCCAGGTGATCTGCATATTCCGTGGGGGAGGCGGCTTTTTTCTCCGCGTCTCGCAGGGCGGAACGACAGCGGTTCAGGCAGTCCAGCCGTACCTGGAGGGAACGGTAGCCGCCCAGGGAGGAGAGAATGCCGGAACGGGCGCGGCCTTCTTCCTCCAGCTGCTGCTCCATGGCCGCCAGGCGGCGGGCAAGCTTTTCCTCCTCAGTATCCGCCAGGGAATCACGATGCACGGGGCGGACGGCATCCAGCCCGGATTCCCGCGCTTCCGCCACGGAGGTATCATATTCGGAGGCAACGGTGATATACCGCCCGCAGGCGTTGACCGCCTGCTGCCAGAGGGTGGCGGCCTCCGGGGAATCGCGGAGGGCGGAAGGGACGGAACGGAAGAGACGCAGGATGTTCGAGAGAAGCATCCGGAGGGTTTTCCCGGCCTGCTCCGGAAGGGCAGCAAGGGCCGCGGGATCCGGGACATCGGAAAAAAGACGGCGGAGAACGGCCGTACGGGGGTTCACCGTCAGGGAGCGCAGGCGGGAAGGACGGGAAAGGAAATTTTGCAGGGAGGGGAACACATCGGAGAGCATCCAGGCCATCCAGTTTACCCGGGCGGCGAAGACGGGAGCCTGGTCCCCGAGGGACGACAGGGAAAGAATCCCGTCGGTTTCCCGGGTATGGAGGCCGGGGGCGGGCTCCGTTTCCCCGCCCAGGACAGCGCCGAGGATCCGGGCGGTGGACAGGGCCAGCAGCCGGCCGGATTCCCCGGACTCCGCAAGGGAGGAAGGCAGGGACAGCAGCCAGGCAGCATCCGCCCCGCGGGCCGGGGCATCCCCGGATAAGCGAAGCAGGGCACGGTCCTCCATGGCCTGCAGCGTACCCCGAAGAACGGGACGCACGGATTCGGGCAGGGGGGAGGACACTTCGGAAAGACCGATCAGATATACAGACATCGGTCTGTTTTTAAGCAGCTCCCGCAGCTCCTGCAGAAGCACCAGGAGAATGCCGGCGGAAAAAGGATCGCTCAGATCCGCCAGGAGAAACAAACGGACCGGATCCTCCGGATCCCGGCCGGAAGGAAACTCCCCAAGCCAGGAGAAAAAGGGCTGCAGGGAGGAAGACTCCCCACGGCGGAGCAGATCCGAGAAGGACCATTCCACGGCTTCCCGGTCCGTTGCGATGGACAGGGGGAGCCCCCGGCCCCGGAGGGCCGAAATCAGGACGGAGGCATCCGGATCCTCCGTCAGCTCCCGGAGGGAACGGAAGGAGGGAACGCAGGAAGCAAAGGCAACTCCTGCGGGAAAAACGGCGTTCTTTCCTGAAAAGCCCGGCAGGCGCCGGCAGGCGGAAAGCCCTGACGCCAGCTCCGCCGCCTCAGCGCAGGATTCCTGATCCTGGGAAAGGCTGAAGACATTCAGCTGTTCCACGGGCAGGGAAACGCCGCAGGAAAGCGCTGTGAAAAGATCCGGCAGGAGCTTTTGGGCGGCGGTGCCGATGCTGAGCAGGAAGGAAGACAAGGCGATCACTCCTTTAGCTGTAAAAAAGGGTTACCGCTTAAGGCGTGGTAACCCTTTGAAAGCCTTCCGCAAAGGAAGGGCGGGAAGATCCGGGATCAGAGAGCGGGGGGATAGCTGCCGTTTTCATGGAGCTTTTTGAGCTCGCCGGCGACGTAGGCCTTATCCTCCTTGTAGGTGACACCGAACCAGACGGCCTTTGTGGAGAGAACCTCCACCTGGAGGCCGGTGGTATGCATAAGGTGGTCCACCAGGGCGGGAAGGAGGCACTCCTTCTTCAGGGGATCCCCGGAAGGATCGTTCAGGAAATCACGGAGGTACTTCATTCCGTATTCAAAGAAGGAGGGAGCGAAGCCCCAGAGGTTCATGGACACCAGCGCGTCGGGATCGAGGATCACGCCGTCGGGATCATCGTGGATATCGCGGATGGTTCCGTCCGGGAAAGGAAGGATGCTGTAGGTTTCGGTGACCCGGACAAGATGGCCGGCATCATCCGTGGTGCAGACACCGCGGGTGACATGCCCGTTTTTGGAAACGGTGTTTTTGAGGTAATAGGCGACCATGGAGGCCTTGTTTCCGCCCTCACGGAGGCGGCGGAGGGAATCGGCCATGGCCACGAAAGCGTCCTTGCCGTAATAATCGTCGGCATTGATGACGGCGAAGGGCTCATGGATCAGGTCCTTGGCGCACATGACGGCATGCACGGTTCCGTAGGGCTTTGTCCTGTCGGCCGGGGGAACGAAGCCGCCGGGCAGGGAATCGTATTCCTGGTAAGCGTAGGAAACCTTGACCTTTTTCGCGATTTTATCGCCGATGATTTCGCGGAACATTTCATCCATGCTGCGACGGATGACGAAGACCACCTTTGTGAAGCCGGCTTCCACGGCATCGTGGATGGAGTACTCCATGAGGATTTCGCCGTTGGGACCGATGTGATCCACCTGTTTATTTCCACCGTAACGGGAACCAAGGCCGGCGGCCATGATGAGCAGTGTCGTGTCCATAAAAAACCAAACTCCTTCATCGCTGAGATTACCTCAAATTTTACCACAGCGCAAAGAGGAATGTCAACGAAGGGGAACCCGCTGCCGCGGGAGGGGAAATTGCGCTGAGGGGAACAAAAATGGTTTACATTTCAATGTAAGAATGATAAAATTCATCGTTAGGCTGCACCCATTCCGGAGCAGCGAAGGGAACCACGCCGGAAACGGCGGAAAGGGAATGTGAATGAACCAGAACGGTATGAATCAGGGATATCCGCCCGCACAGGGAGGACAGTTCCAGGGATCTTACGATGGATACAGGCCGGGCTCGGCTGCAGGCTACAATTCCCCGGCGGGATACCAGCCGCAGCAGGGATACACCGCGCCGCAGGCCGCATACAATACCGGGCTTCCGCAGGGATACGCCCAGGATCCGCAGGCAGCGCCCTACGCCGGCGCTCCGGTGAACGCCGGGGCTCCCTACGGCGCGCCGGGAGGGTACAACCTGCCGCCCCAGGGAGGCAGCGGCGGAAGCTATATTCCGCAGACGCCCTACAGCCCGGGATACACAAGCCCGGGATACCAGGCATCCCAGAACGGATACCAGGCCCCCCAGGCCGGAAACGGCGGGAGCTACATTCCGCAGACGCCCTACAGCCCGGGATACACAAGCCCGGGATACCAGCCGCCCCAGGGCGGATACCAGGCACCCCAGGGCGGATACCAGCCCGGGTACAACCCCTACGGGCAGATGGGCCGGGCGCCGCAGATGCCCCAGGATCCGGCGGCGACAAACTCCATTCCGCTCAACGGCGGCGGATATGTTCCCCAGCGGGTGCCTGTGAGGAAAAGGCCCTTTGCGATCCGGGACTGGCACCTGATCGCGGCGGGAGCCCTGCTGGCGGTGCTTTTCGCGGTGGGCGTGCTGGTGACGCGGAGCGTTCCGCTGAAGATCCTGCTGATGGTGCTGGCGGCGGGCTCCACCGCGCTGCTGTGGGTCCGTCCCATGGGGGTTGATCCGAACAAACGGCAGACCTACTCCATTGTGGCGGCAGCCCTCTGCGTGCTGACGGCGGCGAGCTTCCTGCTGAAGGCCCCGGCGGACACCACCAACACCCCGGAGAAAACCAACGGCGGGTCCGTTGCCGCAAGCTCCGGAGAAACCGGCGGGGTTCCGGAAATTCCCGCCGAAAACGGATTCATCGCCGCCACCGCTCCGCCGGAGGTTACCCCGGAGCCGCAGACCAGGGACAACAGCCTGATGGAGCGGCTGGTTACCTTCTTCCAGTACTGGAGCGGCAACCGGCAGGATGAAATGCTGGCCCTGTGCGCGCCGAGCTGGCAGAACAAGCAGGAGAATCCGCGCACGAGCCTCTTCGGCCTGCTGGCGAACAGGACGCCCCAGGACTGCACGCCGGAAAACATCACCGGCACCGACGCGGACACCAGCCGGCAGGTGACCCTGACCTCGACCATGGACCGGCACAACGGCAAGGATCCGGAGAAATACCGGATGACAGTGCTGATGCTGAAGGAAGGCGAGGAATGGTACGTGGATCCCCAGAGCCTGCAGTCCTTCGTGGCAGAGGAGACTCCGGATCCCAACGTGACGCCGACCCCGGCGGTTACGGCCACCCCCGCCGTATATTCCAACACGGTGCTGTACTACAACCCCAGCGGCGGTGAGTACTACCACCTGGATCCGAGCTGCAGGATCATCAACTCCAAGTTTACGCCGCTGCAGGGGCAGTTCACCTTCGCGGAGCTGGGCAACGATCCCTACAACAAGCTGAAGCCCTGCAACGTGTGCGGCGCGCCGCTGCCCGAATCATAATGAAGAAAGAGCCATTGCTGCAGCTCCGGCCGGGAGCGTTCCCGGAGGGAAAATGCGCCGCCGGTTTTTCCGGGGGAGCGGACAGCACCGCGCTGATGGTGCTCCTGGCGGCCGAGAAGGAAGCGGGGAGGACCGAAATCCTGGCGGTGCACGTGAACCACGGGCTTCGGGGAAGGGAATCGGACGAGGACGAGGAATTCTGCCGGAACTTCTGCAGGAAGCTGGGAATCCCCCTGCGCACGGCGCGGGCGGACCTGGGCGGCAGGACGGACGAGAACGCCTGCCGGGAAGCGCGGTTCCGCTGCTTCCGGGAAATCATGGAGGAGACGGGAATCCGGAACCTGGTGCTGGCCCACAACCGGGACGATGTAGCGGAGACTTTCCTGATGCGCCTGATGCGGGGAGCCGGAACAGAAGGCCTCGGATGCATGGGGGAAAGGGATTTCCGGGAAGGATTCACCATCTGGCGGCCGCTGACCGGCACAGGCCGGGAGGAAATCCGCGCGGCGCTGCGGGAGGCGGGCATTCCCTGGCGGGAGGACTCCTCCAACGAGAGCGGCGCATACCTGCGGAACAGGATCCGGAAGGAGCTGCTTCCGCTGATGGAGAAAATGGCCGGCGGGGTTACGGAAAGGATTGCCCGGACCGCCGCCGTGATTGCCGGGGACAACCGGGCGCTCCAGGGAGAAGCGGAAAGCTTCCTCCGGGAGCACAGCCGGGACGGATGGCTGGACACGGAAGCGCTGGCGGCCCTGCCGGAGGCGCTGGGGGACAGGATCCTGAGGACCTGGTGGAAGAGATACGCCCCGGAGCGGAAGGATCACGCCCTGGACGCGCGGCAGACGGAGGAGCTGAGCCGGCTGGCGAAAGCCGGGCGGGGAAAGATCAGCCTTCCGGGAGACCTGACCGCCGAAAAAGGACGAAACGGCATCTACCTGACCGGGATCCGGAAAAAGAATATGGAGGAGATTCCATACACCGCCCCTGAAACGCGGTTCGGGGAGATTACCCTGAGGACACTGCCCCCTGCCGGGAATCCGGGAAACGGAACGACGGCGCAGGAGGTGCCGGCGGGATTCGCGGAAGGCTGCACGGTACGCACCCGCAGGCCGGGGGACAGGATCCGGCCCTTCGGCATGGAGGGAAGCAGGAAACTGCAGGACTATTTTACGGACCGGGGCGTGGACGCCCCGTGGCGGGACGAGATTCCCCTGCTGTGCCGGGGAAACGAGGTTCTCCTGGCCGCGGGCATCGGCGCCGGAGCCGTACCCCCCTGGCGGGAGGACGCCGGGAACATCCGGCTGGAATGGCAGGGAGAACTCCCCTGGAAGAACAGTAAAGGAAAGGAAAAAGACTGATGGATCGGAACGCTGGATTATACAGGGACCTGGACCGGATTCTGCTGACGAAGGAAGAAATTGCGGAGAAGGTTCGGGAGCTCGGGAAGCAGATTACCCGGGACTATGAAGGGAAAACGCCGGTGCTTGTATGCATCCTGAAGGGGGCTTCCGTGTTTTTCGCGGACCTGATCCGGGAAATTGAACTGCCGATGACCCTTGATTTCATGGCGATTTCCAGCTACGGAAGCGCCACGAAAACCAGCGGCGTCGTCCGGATCCTGAAGGACCTGGACAACGACATCCTGGGGAAGGACGTCATTGTTGTGGAAGACATCGTGGACTCGGGAGTCACGCTGAATTACCTGAAGCAGATCCTGTTCCAGCGCGGGGCCAGCAGCCTCCGGATCGCGACGCTGCTGGACAAGCCGGCCAGGAGGAAGGTCAAGGACCTGAAGGTGGACTACATGTGCTTCGACATTCCGGACGCCTTTGTGGTGGGGTACGGACTGGACTATGACCAGAAGTACCGGAACCTGCCGGATATCGGGGTGCTGAGCCCGCGGATCTACGAGAAATAAGAAGGCTCCGGGTCCGAAGGGACAGACGGAGCGAAAGATTATAAAAAACAGGAGGATACAAGGTTGAAACAGAAACCGTCGAGGGGAATACTCGGATATTTCATCCTGATCGGTACCCTGCTCATCATCGCCATTCTGCTGAACGGCGGGCTGAACCGCACCGTGAGCAAGCGGATCGAGTACCCGGACCTGCTGAAGGCAGTGGACAAGGGAGAAGTAGGCCGGGTGGCCATCCGCGGAACGTCCCTGGTGGGTGTGTTTGACGGAAAGAACCGGCAGACCCAGACCGCCGACGTGGATTTTCCGGAAAGAAGCTATGACTTTGAGACCACCATCGGGGAAGACTTTATCCAGACCGTGCGGCAGATGAAGGCCACCAAGGAAGGAAAAGAGCTGGACGACGTTTCCGTGAAAGACCTGGACTTCAGCATCCAGTACAGGGCGCCCATCACGATTCCGTGGTGGTATGAATTCATCCCTTACCTGATCATGCTGGGGATCATGGCCGTTGTATGGTACGTGATGATGCGGGCCCAGGGCGGCGGCAACGGACGGGTGATGTCCTTCGGCCGCAGCCGGGCGAGAATGCAGGATCCTTCCAAGAACCAGGTAACCTTCGCGGACGTTGCGGGGGCGGACGAGGAAAAGGAAGAGCTCCAGGAAATGGTGGATTTCCTGAAGAACCCGAAGAACTATACCGAGGTCGGCGCCCGGATCCCCAAGGGCGTCCTGCTGGTGGGCCCTCCCGGAACGGGAAAAACCCTGCTGGCCAAGGCGGTTGCCGGGGAAGCGGGCGTACCCTTCTTCTCCATCAGCGGCAGCGACTTTGTGGAAATGTTCGTGGGCGTGGGCGCCAGCCGTGTGCGGGACCTGTTTGAACAGGCGAAGAAGGTGGCTCCCGCCATCGTATTCATCGATGAAATCGACGCGGTGGGCCGTCACCGGGGCGCGGGCCTCGGCGGCGGACACGACGAGCGGGAACAGACCCTGAACCAGCTGCTGGTTGAAATGGACGGTTTCGCTGTAAACGAGGGGATCATTGTGATGGCCGCCACCAACCGGCGGGACATCCTGGATCCGGCGCTGATGCGCCCGGGCCGGTTTGACCGGCAGGTGACGGTGAACTATCCGGACCAGGAAGGCCGCGTTGCCATCCTGAAGGTGCACAGCCGGGGGAAGACCCTGGCGGAGGACGTGGACCTCAACAATATCGCGAAGCGGATGCCCTACGCCACGGGCGCGGATCTGGAGAACGTGATGAACGAAGCGGCCATCCTGGCGGCGCGGGCGCGGAAAAAGAAGATCGACCAGCAGCTGCTGATCGACGCCATTGCCCGGGTTCAGATGGGTCCGGAAAAGAAGAGCCACAAGGTCAACGAACAGGACAGGCGCATGGTGGCCTACCACGAAGGCGGCCACGCCATCGTCGGCCACCTGCTGAAGGGCTGCGACGAGGTGCACCTGATTACCATCGTGCCCCGGGGACAGGCTGCAGGCCACACCCTGGCATTGCCTGCGGAGGAGCATGACAACATCAGCAGGAGCCAGCTGATTGACCAGATTACGATGATGCTGGGCGGACACGCGGCAGAGGAGGTTGCCCTGGGCGAGATCTACACCGGGTCCTCCAGCGACCTGAAGCGGGCCACGGAGATCTGCCGGAAGATGGTTACCCAGTTCGGCATGAGCGACAACATCGGAACGATTTACCTGGGCAGCGACCAGGAAGTGTTTGTCGGCATGGAATTCGGCCAGAGCCGGGAATACAGCGAGGAGATTGCCGCGAAGATCGACCGGGAGGTTGCTTCCATCCTGGCCCGGTGCTACGAGCAGGCGAAGGCCATTCTCCGGGAGAAGAAGGACCGGCTGGACGCCCTGGTGGACGCCCTGCTGGAGCATGAGACGCTGAACCGGGCGGAATTCCTCTCCGTGATGGAAACCGGCGCCGTTGAAGAAGGCCTTGGGGACGACAAGCCCAGGACCGCGGCCCAGGTGCTTGAGGAAGTGAAGGACGTCCTTGCGGCGGAGGAAGCCGAGCGGGCGGCAAAGAAGAGAGAAGAAGAGGAAAACGGAGAAAAGGGTCCGGACGACCAAGAGCTCCTGAACTGAAACAACCATGAGAAAAACAACGAAAGGCGGGATGAACCACGGATCAGCAGCATAGAAACCGGCGTTCCTCCCGCCAGGCCTCCCCGCCGGAGCGGGTGACAAACGCGGCGGAACAGATGCGGAATACCGGCGCCTACGGGCCCTACCGGGGATTTGTGCCGCAGCAGACGGGAACCCAGCGGCCGGTGCAGCAGCCGGGGCGGGGAAATTACCCGAATATGCCGGGGACACAGGGCATGGCACCGCCCCCCTACGGCTACGGAAATGGCGTGCAGGGAGCGGCGGTTCCCGCCTCTCCCGCAGTGCCGGAGAAGAAAGGCAACCGAAAGGCGCTGATTGCAGCGGTTGTGACGGTGGTGGTGCTGGCGCTGATCGGAGGCGCGGTGTGGGCCGGGATCCACGTATCCCGGGACATGACGGAAAAGAAGAAGATCAGCGACAAGGTGACCCCCTACGACAACGTTTACTGTCCCGGAATTTATGTGGACGGCATCGCCCTGGAGGGAATGACGCCGGAGCAGGCAATCAATTCCGTGATGAGCCAGATCAACCAGCGCCACGACGCCTGGAAGGTTCAGCTGGTTTACGAGGGCAAGGTTGCGGCCAACATTGACACGAACCTGCTGAACATGAACACGGACCAGAACGAGCTGCACGAAATCCTGAACGAAGCATGGAGGCTGGGGCACACCGGAACCCAGGCGGAGCGGTATGAACAGATGGAACAGCTGGAGAAGCAGCCCTTCTCCGCATACACCGCAAGGCCGGACGGGGACACGCAGCAGATTGACAGCCTGCTGGCGGAGCTGAAAAGACAGATCGACGTTCCGGCCCAGGATGCCCAGGTGCTTGCCTTTGACACCACCCGGGCGTACCCCTTCGTCTTCCAGCAGGAGGTTCCGGGACGGGTGCTGAATACGGAACCGCTGAAGGAACAGCTGTACCAGATGGTGAGCACCATGACGAGCGGGACGGTGGAGCTGGTTCCGGAGGAGATCCAGCCGCAGCAGACGGTGGCCGCGCTGGAGAAGCACTACGCGCTGCGGGCTTCCGCCACAACGCCCATTGACAAGCACTCCACGGAGGACCGGAACAACAACATCCGGAGATGCTTCCAGCTGATTTCCGGGACGGTGCTCCAGCCCGGGAAGACGTTCAGCTTCAACAAGACGGTAGGCGAGAGAACGATCGCCAACGGATTTTTCCCCGCCATTGAGTACATCAACGACGAGCATGTTGAGGGAATCGGCGGCGGGGCCTGCCAGGCCAGCACGACGGTTTACCAGGCGGCGGTATGCGCGGGGATGCAGATTGTAAGCCGCAGGCCGCACTCGGATTCCGTATCCTACGCGGAATACGGGAAGGACGCCACGGTGTATATGGGCGGAAAACAGATCGACATGGTGTTCAAGAACACCACGGAGGAGCCGATTTACATCACGGCGGAGGTGCTGAACGACCCCAGCAACAAAAACCGGCTGATGGCCAAGGTCAGCATTTACGGCGCGGACACGGGAAACGAGAAGTACACGCTGGAAACGGAGACGGTTGAGGTGCTGCCCTCCATCATGGAACCGGTATACGTGAGCGAGAAGGAAAGCGCCGCCAACGCCAAGGACGGATGCATCGTCAACAGCTACCGGGTTACCTACACGGACGGCGTGATGACGAACCGGGAGCTCCTGTTCAAGGATACCTACAACCCGAAGCCCGCGAAGATCTACGATCCCCTGCTGGCCGAACAGTAACGCGGAAAAACGAAGGAACACAAAAAAGGTGCTGAAGCGAGAAACGCTTCAGCACCTTTTGAATGAACCGGAAAACGATCAGGCCTTTCCATCGCAGCCCAGAACGTCAACGATCTTATGCGCGACCATATCGTGCACAGCCTGACGGGCGGGCTTGAGGTACTGCCGGGGATCGAAATGATCCGGATGCTCCGCGAAGTACTTGCGGATGACAGCGGTCATGGCCAGACGGATATCGGAGTCGATATTGATCTTGCAGACAGCGCTGCGGGCGGCCTGACGGAGCTGATCTTCCGGAACGCCGATGGCACCGGGCATATTTCCGCCGTACTGGTTGATGATGTTCACGAATTCCTGCGGCACGGAGGAAGAACCGTGGAGCACGATGGGGAAGCCGGGCAGCTGCTTGGAGCACTCTTCCAGAACGTCAAACCGGAGCTGCGGCTTGGTGCCGGGCTTGAACTTGTAAGCGCCGTGGCTGGTTCCGATGGCGATGGCCAGGGAGTCGCAGCCGGTGCGGGTAGCGAAGTCGACGACTTCTTCCGGATGGGTGTACATGGCCTTGTCGGCTTCGACGGAAACTTCGTCTTCAACGCCGGCGAGGGTGCCGAGCTCCGCTTCGACCACGACGCCGTGATCATGGGCGTACTCAACGACCTGACGGGTCAGGGCGATGTTCTCTTCGTAGGGCTTGGAGGAAGCATCGATCATAACGGAGGTGAAACCGCCGTCAATGCAGCTCTTGCAGAGTTCGAAGCTGTCGCCGTGATCCAGATGCAGGGCGATCGGGATTTCGGGATTCAGCTCAACAGCAGCCTCCACCAGCTTGACCAGGTAGGTGTGGTTGGCATAGGCGCGGGCACCCTTGGACACCTGGAGGATGACGGGAGCTTTCAGCTCGCCGGCAGCATCGGTGATTCCCTGGATGATTTCCATGTTGTTGACGTTGAACGCGCCGATGGCGTATCCACCGTCATAGGCTTTTTTAAACATTTCAGTTGTAGTAACAAGTGGCATGGGAAAGACCTCCTTTTTACAAAGTACAAACATTATAGCACAGGTAAAAATGAAATAAAAGCTTTATCGGGGAAAGTTGGACAGAAATCAGGGCGGGGCCGGAGCGCCTGCGGGAAAGGAAAACGGAAGGAAGACAGGGAAGCAGTTGCGCGGAGAAGGGGAAAAGAGTAGAATAAATCCATTCTGAAAATGCGGGAGGGAACAGCATTGTACCCTATTGTCAGGAAGCAGGAACTGAATGAAACCACCACCCTGATGACGGTGGAGGCGCCGATGGTGGCCAGGAAGGCCAAACCGGGGCAGTTTATTATTTTCAGGATTGACGAGGAAGGGGAGCGCGTGCCGCTGACCATTGCCGGATACGACCGGGAAAAGGGAACGGTTACGATTATCTTCCAGCGGGTGGGCTATACCACGGAGAAGCTGAACTCGCTGGAGGAGGGAGACGCGCTGCTGGATTTCGTCGGGCCGCTGGGTGAGCCCAGCGCCACGGAAGGGATCCGCCGGGCAGCCGTGATCGGCGGCGGACTGGGCGTGGCCATTGCCTATCCCCAGGCGAAGGCGCTGCACGAAGCCGGCGCGGAGGTGGACCTGATCGTCGGCTTCCGGAACGAGCATTTGATTATCCTGAAGGACGAGCTGGAGGCCGCGTGCTCCAACCTGATCATCATGACGGACGACGGGAGCAACGGAAACAAGGGATTCGTGACCCAGGCCCTGGAGAAGCAGATCCAGGCCGGCAGGGAATACGACACCGTGATCGCCATCGGGCCGCTGCCCATGATGAAGGCAGTCAGCGAAATGACCCGGCCGCTGGGGATCAAAACCATTGTGAGCATGAATCCCATCATGATCGACGGAACGGGAATGTGCGGCGGATGCCGGCTGACGGTCGGCGGGGAAACCAAGTTTGCCTGCGTGGACGGACCCGATTTCGACGGACACCTGGTGGACTTTGACGAGGCCATGGCCCGGGGAAGGATGTTCCGCCCGGAGGAAGCGCAGGCCCGTGAAAAACACATCTGCAGACTGACAGGGGAGGCAAGATAAACATGCCGAATATGTCTTTGAAAAAGAATCCCATGCCGGAGCAGGATCCGGCGGTGCGGGCAGGCAATTTCAAGGAAGTCGCCCTGGGCTACACCCGGGAAATCGCCATGGAGGAGGCGGATCGCTGCCTCCGTTGCAAGAACAGCCCCTGCGTCAGCGGATGCCCGGTGAACGTTCCGATTCCGGACTTTATCGCGAAGATCCGGGAGGGGGACATTACCGGCGCCTATGCGGTGATCCGCAGCCAGAACGCGCTTCCGGCCATCTGCGGCCGGGTGTGCCCGCAGGAAAGCCAGTGCGAAAGCAAGTGCGTGCGCGGGATCAAGGGCGAGCCGGTGGGAATCGGCCGGCTGGAACGTTTTGCCGCGGACACGGCCATGGCGGAAGGCACGGCGAAGGCGGAAACAAAGCCGAAGAACGGAAAGAAGGCTGCAGTGATCGGCAGCGGCCCCGCGGGACTTACCTGCGCGGGAGAGCTGGCGAAGGCCGGATGGGACGTTACCATCTTCGAAGCGCTGCACACTGCGGGAGGCGTACTGATGTACGGCATTCCCGAGTTCCGGCTGCCCAAGGCGCTGGTTGCCCGGGAGATTGAATCCCTGAAGGAGATCGGCGTGCGGATTATCACCAACGCGGTAGCCGGAAAGGCATTCACGGTGAACGAGCTGCTGGAGGAAGGATACGACGCGATCTTCATCGGAAGCGGCGCCGGACTTCCGAACTTCCAGAAAATCCCGGGAGAGAACCTCTGCGGCGTATATTCCGCCAACGAGTTCCTGACCCGGCTGAACCTGATGAAGGCTTACACCTTCCCGGAGCATGACACCCCGGTGAAGATCGGAAAGCGGGTGGCGGTGATCGGCGGCGGGAACGTAGCCATGGACGCCGCGCGCTGTGCCAAGCGGCTGGGAGCCGAGGTGACCATCGTTTACCGGCGGAGCGAGAAGGAGATGCCCGCCCGGGCGGAGGAAGTCCACCACGCGAAGGAAGAGGGAATCGCCTTTAAGATGCTGACGGCTCCCACCTCCATCGAAGGAGACGGGAACGGCTTCGTCGCGGGGATGAAGTGCATTGAGATGCAGCTGGGCGAGCCGGACGAAAGAGGCCGGAGAAGGCCGGTGCCGGTCCCCGGAAGCGAATTTGAGATGCCGGTGGAAACCGTGATCGTGGCCATCGGGAACAGCCCGAACCCGCTGATCAAAAAAACGACCCCGGACCTGCCCACGGAGAAGTGGGGCGGCATCAAGACCGACGAGACGGGCAGGACGGGAATGAAGAACGTATACGCCGGAGGAGACGCCGTTACGGGAGCCGCCACCGTGATCCTGGCCATGGGGGCCGGGAAGAAGGCGGCCGCGGCGATCCTGGAGGATCATCCGGACTGACCTGGGAGGAGAAAGGGACCCATGACATTCGCCTTTGATGAACAGTTTGCCATGTTTGACATCACGCCGGTGGAAAACCAGTTTATCCTGGAATACCTTCCGGGCGCGAAGGGCGACTATGTCAAGGTATACCTGTACGGACTGCTGTGCTGCTACCACCCCAAGAAGGAGATGGACGCGGGCAGCATGAGCCGGGAGCTGGGCATGACGGAGGAGGAAATCCTGACGGCCTTCCGATACTGGGAGCGCAGGGGGATCGTACGCAGGATCCAGGATCATCCGCCGGCCTGGCAGTATGTCAACATCAAACAGAAAACCTTCGCGGGGGACGAGCCGGTAGATACGGAATACGTGCAGTTCTGCAGGGAGCTTGAAAGCTGCTTCGACGGCATCCGGGATTTCCACGGATCGGAAATCGCGGCGTGCTACGAGTGGAAGGAGGACCTGCATCTTTCCCAGGAAGTGATCCTGATGCTCCTGAAATACATGGTTCGGACCCGGGGAAAGCATTTCCGGATCAAGGACGCAGAGAAAACGGCCATGATGCTTTCGGACGAAAAGGCCTTCACCGCGGAGGAAGCGGAGCAGGTGCTGGAGAGGGACGAGGCCATGAACGCCGGATTCCGGAAGGTGCTCCGAAAGATGGGCAAGAGGTACAATCCCTCGGACGCGAACCTGATGCTGTACCGCAAATGGGTGCAGGAATGGCATTTCACCCAGGAGGCCATCGAGGACGCCTGCGACAGGACGGGAACCAGCGATCCGAGCCTGGCGCTGGTGGACTCCATCCTGGAGCAGGCCTACCGGAGCCGGGGAGAAACAGACCGGCCCCTGGGGAAGGCGGAGCTGGACGCCTACGAACAGGAAAGGAAGAACCTGAAGCAGGTGCTTTCCGAGGCGGGCCAGTACGGCCCGGTGACAGCGGCCCAGCGGAAGCTGTACAAACAGATGACGGAAATGTATCCCCAGGAGATCATCCTGATTGCCGCCCGGGAGTGCGGGACAAAGCGCCACTCCTTCGACTCGGTGCTCCGGCTGCTGGAAAGCTGGAAGGAGCGGGGATTCAGGCGGGAGGAGGACATCCGGGAGCATATTGAGGCGTTCCACGAAAAGGAGGAATACCTGCGTTCGCTCCGGAGGAAATGGACCTCCCGGGACGCGGAAACAGGCCAGAAGACGCTGCAGATGCTGGACAAATGGGAAAGCGAGCTCGGCTTCAGCCGGGAGATGATCACCATGGCGGCGGAGCTTGCCTTCGAGTCCAAAAAGCCGGTGAGCTATATGGACAAAATCCTTACCGGATGGGCGGAAAAGGGCATCCGGACCCCGGAGGAGGCCGGAAAGGAAATCCGGGAGCGAAGGAGAAAAACCGCAGAGACGCAGGGCAGGAGCGGCGGAAAAGGCGTGACGGCCCAGCAGTATGAACAGCGGGATTATTCGGGAGAGCAGGAAGAAGCCATGCAGCGGATGCTTTCCATGAACGGAGGGGACGGGCATGCGTGAGGACCTGCTGAACGAACTGATGAATGAATACGCCGCGCAGCGGGCGGAGAACGAAAAACAGGAAGCCGGCCGGAGGGAAAGGATCAGAAGCGGGCATCCTGAAATCGAGGCGCTGGCGCGGGAACGGGAGGAGCTGGTTTTCGGCACGATCCGGGGAATCCTGGACGGCAACGCGAAGGCGGAGAACCTTCCGGAAAAAATGCAGGAGCTGAACCGGAGGATCGGGCAGAAGCTGCAGGAAGCGGGATTTCCGACGGATTACCTGGCGCCGGTATACCGCTGCGCCACCTGCAGGGACACGGGATATGTCGGGGACACGGTGCGGGAGCCCTGCGAATGCCTGCAAAAGGCCTACCAGCAGAAGCTGCGGGACAGGATCGGACTGGGAAACAACCCGGACGAGACCTTTGAGAAATACGACGCTTCCCTGATTCCGGATGAACCGGTGAACGGAACGGGAATCACCCAGCGGAAGCTGACCGCCATTGCCCGGGAACAGTGCGAAAAATGGGCGGACCAGTACCCGGAGGTGAAGCAGCGGGACCTGCTGCTGACCGGGGGAAGCGGGCTGGGGAAGACCTTCCTGATGCGGGCGATGGCCGCGAGGCTGGTGGAACGGGGGATGAACGTGCTGATCGTGAGCGCGTACACCTTCCTGCAGATGGCCCGGAAAAGCTACTTCGAATCGGAAAACGGCGTGCGGGAGCTGACGGACGTTCCGGTGCTGATGCTGGACGACCTCGGAAGCGAGCCGCTGATGCAGAACATTACGGTGGAACAGCTGTTTAACCTGCTCAACGAGCGGCAGAACCGCGGGCTGTCCACGGTGATCAGCACGAACCTGAACCTGCAGGAGCTGCGGGAGCGCTACACGGAGCGGGTGGCTTCACGGCTGAACAATCCGAAGAACTGCCTGATCCTGACGCTGGCCGGCAGGGACCTGCGGAAATTCGAAAGGTAAAGGGAATGAACATTCAGATTTACTTCGGGAAGAAGAACTTCGACACCCAGAAGGCGGAACGGTATTTCAAGGAGCGCAGGATTCCCTACCAGGGGCTGGACCTCAAAAAGCACCGGCTGGGGGAGCGGGAAGTACGCCTGATGATGGACGCCATCGGGCCGGAGAAGCTGCTGGACCGGGAGGACCGGAAGGTGAAGGAGCACCCGGCCTGCTACTACGACCGGGCGGAGCTGCTGATTCCCGCGATCCAGGAGAATCCCTGGCTGCTGAAAACCCCGATCGTTCGGAACGGAAATAAAATCACTGCCGGCTATCAGCCGGCAGTGTGGGAAACATGGGAATAGGATGGGAAGACGGCATCAGTCACCAAAGCTGATGCCGATATTTTTTGCGGTGACGATCATCTGGTGATCCACGGGAACGGGCTTCGGCACGCCGGCGATTTCGCTGAGGAGATTGTGGTGAACCTGGTTGCCCTTGAGGGCAACGGAGACGCCGTAAATCTCATCCCGGATGAGCTCCGCCGCGTGAACGCCGAACTCCGTGGACAGGATCCGGTCGTAGGCGCAGGGGGTACCGCCACGCTGGATATGGCCGGGAACCACGCTCCGGGCTTCCACGCCAACGGCTTCCTGCAGCTGCTGGGCCAGATAGGCGCTGGCGGAGAAGTGGGAAGCGGCGCGCTTCGCCTCCCGGTCTTTCTTTTTCAGCTTGGCCTCTTCCCGGTCCATGGCGCCCTCGGCAATGGCGATAATGGTGAAGCCCTTGTTGCTTTCGGCGCGGCGCTTGACGACCTCGGCCACCTTGTTGATATTGTAGGGGATCTCAGGAATGAGGATGACATCGGCACCGCCGGCAACGCCGGAATACAGGGTCAGCCAGCCGGCCTTGTTGCCCATGATTTCGATGACCATGCAGCGGCCGTGGCTGGCGGCGGTGGAATGAATCCGGTCGATAATCCCGGTGGCGATATCGTTGGCAGTGTGGAATCCGAAGGTGAAATCGGTGCCGTACAGGTCGTTGTCAATGGTTTTGGGAAGGCCGATCACGTTGAGCCCTTCCTTGGCGAGGAGGTTGGCGGTTTTATGGGTTCCGTTGCCGCCGAGGGTTACGAGGCAGTCCAGCTTCTGGGCCTTGTAGGTTTTTTTCATGGCGGCCACCTTGTCAACCTGGTCGTCGCCGATTTTCCGCATATCCCGGAAGGGAGTACGGCTTGTGCCGAGAATGGTTCCGCCGATGGTGAGAATACCGGAGAACTGGCTCCGCTTCATTTCGGAACAGTCGCCCTCGATGAGGCCGCGGTAGCCGTCGTGGATACCGACGATTTCAGCATCGAACATTTCATAGGCGGCACGGGCAACACCGCGGATGGCGGCGTTCAGGCCCGGGCAGTCGCCGCCGCTGGTCAGGATACCGATTCTTCTTTTCATCGTTCAGATACCCCTTTCAGTTTTCATATATGAAAATTATATCATGGGGAAAGCTGAAAGAAAACCATTTTCATTGCCTTTTTTACAACCGGATGGTATAATTCTACCCACGAATACGGAATCATTCCGAAGGAGGATGCGCGGCATATGCAAAGCATGACAGGATGCGGAACGGGACGGGCTGAGGGAAACGGCTGGGAAGTGACTGCCGAGCTCAGGACCGTGAATCACCGCTTCCTGGACATCAGCATGCGGCTGCCGCGGAACATTTCCTTCCTGGAGACGCCGGTTCGGGAAGCAATCGGCGCCGGAATCAGGCGGGGACATACGGACGTGTTCATGACCGTGCGCAGCACGGAGGCCTCCTCCGTCCGGATCGAGGTGGACCGGGAGGCGGCGCGCCAGTACTGCCAGGCGGGCCGGGAGCTGAGCGAGGAGCTTGGCGCGGAGTACGACCTGAGCGTCAGCAGGCTGCTGCAGATGGAGGCCGTGACCACCCTCACCGAGAAGGAAATGGATTCCGAGCTGATTACCTCCCTGTGCACCGAAGCCGTTCGGCAGGCGGTGGAGCAGCTGAAGGCCATGCGGGAGCGGGAAGGCGCCCACCTGAAGGAGGACCTGCGGACGCACCTGGACAAGGCGGCGGAGCTGCGGGAAAAGATTGCGGAAAGGGCGCCCTTCGTGGTTTCGGATTACAGGGAAAAGCTGGAGGCGCGGCTGAAGGCGCTCCTGACGGAGGAGATCGACCCGCAGCGGCTGGCCCAGGAAACGGCGATCATGGCCGACCGGTGTGCCATTGACGAGGAGCTGGCCCGGCTGGAAAGCCACCTGAAGCAGATGCGGCTCTACCTTGACGCGCCGGAGGAAATCGGCAAGAAAATGGATTTCCTGATCCAGGAAATGAACCGCGAAACAAACACCATCGGATCCAAAGCGCAGGACGGGGCCATCGCCCGGTGCGTTGTTGACCTGAAGAGTGAGATTGAGAAGCTGCGCGAACAGGTTCAGAATGTGGAGTGAGCGGAATGAAATTCATTAACGTGGGATACGGAAATATGGCGGCAGCCCACCGGCTGATCGCCGTTGTTTCACCGGACGCGGCCCCTGTGCGCAGGCTGGTGCAGGACGCCCGGGACGCGGGGCATGTGATCGACGCCACCTGCGGACATAAGACCCGGGCGGTGCTCGTGATGGACTCGGAGCATGTGATCCTGTCCCCGCTCATGCCGGAAACCATAGCCGCCAGGATCGACGGGAAGACAGAGGAGAGGGAAGCATGAAGGAAAAAAGAAAGGGAATGCTTCTGGTGATTTCGGGGCCGTCGGGGGCCGGGAAAGGAACCCTGGTGGCAAAGCTGCTGGACAAGGATCCGTCCTTTGCGTTTTCCGTCAGCGTTACGACACGGGCGCGGCGGGAAAACGAAATAGAAGATGTGCACTACCACTTTATTTCCGACGCGGAATATGATAAACTGCTCAGCGAGGACGCGTTCCTCGAGTACGCGTGCGTGCACATGCACCGCTACGGCACGCTGAAAAGCGAGGTGTACGAGCGGATCGAGCGGGGGCAGAACGTGCTCCTGGATATCGACCCGCAGGGCGCGCGCTCCGTTATGGAGAAAGAAAAGGACTGCGTCAGCGTTTTCATTCTTCCTCCGAGCTATCACGACCTGAAGGTGCGCCTGCACACCCGGAACACGGAGAACGAAGAAGAAATACAGCGCAGGCTGCACAACGCCAGGGGCGAAATCGAGCAGATGGGCCGGTACCGGTACCTGGTTGTGAATGATGACCTGGAGCTGGCTTTCGACCAGCTGGCTGCCATTGTACGGGCGGAAAAACAGAACTCCGTCCGCTATTTTCCGGAAATCGAAGAATGAGTCAGGAGGAAAAGAAAATGTCCATCGTAGATCCGAGCGTACTTGAACTGCTGAACCACGCAGATAGCCGCTACACCCTGGTTGTGGAAGCCAGCAAGCGGGGCCGCGAAATCGTTAACGGCGCCATGCCGATGATCGACGCGGAGGGAATGAAGCCGCTGAAGGTTGCCGTGGAAGAAATCAACCGCGGCCTGCTGACCTATGATAAACCGACTGAGACAGAGGAGCAGGAATAAAATGAACCTTGCCGGCAAAAAGATCGTGCTGGGCGTGACGGGAGGCATCGCAGCGTACAAAAGCGCTGAGATTGTCTCCCGTTTGCGTCATCTGGGGGCGGAGGTCCATGTGATCATGACCGAAAACGCCGCAAAGTTTGTGGCGCCGCTGACCTTCCAGACCCTTTCGGCCAACCCGGTTGTAACGGACACCTTCGCTACGCCGGAAACCTGGAACGTGGAACACGTGGCCCTGGCGAAGCTGGCGGACATCTTTGTGATTGCGCCGGCCACGGCGAACATCCTGGCGAAAATGGCCTGCGGCATCGCGGACGACATGCTCAGCACCACCGTGCTGGCCACAAAGGCCCCGGTTCTTGCGGCCCCGGCCATGAACACGGGCATGTGGACCGCGCCGGCCACGGCGCAGAACGTGGAAACCCTCCGGAACCGCGGCGTGCACATCATCGGCCCGGGCTCCGGCATGCTGGCCTGCGGGGACGAGGGCGCCGGGAGAATGAGCGAGCCGGAGGAGATCGTTGCCGAAATCGAAAGGATTCTGGCAGCGAAAGCGGACCTGCAGGGACTGAAGGTGCTGGTTACCGCCGGGGCAACCCGGGAGCGGCTGGACCCGGTTCGGTTCCTGACCAACGATTCCAGCGGAAAGATGGGATTCGCGCTGGCGGAAGCCGCCCGGGACAGGGGAGCCGAGGTTACCCTGGTAAAGGGAAGCACCACGGCGAAGGTTCCTTCCGGGGTTCGCATCGTTGAAGCGGAATCCGCGGCGGACCTGCTGCGGGCCATGAAAAAGGAAGCGGGACGGCAGGATATTGTGATCCAGGCAGCCGCCGTGGCGGACTACCGGCCGGCGACCTTCTCGAAAACAAAGATCAAGAAAAAAGCGGGGGAAGCGCTGACCGTCACCCTGGAGGAGAACCCGGACATCGCGAAGGCGGTGGGGGCCATGAAGAAAAAAGGCCAGATCCTGGCGGGATTCGCGGCGGAGACGGACCATGTGGTGAAGCACGCGAAGGAAAAGCTTGCCGCCAAGAACCTGGACCTGATTGTGGCCAACGACGTAACCCGGCCGGGAGCGGGATTCAACACGGACACAAACATCGTTACGCTGATCACCGCGGATCGGACGGAGGAACTGCCGATCATGACCAAGCGGGCAGCGGCGGAAATCATCCTGGACCGGATCCTGGAGATCCGGAAGGGTTAAAAAGCAATACGCAAAGCAAAAAGCCGTTCACAGCGAACGGCTTTTTCAATACGGGAGCGGGAAGGCGGGTCAGTCCGGCACCGTCTGGTCGAAGGGAAGATCCAGCGTGTTGGTGCCGTCGTTCCACAGGCGGTCGAGGCCGTAAAAGGCGCGCTCCTCCTGGTGGAAAAGGTGAACCATGATGCTGCCGTAATCCAGAACGGCCCAGCGGCCCTCCCGGGAGCCTTCGCTGCGGCGGAGGAGGACGTTTTCGCCGGCCATGAACTCATCGGCGACATCGGTCAGGGAAGAGACCTGATTCGCGGTTCTTCCGCTGGCGATGACAAGATAGTCGCACAGCACCGTGAGATGGGATACATTGAGGACAACGATGTCCCGGGCTTTTTTTTCATAGAGCAGGGATGCCAGATGAAGTACCAGTTCCTGATCCTGCATGAGATTCCTCCTGTTCAGTATTATTTGACGGAAACGGCGGGCAGTGCCCTGAGCCAGGCAATGGTATCCAGGGTTCGCGGATACAGCGGGTATCCTCTGGAGCGGACGTGGTCTGCAGTGCTTTCCAGGGAGAAGAGGAGCGCCTTTTCCAGGGAGGACCCGGCGAGATGGCGCGTTTCCTCCAGCCCGGGGAAAGGTTCCCGGTTGGGCTCGATAAAATCGGCAAGGCAGACGCACATGGCAAGGGGGGACATTCCGGGACAGCCGGTATTATGGTACGCGATGGCGGAAAGCATGTCCGGATCGGTGATCCCGTAATCCCGGCGGGCCAGGACGGCGCCGACGATGGAATGAAGCAGAGCCGGGGAGGCCAGCACTTCGGGCTCGTCGGTCAGGTGATTCTCGCGGGCGATTTCCTGCATCTCCGGAAGGGGAAGGCACTTGGCGCAGTCATGAAACAGGCCGGCTTCCTCCGCCTTTGCCGCATCGGCGCCAAAGGCTGCGGCAAGCTGCGCCGCGGTGCGGGCAACGGAGAGGGAATGGGCGAAGCGATGGGGATTCAGCGCCTTGAAAAGGAGGCGGATCCTGGACTCCGCATCGTCGATCCGGGGACGGCGGGCGCCGTACAGATCCAGCAGATCGCAGTACTCCTGCACAGAGGGGCACAGCTCCTTCCCGGCGGAAACCGGCGGGGGAAGGGGAATCAGCTTATCCCCGGGGAACAGGGCGCGAAGGGCGGCAGACCCCTCACCCCTTTTCAGCTTCACGGGGACCAGGTCCCTGGATCCGGCGCAGGCAGCGACCAGCATCCTCCAGCGATCCCTTCGGGGCGTTCCGGCGGAAGCGCCGGACAGCACAAGCAGGACCCGGTCCAGCCGAAGCTCCCGGAGGGAGGAAAGGCAGGATTCCGTGTGTGCCAGGGAGACGGGATCGAAGGTACCGAGGAGATAGCCAGTGCGATAACCAGACAAAGGAGCGTCCTCCGCGAAAACAATATAAAACAGCCTTGAAACTACATTCATTATAAACCAAAGCCGGCCGGATGGGAAGGGAAAAAAGCCCGGAATGATACATTTTTTTCGGGAAAGGGTTGCAATTTGGACGCAAACATGATATTATGCCATGCGATGGTTTTTTAAGGATCCTAAGGGGAGGTGAACCGAGTTGCCGAATATCCAGTCCGCTAAGAAGCGCGTCAAGGTCAGCGAAAAGAAAAACCTGCGTAATCGCATCGTTAAGAGCGGCATGCGTACTTCCGTTCGCAAGTTTGATGCTGCTGTAGCCGCCGACCCGTCCAATGCCAATGAGCAGTTGTCCGCGACTTCCGCTGTGATCGATAAGGCTGCTTCCAAGGGCGTTATTCACAAGAATGCCGCCAATCGGAAGAAGGCCCGTCTGGCCAAGCAGCTGAACAAGGCTGCCGCGGTGTAAGCGAGAGAATCGCGTGTGATAAACTCCTTTCCGAACAAGAAGGGGGTTTTTCTTTTATCCTTCGGAAGGAAAACGGGGACTGACCCGTTTGATTAGCGTAAGATATCGCAGGGAATGCCTTGCCACGGGGCATGATATGCGTGTACAATCATTAAGGATCAGAGATGCATCCAGAGAAGGAGACTGATACGGAAATGATACGGAAAGCAAGGCGTTTTCCCGCAGCGCTGTTCCTTGCCCTCGTGATACTGTTTGCCGCAGTGTGCGGCACGGCGGGCGCGGAGAGAACAGGGAAGGTACGCGGAGGATGGCTGATCCTGCGCAGCTATCCGTCCTACAACGGGAAACAGCTGGCCAGCTATCCGACGGGGACGGTTGTGACCATTACCGGGCAGAGCGGCGCCTGGTACGCGGTGACCGCGCCGGACGGACTGAGCGGATACATGCTCGGGAGCTACCTGACCGTGAGCGGGGACGACCTGGTGGTCGGCGGGGACGCCTGGGTAACCAGCACGAACGGGCTGAACGTGCGGCTCCGGTCCGGCAACGGAACGAGATACGGCGTGATCGCGTCCTATCCGCCGGGAACAAAATGCAAAATCGTGGACAAGCTGGGGACCTTCTGCAGGATCGATATCGGCAAATACACCGGATATATGATGACGAAGTTCCTGACGGCAACGGATCCGGGCAGCGGCGGAGGAGGAGGAGGAACGGTGCTGTATGACGTATACGTTACCAGCACCAACGGCCGGGGCGTGAACATGCGCTCCACGCCCTCCAAGGGAAACAACGTGATTGGCTTCTACGACGTTGGGACAAAGGCGGGAATGATCACCCCGGGAGGAACCTGGAGCCGGATTTCCATCGACGGGAAAACCGGATACATGATGACGGCGTTCCTGAGCAAAACGGTGCCGGATCCCTTCGTTCCGAGCGGCGGCAGCTATGTGATCAGCTACAACGGAAAGAATGTCAACCTGCGGAACGGCCCGGGATACAACCACACGGTAATCGGAACCTACGCCCCGGGAACCCCCCTGACGATCCTTACGCCCGGCCCCCAGTGGGATTTCATCCTGATCGGCGGGGTATACGGGTACATGATGAACCAGTTTATCGTGACCAAATAAACCGGGAAACCGCAAGGGATTTTATGTCAGAAATATGAAAAAAAGATGAATATCCTTCTTTCTTTTTCAGGGTAGCTCGTGTATAATAAAATGAAAGGGAAGAAGGGGGTGAGCAGATGACCAACCTGATGGGGACGCTGAGAACCATGATCTGGAATCTGACTCACCGGGTCAGAATCACCGACATGATCGACATACTGATCGTGGCGGTGATTATTTATGAGCTTCTTCTGCTTACGCGGCATACCAGGGGCAGCGCGCTGCTGAAGGGAATGCTGATGATCCTGGTGATCGTGCTGCTGAGCAACCTGCTGGGGCTGGTGAGCCTGAACTGGCTGCTGAACGCCATCCTGCAGAACGGCGCGGTTGTGCTGGTGATCCTGTTCCAGCCGGAGCTGCGGAAGGCGCTGGAACGCATGGGCCGGAGCCGCGTGTTCAAGAAAGGCCCCAAGAAAAGCCAGGACGAAGAGCGGGATACCATTATTTCCGAAATTATCCAGACCATTATGGACCTGAGCAAGCGCCGGGTCGGCGCCCTGATCGTTTTTGAGCAGCAGACAGGGCTGCAGGACGTGATTGATACCGGGACCAGGCTGAACGCTGAAATCTCCGCACCGCTGCTGGAGAACATCTTTGAGCCCAACACGCCCCTTCATGACGGAGCCGTTGTGATCCGGGACAGGGAGATTATGGCAGCGGCGTGCATCCTGCCGCTGGCGGAGGCCAGCGGCGTCAGCCGGGAGCTCGGTACGCGGCACCGCGCCGCGGTGGGCATCAGCGAGAATACGGACGCGCTGGTGCTGGTGGTTTCTGAGGAAACCGGAATCGTCAGCATGGCCCGGGACGGCGCCCTGACGAGGCCGCTGACGGTGAAAGCCCTGGAGAAGATCCTGGACGAGCTGTACACCGAGAAGAAGACCAAGCTGCTCTCTTTCCTGAAAGCCATGATAGACGGGAAAGATCCGGAAGCGGAAGCGGAGGGAAAGACAAGTGAGTAAAGCATCCTTCTCCGCCCGGGCGAAGGCCGCCGGCAAGCAGCTGCGGATGATCTTCCGGCACATCGTATTCCACAACGGATGGATCAAGCTGATCGCGGTGCTGATCTCCGTGATCCTGTGGGCCGGGCTGATCTCCCAGGATGATTCCCTGACACGGGACAAGACCTGGCAGAACGTGAACATCACCGTCAGCGGAGCGGACACGCTCCGGCGGAACGGATATGTGGTGGTCAGCGATATGGACCAGCTGCTGTCCAACGTTACCGTTACTGCAGCGGTTCCGCAGCGGCAGTATGAAACGGCGGAAACATCCGCCTACAACCTCCGGGTGGACCTTTCCAGGATCAGCGGAACCGGGAAGCAGGAGCTGAAAATCCTGAGCACGGCAAGCGGCACCTACGGGAAGGTTGTGAACACTGTTCCCTCGGCACTGACCGTTGATGTGGAGGACTACGTTGTGCGGCAGCGGATTCCCGTATCGGTGACGGTTACGGGGGATTACCAGAACGGATGGTACAGGGACTGGTACATTCCCAGTCCTTCGGTGGATCCGGCGCTGATTTCCGTAAACGGGCCGAGATCCCTTGTGCAGACCATTTCAAGGGCCAGGGTTTTCCTGGACCCGGATTCCCTGGACTGGACCGAGGAATCCGTTCTTACCACCGGGGAAATCAAGCTGTACAACCGGGCGGGGGAACTGGTTGAAAGCCCGCTGCTGGGGATCACAACGGAATCCCTGATGATTGACTCCGTGCTGATTGAGGCCAGCGCGCTGCCGACAAAGGCTTTTTCCACCGAGGAGCAGATCGGCCTGAGCGGAAGCGTCCGGGACGGATACAGGGTGGTGTCCATGAAAATCTCCCCGGAGACGGTCCGGGTAGCCGCGAAGAGCGAAATCCTGGAGCAGCTGGACGACCTTCCCCTGGATCAGTACATCATTGACCTGCAGACGCTGCAGGAAGGAACCACGGTATTCAACATCAAAGTGCAGAAGCCTTCGGAGGACGCGGTTCTTTCCAACGATACCGTGATTGTTACGCTCGAGGTTGAGAAGGTCGAAGAATAAAGGAGCTATGAATGGGCAGCTTTGCAAATACCGTTTTCAGCGTTCTGCTGGGATGGGTGCAGGCCGTGATTTCCATGCTCTGGTCTGCCCTGTCTTCCGGAAACGGAAACCCGTTTCTTCAGTTCATCGGAAACAACTGGATCGTGATTGCCCTGGTCCTGTGCGCAGCAGGACTTGCGGCTGATTTTACCGTTTATCTTTTCCGGTGGAAGCCGTACAAGGTCTGGCGGTCCGCCCTGCGCAGGCTGCTGGGAAGAAGGGGTGAAACCGGGGAAACGGCGGAAGAAGAGGCCGCGCCGGCGGAGCCCGAGGTTCCCGCGCGCAGGTTTGCGGCGCAGCGGGAAGCGGAACCGGAGACGGACGAGCTTGAAAGATGGCGGACTCCCGAGGAAGAGATCCCGGAGGCGCCGGAAGAGGAAGAGCCGGACGAGGTTACCCCGGCAGGATACGTTGTTCCCGCGGACAGCCCTTACCGGAGGCCCGCGCAGGCATACACGGAAGAGGAACGGCAGATTCCGGCGGAAAGGGAACGGCCCGGAAGGAGACGGACCCGGCTGATCCGCCTGCTGGGGGATCCGGACAACGAAGAGGAATTCCACTATAATCCCCCGAAACCGATCGTGGACCGGCGGGAAGCGTACAACGCCCCGGTCTATCCGGAAAACTGGCAGGGAAGCAGGGATCAGGACAAATGACGAACATATTCGGAAAACACCGGTTTGTGGTGATCACCGGAAACTACGGCAGCGGGAAAACGGAGATTTCCCTGAATCTCGCGATGGAATGCGCAAAAAGGGAAAAGACCACGCTGGTGGACCTGGACATCGTGAACCCATACTTCAGGACGGGAGAGAAGGCGGAAGAGCTGAAAGCAGCCGGCATCCGGGTGCTGATGCCCACCTTCGCCCTGACAACCGTGGATATTCCGGCCTTGCCGGCGGAGATCCAGAGCGTGTTTGAGGTGCCCTCCGACCGGGTGATTTTTGACGTGGGGGGAGACGATACGGGAGCGGCGGCGCTGGGCAGGTATTATCCGTCCTTCATGAAATTCAGGGAGAATACGGTTTCAGCGCTGGTGATCAACTGCATGCGGCCCCTGACCGGGACGGCAGAGGACATCCTGGACCTGGCCCGGCGGATTGAAGGCAGGGGCCGGCTGAAGACCGACCTGCTGATCAACAACACCAACCTGGCGGACCAGACTACCCCCGAAATGATTGAGCATGGAGAGCGCATTGTGCTTGAATGCGCCCGGGAGCTGGGGATCAGCCGGGTCTGCACCACCGGGAAAGAAGAGATTCTCCGCCGGAGCAGCCTGCATACCCCGGTGATCCCGGTGCGGAGATACATGGTTCCTGAATGGATGGAGGAACAGGAATGACCGCATTGCCGGAAGCCTTTACGGAAAGAATGAGCCGACAGCTCGGAGAGAAGCTGCCGGATTTTTTGCGTGCGCTGGCGGGAAGACCGGTGCGGGGGATCCGGATGAACCCGGAGAAACCCTTCGAGGGAATGGAAGCCTATACGGGGGGAGAAAGGATTCCCTGGACGGAGACAGGATATGTGCTTCCGGAAGAAAGCACGGCCGGCGCCACGGTGTTTCACGAGGCGGGGGCCTTCTACCTGCAGGAGCCGGCGGCGATGCTTCCGGCGGAGGTGATGGACGCCCGGCCGGGAGAGATCCTGCTGGACCTGTGCGCCGCGCCGGGAGGAAAATCGACGCAGATGGGCCTGAAGCTGAAGGGAGAGGGGCTCCTTGTATGCAACGAGCCGATCCGGAAAAGGGCGCAGATCCTGAGCCGGAACATCGAGCGGATGGGGATCACGAACAGCATCGTGACCAGCTGCTTTCCGGACAAAATACCGGAAAGCTGGAACGGGATGTTCGACGGTGTGCTGGTGGACGCCCCCTGCTCGGGAGAAGGAATGTTCCGGAGGGACCCGGAGACCCGGAAGGAATGGACCGCGGAGCAGGCGTCGGGATGCGCGAAAAGGCAGCGGGAGATCATGCGGGAGGCCGCGCGGCTTGTGAGACCCGGGGGACGGCTCGTGTACTCAACATGCACCTACAATCCGGAGGAAAACGAGGAGATTGTCGGGTGGTTCACCCGGGAGTTTCCGGAATTCCGGACGGAACCGTTCCGGGTTCCGGGAGCGGACGGGGAGAAGGGATACTACCTCTGCCTTCCGCACCGGGACATCGGAGAGGGACAGTTTACAGCCCTGATGAGGAGAACGGGGACAGGGGAGCGGCCTCGGATGAACCGGCCCTTCCCCCTGCCGGACCGGGAGGAGCTGCGGCTGTTCCGGGAGCAGTTCCCCTGGCTGCCGGAGCCGGACGGCCGGTTCGGAAGCCTGCTGGTGCGGACGGGGCAATGCCCGGACCTGCGGGGCGTTCCTGTGCTGCGGGCTGGACTGCACCTGGCGGAAGCGCGGGGGAAGATCCTGATTCCGGACCATGCGGCCGCGCTGGGCGGAAGGATCGTCAATGACGCGCCGGTGACGGAGCTGGGAAGGGAAGACGCCGCCCGGTATCTTTCCGGACTCAGCGTTGAGGGGGACGCCGGGGGATGGACCGTCCTCCGGTACCGGGGTCTTCCGCTGGGCTGGGGAAAGGGAAGCGGCGGACAGATCAAGAACCATTACCCGAAGGGACTCCGCAAGGAACGGATCCTTACGGAACCGTAAAAAAAGCGCGGAGAAGGGCCTGAAAACAGAAAGAAAATGCTTGACTTGCAGGGACGTATGAGGTAAGATATTCGTTGGCATCAAAAGCTCCGCCAGCCCCGGAAGCTCTTGACACTGATCCCGACATGCGACCATCATGGAGGGAATGATCAACCATCACTCTAGGAGGAATAACCTTTGAAGACTTTTATTCCGAAGACTGCGGACATTGACCGTAAATGGTATGTCGTAGATGCAGAGGGTATGGTTCTTGGCCGCCTGGCCAGCCAGGTTGCGAACATTCTTCGCGGCAAGAACAAGCCCATTTATACCCCCAATATGGACACCGGTGATTACGTGATCATCATCAACGCCTCCAAGGCGGTGCTGACGGGCAAGAAACTGGATCAGAAGATCTACTACCACCACAGCGGATACGCCGGCGGACTGAAGGAAACCAAGTATCGCAAGCTGATGGCCGAAAAGCCTGAATTTGCGGTCCGCCACGCGGTTGTCGGCATGCTGCCGAAGGGACCGCTGGGACGCCAGATGGCGAAGAAGCTCAAGATCTATGCCGGCGCTGAACATGATCAGGCTGCCCAGAAGCCTGAAGTGCTGGAACTGAAGTAAGACGCGGAAAGGAGTAATCAGGAATGGCTAAGGGAGAATACAGTGCTGTTGGCCGTCGTAAGAAAGCCGTTGCCCGCGTCCGTCTGGTATCCGGCGATGGCAAGATTGTGATCAACAAGCGCGATATCGACAACTATTTCGGACTTGAAACACTGAAGATGACGGTTCGTCAGCCCATGAACCTGACCAATGTCGGAAATTACGACGTGATGGTCAACGTTCGCGGCGGCGGACTTACCGGCCAGGCCGGCGCCATCCGTCACGGCATCAGCCGCGCCCTGTGCAAGGCTGATCCCGAGCTGCGGGGAACCCTGAAGAAGGCTGGTCTGCTGACCCGCGATCCTCGTATGAAGGAACGCAAGAAGTACGGTCTGAAGGCTGCCCGCCGGGCACCCCAGTTCAGCAAGCGCTGATTTCAGTACGGAATTTTGCATGGCTGTCCCGAATCAACCGGGACAGCCTATTTTTTTATACTTCGAAAGAAGGAACATCAAAGGAACAATACAGGAATTGCGGGCGGGAAGTACAGTATGTTAAAATTCCGGTGTATTGCAAAGCTGTGTACCGGATCCGGAGGACGGCCGGGCACGGGAAGAATTGAACAAGGAGGCTTATTTTCGATGAAGAAGGTTCTTACAGGCATCCTGGCCCTGATGCTGATGACGGTGTTCTGCGCCGCGGCAGGTGCCGAAGGGATCAAGGAAACGGAAGACGGCGTGCTGACGGTGGCGATGGAATGCATGTACGCCCCCTATAACTGGTCCCAGCCGGATGATTCCAACGGCGCTGTTCCGATCAAGGACAGCAACATGTACGCCAACGGATACGACGTTATGACGGCGAAGGCCATCTGCGAAGCGAACGGATGGCAGCTGGAAATCCTCCAGCTGGACTGGGAATCCCTGATTCCCGCGGTTCAATCCGGAATCTGCGACGCGGTTATCGCCGGACAGAGCATGACCAGCGAGCGCATGGAATCCGTTGACTTTGCCGGACCGTACCTCTATGCGAGCATCGTGTGCCTGGCGAAGAAGGACAGCAAGTTTGCCGAGGCAAAGGGAATCTCCGACCTGGCCGGCGGAAGCTGCACGAGCCAGATCGGAACGATCTGGTATAAAGACTGCCTGCCGCAGATCAAGGACGCGAAGATCAGCATGCCCGCGGAATCCGCTCCGGCGATGCTGATGGCGGTGGAATCCGGAATGGTTGATTTCGTCTGCACCGACATGCCCACGGCCCAGGGCGCGCTGATTGCCTATCCGGATCTCGTGCTGCTGGACTTCTCCGGAAGCGACGATGATTTCCAGGTTTCCGACGAGGAAATCAACATCGGCATCTCCGTGAACAAGGGAAGCACGGCGCTGGTTGACGCCATCAATGCATACCTGAAGGACAAGACCGCTGACGACTTCAACGCGCTGATGGCGGAAGCGATCAAAATCCAGCCGCTGAGCGAATAACAGCGAAACAAGGAACGAGGGATCATCATGTTAATCCAGCTGTTTTCCGATATCGGCAAGCTGTGGGAAAAATACGGATCCGTCTACCTGACCGGAATTGCCAACACGCTGATTCTTGCCACGGTTGCAACGCTGATCGGATGCGTGATCGGCTTTCTGTGCGGCATACTCAAGACCATTCCCTACGGCCCGAATGACAATATTATCAAACGGTTCCTTCTCCGGCTGATCCGGATCATCATCCAGGCCTATGTGGAAGTGTTCCGGGGAACCCCCATGATCCTGCAGGCGGTCTTTATCTACTACGGACTCCCGTATTTCTTCGGGGTGGCCTTCAAGGATATCTGGACGGTAAGCATTCTCGTGGTTTCCATCAATACGGGAGCGTATATGGCGGAATCCGTGAGAGGCGGGATCATGAGCATCGACGTCGGCCAGTTTGAGGGAGCAAAAGCGATCGGTATGAACCACTGGCAGGCCATGCTTTATGTGATCCTGCCCCAGACGCTGAGAAACATCCTGCCGCAGATCGGAAACAACTATATTATCAACGTCAAGGATACCTCGGTGATGTTCATCATCGGTTTCTCGGACTTCTTTGCGGTGCACAAGATGGTATCCGGGGCGGTGTTCAAGTATTTCCCCTCGGCTACGATGGAAATGGTCGGATACCTGTGCCTGACGCTGCTGGCATCCTTCCTGCTGCGGAAGATTGAGAAAAAGATGGCCGGAAAATCCAATTACGAGCTGGTGAACACAGACCAGCTTGTGATGACGGCCGGGACATACAGCCTGCCGAAGGACGCGGCATCGCCCTTTGACGAGGTCAACAAAGACATCAGGGAGGGGAAATAGGCATGGAGAATCCAATCCTTGAAGTCCGGCACCTGTCCAAAACTTTCGGAACGAACGCGGTGCTGAAGGACATTGACTTCACCGTAAACAAAGGGGATGTCACCTCGATTATCGGAGCAAGCGGAAGCGGAAAAAGCACGCTGCTGCGCTGCATCAACCTGCTGGAAACGCTGACGACAGGCGAAATCCTTTACCACGGGCAGGATGTGACCAAGGGAAAGGTGAACGCGTCGGAATACCGGGCAAAGGTCGGCATGGTATTCCAGAGCTTCAACCTGTTCAACAACATGACGGTGCTGAAAAACTGCATGATCGGACAGGAGAAGGTCAGCCACATCAAAAAGGAGGAAGCCAGGGACCGGGCGCTGTATTACCTGAACAAGGTAGGGATGGCCCCCTACATCAACGCGCGGCCGGCACAGATTTCCGGCGGGCAGAAGCAGCGGGTGGCCATTGCCCGGGCGCTGGCCATGGAACCGGAAATTCTGCTGTTTGACGAACCGACATCGGCCCTGGACCCGGAAATGGTGGGAGAGGTGCTGGATGTTATGAAATCCCTGGCCAGCGACAAGATGACCATGCTGGTGGTTACCCACGAAATGGCTTTTGCGCGGGACGTGAGCACCCACGTGGTGTACATGGCGGACGGCGTGATCGAAGAGGAGGGGCTTCCGGAGAAAATCTTCACCAATCCGGAGAGCCTGAGCACCAGAAGCTTCCTGAAGCGCATACTGAACGAATGAACCGAAACAGACGGCCGGCCGGAAGGCGGGCCGCCTTTTTGCGCCCGGGGGCGCCCGGGACGGAACGAAAGGCGCTTTTCATTCCGAAATTCATTGCGAAGGAGATGTAATTCAAGTATAATACATACGGTTTTTTGTGATGCGAAGCCCCGGAAGCCGAAGACGGGAACACGGGGTACAACAGGATACCTACCAAGGAAAAACGGAGGATGAAAGAGATGGAATGGAAAAACCTGGATACACTGAAGACATATCAGGATATGAAGCAGGAAGGATGCCGTACAGACCTTACGAAGGAACTGGCGGGGGAAAAAGGCGCCCGGCGTGTCGCAGCGTACCAGGTTCCCATGGCAGAGGGCATGATCTATTCCTACGCCGCAAAGCAGGTGGACGATAAGGTGCTGGAGCAGCTGCGCGCCCTGGCGGAGGAAAGCGACCTGGCGGATAAATTTGCGGAGCTGTACAACGGCGCCGTGATCAATACCGGGGAGAAGCGGCTGGTGCTTCACCAGCTGACCCGGGGACAGCTGGGAAAGGACGTGGTGGCCGACGGAGTCAACAAACGCGCGTTTTACCTTGAACAGCAGAAACGGATCGCCGAATTCGCGGAGAAAATCCACAAGGGTGAAATCACCAACGAAAAAGGCGAAAAATTCACCACGGTTGTGCAGATCGGCATCGGCGGCAGCGACCTGGGCCCCCGGGCGATGTACCTGGCGCTGGAAAACTGGGCAAAGAAGAACGGCTGCTTCCGGATGGAAGCGCGGTTCATCAGCAACGTGGACCCGGACGACGCCTCGGGCATCCTGAACATCACGGATCCGGAGAAATCGCTGTTCGTGCTGGTTTCCAAGAGCGGAACCACGCTGGAAACCCTTACAAACGAGGCGTTTGTGAAGAACGCGCTTGAAAAGAAGGGGCTGGACGCCTCAAAGCATATGATCGCGGTTACCAGCGAGACCTCCCCCCTGGCAAAGAGCAGCGATTACCTGGAAGCGTTCTTCATGGACGATTACATCGGAGGACGGTATTCCTCCACTTCCGCCGTCGGCGGAGCGGTGCTGTCCCTTGCCTTCGGGCCGGAGATTTTCGGCCGGTTCCTGCAGGGCGCGGCAGAGGAGGACAAGCTTGCCGCAGAACGGGATCCCATGAAAAATCCGGCCATGCTGGACGCGCTGATCGGCGTGTATGAGCGGAACATCCTGGGATACCCGGCAACGGCGGTGCTGCCGTACAGCCAGGCCCTGAGCCGTTTCCCGGCACACCTGCAGCAGGTGGACATGGAATCCAACGGAAAGAGCGTCAACCGCTTCGGAGAGCCCGTTGACTACCCGACGGGGCCGGTGATTTTCGGCGAACCCGGAACCAACGGACAGCACTCCTTCTACCAGCTGCTGCACCAGGGAACGGACATTGTTCCGCTGCAGTTTATCGGATTCCGGAAGAGCCAGATTGAGAACGACGTCCAGATCCAGGGCAGCTCCAGCCAGCAGAAGCTCTGCGCGAACGTGGCGGCCCAGATCATGGCCTTTGCCTGCGGCAAGGAAGACGAAAACAGGAACAAGTATTTCGCGGGAAACAGGCCCAGCAGCATCATCATCGGGGACCAGCTGACCCCGGAAGCCCTGGGCGCGCTGCTGTCCCATTTTGAGAACAAGGTGATGTTCCAGGGATTCCTGTGGAACCTGAACAGCTTCGACCAGGAGGGCGTACAGCTCGGAAAGGTGCTGGCGAAGCGGGTGCTGGCCCATGAAACAGACGGCGCCCTGAAAGCCTTCAGCGACCTTCTGGACATCTGATCCCCTGACATAAAAAAGCCTTCCGGAGTGCAACAACCCGGAAGGCTCTTTTCATTTGCTAAAAATCAGGCATGGATGATCCGGAAGGCGGCGGCGCGGCCGAGGCGGTTCATGACGGCAAGGCCCATTTCCTCCGGTGGCAGGACTTCGCTGAAGACAACCTCCATCCCTTCCCGGTCCAGGCCGCGCAGGGAGGAGAACAGCCGGTGGGCGACCTCTTCCGGATGGGCGGAGGAACCGATGTCATGGGGGGAGCAGGACTGAAGCTGCTCCACATGCTCGGAAAAGCAAAGGACGCAGGTCTTACGGCCCTGGGCGGTTTCCTGCCGGTACAGCTCCTGCAGGCGGGCAAGGACAGCGGACTCCTCTCCGTCCACCAGGGTTACGGACGCCCTGGGGGCGTAATGCTTATAGCGCATGCCGGGAGACAGCGCCTTTTCATCCGGCTTCAGGGGGCGGAGAATGCTTCCGGCAAGGGAGACTTCCTGCCCCAGGACGCTTTCCAGCATCTTTCGGGTTACTCCGCCGGGACGGAGAATCACGGGGGCTCCGTGGCCCAGATCCAGGACGGTGGATTCAACCCCCACATCACAGGGCCCGCCGTCGAGGATCAGCGGAATCTTTCCGTTCATATCCTCCAGCACATCCTCGGCACGGGTAGGGCTCGGGCGGCCGGAGGAATTGGCGGAAGGGGCCGCGACGGGCAGACCGCATTCGCGAAGCAGGGACGCCGCTACCGGGTGGGAGGGCATCCGGACCGCTACGGTGGGAAGGCCGGCGGTGACAGCATCTGGGATTGAAGGAAGCTTATTGAACAGGATCGTAAGCGGCCCCGGCCAGAAAGCGTCCATCAGCGGAACGGCCTGATCCGGAACGGTGCAGATATCCCGCAGCTGAGAGCGGGAATGAATATGGACGATCAACGGATTATCGGCAGGGCGGCCTTTCGCCCGGAAAATGGACAGGACCGCCTGCTCATTGGTGGCGTCTGCGCCGAGCCCGTAAACCGTTTCCGTCGGAAAGGCCACCAGGCAGCCGCTGCGGAGCAGGGAAGAGGCCAGGGAGAGGGAATTCCCGTCAGCGGGAAGAAGCTGCGTTTCCATGTTTAAAAACCCTTTCGAAATCAAAGCGTATTTGTGACTGCGGTTTTTTCCGCAAGACGCAGGGCGTCTATAAAAGGAGCCAGATCACCGTTCATGACATTGGCCACCCGGTTGACCGTAAGGCCGATACGGTGATCCACCACATAATCATGGTTAAAATAATAGGTTCTGATTTTATCGCTGCGATCGCCCCAGCCGATCTGCATCCGCCGGTCCCGGAACCGGGATTCGGCCTCGGCGCGCTGCTTCTGGTCCAGCAGCCTGGATCGCAGGACTTTCAGCGCCTTGGCCTTGTTTTCCAGCTGGCTGCGCTCATCCTGGCAGGTTACAACGGTGCCGGAAGGCAGGTGGGTGATACGGACGGCGCTGTCCGTTGTATTGACGCCCTGGCCGCCGTGGCCGGAGGCGTGGAAAACATCGATCCGGAGATCAGAGGGGTTGATTTCCAGCTCCACTTCTTCAGCCTCCGGGAAAACGGCGACGGTGGCGGTGGAGGTATGGATGCGGCCGCTGCTCTCCGTGACAGGGACACGTTTCACGCAGTGGACACCGCTTTCGAACTTCATCCTGGCGAAGGCATCCTGCCCGGAAATCATCAGGAGGGCCTCATTGACCCCGCCGAGATCGGAATCACTCAGGGAAAGAATTTCGAAGGACAGGGAGTTCCGGTCCGCGTATTTCTGGTACATACGGAGCAGGTCCGCGGAAAACAGCGCGGCTTCCGCGCCGCCGACCCCGGCCCGGATTTCCAGGATCACATTCCGGGAATCCATCGGATCCGGGGGAACCAGCAGGAGCTTCAGCTCCTCGGTGAGCTTTTCCTGCAGGGGAGAGAGGTCCGCCAGCTCGGAGGCCGCCTCCGCGGAGAAATCCGGATCGGAAAGCAATTCCCGGGCTTCCCGGATCTGGCGGGAAACAGACAGGTATTCATGATATTTTTCAAAAAGAGGCTGCAGGCCGGACCGCTCCTTCAGAAGGACCTGGTATTTCTCATAATCCTGGAAAATTTCGGGCTGGGAAAGGGCTTCATCCAGCTCCCGGCAGCGATCCAGCAGCGCATCCAGCTTGTTAAACATAATTCCTCCCGGGAGAAAAGACGGCAAGGATCATCCGATCCACGCCGCTGAGATCTTTGCGGACGACAATATCCGAGGCGCCTGCCTTGCGGAGCAGGGCCGAGACGGCGGCGGATTCCCCGAAACCGAGCTCCATCAGCAGCTTTCCCCCGGCTTTCAGGACACGGGGCGCATCCGAAGCAATCCGCCGGTAGCAGTCCAGGCCGTCGGTGCCGCCGCTGAGGGCGAGGACCGGTTCCCGCAGGACCTCCGGCTGGAGGGAAGGGCACTCGCCGGCGGGAATATACGGCGGATTGGAAACAACCAGATCGAAGGAATCCTTCGGAAACTCCGACATCAGATCACTTTGGGAAAAGGATACCCGGACATCCAGCGAGGCCGCATTGCCCCGGGCAACGGCGAGGGCATCTTCGGAGATATCGGAAAGGGTTACGGAACAACCAGGCCGCTCCGCGGCAATCGTCAGCCCGATGCAGCCGCTTCCGGCGCACAGGTCCAGCACACGGAGGTTTGCCCCGTACGGAAGCAGGTCCAGCGCCCAGCGGCACAGCTCTTCCGTTTCGGGACGGGGAATCAGCACACGTTTGTCCACCCTGAAGAAACGGCCGCAAAAAGGTGCCTCTCCAAGAATATACTGAAGAGGCTCACGGGTGAGGCGGCGATCGGCGAGCGCGGCGAAGGATTCCAGGGTATCCGGATCCAGGACCGTATCCGTGTCCAGCCGAAGGGACAGGGGAGGCCGGCGGCAGAGGAAGGAAAGAATCAGCGCGCTGTCTGTTTCCGGATCCGGGATTCCGGCCTGCCGGAAACGGGCTGCCGTTTGCCGGAGGAGTGCACAGGGGGTCATGCTTCGGGAAGGGCGGGCCCCTCTTCGGGAAGGGCCGCCGTACGGACGTACCCGGGCTCCGATTCCTCATAGGATTTAAAGATGCCCCAGCCTTCCGGGGTCTTTGGCGTTCCCTCCGGGAAGCCGTTCAGGACCACATTGACGGAAACAATCGCGCATTCGAGCATGGAGGCATCGGGCTCACGGGTGGTGAGGCGCTGCAGCTGCATGCCGGGAATGCGAAGGATGCGGGCGATCCGGGAATCGGAATGCGCCAACCCCATGAGGACTTCATAGCTTACGCCGGCCACAACGGGCAGCATTGCCAGATGGAAGAGGAAACGCAGGAAGAAATTGCTGATGGGAACCAGCAGGTTCAGCACGAGGAACAGCAGGATGCTGATGGAAAACACGATCAGCAGGAAAGCGGTTCCGCACCGGGGGTGCAGGCGGGAAAAGGTCTGCGCGTTTTCCGGGGTAAGGGGAAGGCCGGATTCCTGGCAATGGACGGATTTGTGCTCGGCGCCGTGATACTGGAAGGTGCGGCGGATATCGGGAACAAAGCTGACGAGGAACATATAGCCCATCAGGAGCGCAATCTTCAGGAGGCCGCCCAGGAGGGTGTAGCCCACAGGGCCCATACCGGAGCTTTTCAGCACGGATTCAAGACCGGCGGGAAGGGCCATAAAGAGGCCCAGGGAAAGGGCAACCGCCAGGACAATGGCAACGGCCATCACGATTTTATCCACGCCCTTGCCCAGCTTCTTCGCAAGCCATTTTTCGAACTTGGTGGGCTCCTCATCCAGGATGCCGAGCATTTTTGTGGCATCGCTGAGGGTGTTCATTCCGTAATACAGCATGGTGCACATATTGACGATGCCGCGCAGGAAGGGCTTTCCCATCCAGGGATGCTTTTCCTTCATAGGGACAAAGGGGGTCAGCTTGGTGACCATCGTTCCGTCCGGCCGGCGGACGGTCACGGCGGTGGCGTTCGGAGAGCGCATCATAACGCCTTCCAGGACGGCCTGGCCGCCGACATCAAATTTTCTTTTTCCCCCGATGGGGCAGGATTTATCAGACATAATCAACCTCCGGAATTAAACACTTTTAACAGAGGCAATTGTACATCAAAGGGCGGGAAGATGTCAAAAACAAACGGCCGGAGGAAAAATGGCCCAATACACATGGGAAAGACGAAAAAAATGTTGCAAAAGTACCGGCGTTATGTTATTATCCTTTTTGCGGTTATACGCCATTGCATACGCGAAAGAGGTGAAACAGCAATGAAGGAAAATATCCATCCCCAGTACGGCAAGTGCATTGTTCGCTGCGTGTGCGGTGAAACATTTGAAACCGGTTCTACCAAGAAAGAGATGAAGGTTGATATCTGCTCCAAGTGCCATCCTTTCTACACCGGTAAGCAAAAGCTGGTTGACACTGGCGGACGTGTTGATCGCTTCAAGAAGCGCTTCAATATGGAATAAAAGACGAAGGGCGTACGTTGGTACGGCCTTCTCTTTTTTTGTATTTTCTGCATTTTTTTTACAGATCCCTCAGCGGCGCCTTGCGGCGTAAGCGGAGGGGAAGTATAATAAAAAAAGAGATTGCATACAAGGGAGGAATGCGGATGAACAAAAAGATTGCTGCACTGCTTCTTGCTGCGGTCCTTCTGGTCATCACGGCTCCGGCAGGGGCGGACAGGCTTCCTGAGGAAAGGCCTGACGACTACATCGGAGCGATGCGCGTAGTTTGGTGCAAGGAATGGGTCTCCCTCCGCGAGGCCCCGAAAAAGACATCGGACCGGCTGGCGCAGATTCCCCTGGGGGATATTGTGTACTCCTGCGTGCCTACGAAAGATCCGCGCTTCTACAAGTGTGAATACCAGGGGCAGGAAGGATACGTCCTTTCCGGGTATCTTATTCCCGCGCCGGAATGCGAGCCTCCGCTGTCCTCAGCCGTAAAGAAAAAGATGACCATGGAGGAACTGAAGGGCAACGGGGAAATCGTGCTGGACTGGAAGGATTACAATATGTCCGTTGTGGCAGTACGGGATCATGTGCAGGAAAACAAAAGGAAATGGGAAGTGCTGCGGATCGGCTGCTTTATTGACGGAACCCCCGTATGGGGCCATGAGGAAAAAGTTGAGGAAGGGCAGCTGGAAAGACTGAAGGTATTCATCGGCGGCGTGCAGGACGACTGGAAGGTGATGCTGTACGACGGGGGATACGGACTGTCCATGCTGGACCTGCTGAGCGGAAAGGAAAAATGGACGCTGTCCGTTGCCAATTGCCCGCTGGGAGATGCCGCGGCGGTTGCCGTGGACAAAAACGGCACCATGTATATCGCCGGGTCGGACGGACCGGATCCTGTGGCAATTACCCTCGGAGGCCGGGTGCTCTGGAAATCGGACATCAGTGATCCGAATGTTTTCGGGCCTTTCGAAATTGCCCTGGAGGACAGCAAAGTGCTTGTCAAGTACCGGTGCGGCCTGACGGATGAATACCGGATGGTGACGCTGGACAGCAACGGGGGGCTGGTTTCCATCGGGAACCAGAAGGCTGAGACGGCCCCGACAGAAGCTGAGTAAAAAAGAAGGATGCGGCAGCAGGCCGCATCCTTTTCTGATTCGAATGCTTATCTGTTCATCAGGGCGAACCAGTCTTTCATCTTCAGCAGGAGATCCTCGTTGGTCTCCGCTTTTTCCATCATGGAAAGAAGCTGGGGAATGGCGACGGAGGAAGAGGTGGATCCGAGAAGGGTCCGGATCAGGGACAGGCCTTCCTTCTGCCGGTCATTCAGGAGGATATCGGCGTTTTTGGTAAAGCTGTGCTGCAGATTGAGCGCGGGGGTGATGCCGGCGCGGGCAACCGCGAGATCCAGGGTCAGCTCCATATTGGCTGTTCCCTTGAATTCCTCCACAACGGAATCATCCACCTTGGAGCCGGTTGCGATATCCATGGCCGCGATTACGGTAAGGCTTCCGCCCTCCTTGCAGGAGCGGGCGGCACCGAACATCCGTTTGGCGCGGAAAAGGCTTGCGGGATTCACCATGCCGGGAAGACTGCGGCCCTGCTGCACGGCAGCGGTGGTATAGATCTTCGCCAGGCGGGTAAGGCTGTCCACCAGGAGGATGACGTCCTTTTTCTGCTCCACAAGGCGCATGGCGCGCTCCAGGACGATCTCCGCAAGGCGCAGGTGAGCTTCCGGTGCCTGGTCGAAACTGGAGGCGAGAACCGGACAGGGGATGGATTCACGCATCAGGGTGGCATCCTCGGGATTTACATCGATGAGCAGCATCAGCACTTCCGCATCCGGGTAATTGCTGCTGATGACGCGGGCAAAATTGCGCATCAACTGCGTTTTGCCGGTATTGGGAGGACAGAGGACGAGCCCGCGCTGGCCGAAGCCGATGGGGGCGATCAGGTCAATCAGGCGCATATCCGGCATGGAAGAATCCCCGGGGATCTCCAGGGAGATCCGGCGATCGGGATAAACCGGGGTCAGTTCATCGAAGGCAGGCCGGTTAAAGGCCTCTTCCTCCGGGACGCCGTTTACGGAAGAGATATAGAGGAGGGCGGAATACTTGTCGCCCTCGCGCTGGGGACGGATTTTTCCTTCAATGAAGTCACCGGTGCGAAGTCCGAAACGACGGATCTGCGCCATGGAGACATAGATATCCTTCGTGGAGGGGAGGAAAGACGGCGCACGCAGGAAGCCGTATCCGTCGGGATGAAGCTCCAGAATGCCGCTGCCTTCTTCGTAATTGCCGGAAGCAAGCAGCTCCTCCAGCGTCGGGGCTGAAGCGGCAGCATCCTGGGAAGCCGCGGGAGCAAAAGGCTCGGGACTGCGGCCCTGGGCATTGTACGCAGGGGTGTAATTCGCGGTGATCCTGTGGGTGTAGGAAGGGACAGAATCGCCGAAACGATGCTCCGGCAGCGGATTTACCACAGGAGGACGGGGCGTTTCCCGGTGGGGGGCCGCAGGCTCCTCAGCGGCAGGCTGCGGGGCAGCCGCCGGACCGAAGCGGGGCGTGAAGCCGCCGGGACGGGCAGCCGGAACCCGCTGCTGCGGGGGAAGCTGATGCCCGGAAGGCGTGGTATTCTGCCAGGCCGGACGGGCAGGGCTGCCGGACGCCTGATAAGCGGGACGCGCGTTGAAACGGGGAGCGTCCGCATTATGCCAGGCGGCCTGGAAACGGGGCTCGGCCTCGGCGGGCGCATCGGAGGAAGATTTTTCCTCGGCGTCCGGGACATTTTCCAGAATTTTACGAACGATTCCGGCTTTATCGATTCCGGAACCGAGAGAGATATTCTGCTCCTTTGCAAGCTTGCGAAGCTGCATGACGGTCATTGCTGACAGTTCTTTTTCCGTCATGAATACAGTACCTCCTTAAGGGTTGTTCTTCAAAAAAACGACATCCCGGACAACCGCCTGCTCCACCTCGTGGCGGAGATGCATGAAACGGTCCTCCTCGCAGGGGGAAAGGCCGGCATCACGCGCGGCATCGAAAACCTGCCGGGCAGGAAGGGTAAGCGTGTTGAAACTGAGGGCCATGACGCCTCCGGGCAGCAAGGCCTTCTTCCAGCGGGGAAGGGCGCGCCGGAGCAGGCTGACAAAGGACTCGGGCTTGCTGCCGAAGGAAGGCGCGTGCTGGATCCCGTAGGGAAGATCCGCAACCAGCAGATGGGCCGGGTGATGACGGCAGAGGGCGAACGCGTCCGCCGTATCGCCGGAGGCAAGGCGCAGGAAGCGGGTATCCTTTTGCTGAAAATGCTCCTTTGAATCGGAAAAAACGAACTCGGTAACCGGAAGAGCGGTTTTGCCGGCGGTTTCCGAAAGGGTGCGGACGGTGTGCTTCAGGAGATGGACCTTCAGGTATCTTGAGAAGAAATCCGAAGCCTCCCGGACCGCTTTGCGGTCCTGATCCAGGCCGACCGCGTTCATTCCGGCCTGCAGGGCGCAGAAACAGACGGTTCCCTTTCCGCAGAGAGGATCCAGCACCGTAAGGGGATGATCCTCCGGGGGAAAGGACGTCAGGGAAAGCGCCATGTTGATCATCAGCCGGATGAAAGGAGCGGAGGTTTTTCCTTTATACTTCAGGATTTCGGGAAGATCCTCCTCCAGGTAGTTCCGGCAGACAACGGGGAGGGGCAGGAGCGCATCCCCGCTTTTTTCGGCCATAAAGGCGACGGAAGAGTGACCGGAAAGGAAGCTGACCTCAGCCCCGGAAAGGGGACGGCATTCGAAGGAAAGAAAATCCGCGCCGCCCATGGATTCCTGAACAATTTCACAATCGATGGAAAGGGAATGAAGCATGGAAAGCAGCTCATAACGGGAAAGGCGATTCACGGAATCGCGATAGCGAATATTCGCATGCTTATCCAACCCGAACGTATAAACCATTGCTTCCTCTTTTCATCAGATCATGATATAGAACGATTATAACAAATGAAATCCTTGATTTCAATAGTTTTTAAGAAACTCCGGGCAAAAAGAAAACCCTTCCCGGCAGGGAAGGGAGCTGGAAAACAAGTTACCACTTGCGCTTACGGGCGGCTTCAGCCTTTTTCTTGCGCTTGACGCTGGGCTTCTCATAATGCTCGCGCTTACGAACTTCCTGAAGGACGCCGCTGCGGGCGCACTGCCGCTTAAACCGTTTGAGCGCACTTTCCAGGGACTCATTTTCGCGGATACGAACCTCGGACACTTTTATCCCTCCCCTCGCTCATTCACGCCTTGCCAGCAGCCGGCCACACGGACGGACGGCAAAACCGTATGATCATTATACCGCTAATCGGAATAACAGTCAACTTTTTTTCAAAAAAGCGGACAACAGGCAGAGAAGAGGACACAGAAAAGCACGGAAAAGGACTCAGGCCATTTTATCCGCCATCTGGCGGCCGCCGAGAATATGGAAATGCAGATGGGGAACAGACTGGCACGCGTCGGGGCCGCAGTTTGAAATGACCCGGAACCCGCCGGAAAGAGAGGCATCCGCAGCGATTTTCGCCACTGCGCGAAGGCAGGCAGCGACCTCGGAATCCTCCAGCTTGTCGATTTCAGCGACGGAGGCTACATGCTTCTTCGGGACGACAAGCACATGGAAGGGCGCCTGGGGGTTGATATCCCGGAAAGCAAAAACCCGGTCATCCTCATATACCTTGTCAGAGGGAATATCACCGTTGACAATCTTGCAGAAAAGACAGTTTTCCATCACGATACCTCCGGATAAATATGATGCAGGATACGAATATTATACACACGGGAAGGCTGAATTGCCATCCGCCGGGGAAGAAAAATTCACAGGAGCACGCCGCTGAGCCCACGGGGGCCCGCCTGGCGGACCAGGACCCGGACCGGGACTCCGGAGGTACATTCAGCTTCCGGATTCAGCCGGACGCGAAGGTATTCCGGGGAATACCCCTCCCAGCAGCCCTCCACTTTCTCCTCCGGAAGGAGGAAGGTTTCGCGCCCGATCCACTGACGCTGATAACAGGAGGCAACCTCCCGGCCCAGGGCAATCAGTTCCCTGGCGCGGCCCTGCTTCACATCCTCGGGGATCTGGCCGGGCATCTCCGCAGCCGGCGTGCCGGGACGGGGAGAATAAGGGAACACGTGAATCCTGGCAAAGCCGGCTTTCCGGATCAGATCCTTTGTTTCCCGGAACTCATCTTCCGTTTCCCCGGGGAAACCGGTGAGCACATCGGTGGTAAAGGCGGCAAGGGGAAAGACGGAACGCAGGCGGGACAGGGCGTCCATATACCCGGCGGAGGTGTACTGCCGGCGCATCCGCCGGAGGACGCCGTCGCTGCCGGACTGGAGCGCCAGGTGGAACTGGGGGCAGATCTTCGTCAGGGAACGCAGGGAGTCCGCGAATTGCTGCGTGGCGATCCCGGGCTCAAGAGAACCGAGACGGACCCGGAGGATGCCATCCGTATCCTGAAGGATCTTCAGGACATCGAGGAGGGATGCGGGAGAGGAAAAATCCTTCCCGTAGGAAGACAGGTGAATGCCCGTGAGGACGATTTCCCGGTAGCCGGCAGCCGCAAGCGCTTTTGCCTCTGCACGTATATCCTCCGGATCGCGGGAGCGGATGGGGCCCCGGACGGAAGGGATCACGCAGTAGGAGCAGCGGTTGCGGCAGCCTTCCTGGATTTTCAGGACAGCGCGGGTATGGTCGTCATGGGCGGTAACATGAAGGGATTCATAAGGCATTTTTTCCGGCAGCGGCTCCACGGCGCAGCAGGGGACGCCGGTGGACAGCACCCGGCGGAGCAGCGGAACGATATCTGAGCGCCCCTGGGTTCCGATAACGAGGTCCGCTCCGGCGGAAAGAAGCTGCTCCCCCCGAAGCTGGGCAAGGCATCCGCAGAGGACAAGCGTGCTTCCGGGATGCTCCCTCTTCAGCCGGCGGGCGAGCTGCAGGCTTTTGCGGTCCCCGGTGCCGGTTACGGTACAGGTATTGATCAGGTAAACATCCGCTTCCTCCGGAAAAGGAACCTTCGTGAAACCGTCGGCGGAAAGCAGCTCCTCCATCGCCTGGGTGTCATACTGATTGACCTTGCAGCCGAGGGTGTGGTAAGCAATGGTGGGCATAACAGGTTACTCCATTTCACCGTATAATCCGAAAAAGACGCTTGCTGCGGCAAGGCCTGCAGTCTCCGTGCGGAGGATCCGCGGGCCGAGGGTCACCGTTTCACAGCCGGAGCACAGAAGCGCGTCAGCTTCTTCCCCGGAAATTCCGCCCTCGGGCCCGATTACGATTCCGAGGGAAGAAAGGGAAGGATGACGGGAGAAAAACGAAAGGGGGCCGCCTTCCGGGCAGTTTTCCCACGGAACAGCGACCTTTTCACAGCCCGAAAGAAGGCCGGGAAGGGAAGAAAAGGATACGGGGGAAAGGATCTCCGGAACAACGCACCTGCCGGACTGCTTGCCGGCTTCCCGGGCAATTTTCCGCCACCGATCCAGCTTTTTACCGGATTCCCGGACATCGGGATGAACCACGCACCTGGAAAACAGGACGGGAACGATCCGGGAGACGCCAAGCTCCACGGATTTCTGCACGATCCAGTCCATTTTATCGCTTTTCGGAAGGCCCTGGAAAAGCGTCAGGGAAAGCCGGGGCTCGGTGGAGGGAAGCTCTTCCGTGGGAAAGAGGGAGACGCCGGCGGGAGAAAGCTCCCGGATCTGCGCAAGGTAGCGCCGGCCTCCGAAAATCACTTCCACAAGGTCTCCCGGCTGCAGCCGGAGAACCTTCACGGCATGACGCGTATCCGCGTCATCCAGGCGGAAAAGCTCCGCATCGGAGCAATCCGGATCAGCGTAGAATCGGTGCATCAGTCGTTCCTCCTGGAGAGGAAGGCGGTCCATTCCCCTTTGTGCTCTGTTTTCAGGATTTCAAAGCCGGCGGCGAGAAGTGCCTGCCGGACTTCCTCCTCCCGGACGTTGACAATGCCGGAGCAAATGAACAGTCCGCCCGGAAGAATATGCTCCTTCAGGGGCGTGGCGAAGGAAATGATGATATCGGAGATAATATTCGCCACACAGATTTCACAGGTATCCGGGACATCCTTCAGGAGGTCTCCCTCCAGGACCGTTACAACATTTTCCACATGATTATGCGCCACGTTCTCCGAAGCAACGCGCACGGCGTCCGGGTCGATATCCACGGCCAGCACATGGCCCGCGCCAAGCAGCGCGGCCGCGATGGCGAGAATGCCGCTGCCGGTTCCCACGTCGATGATCCGCTCGCCGCCGCGGACGGTTTCCTCCAGCAGGGAAATACACATGCCGGTGGTTTCGTGGGTTCCGCTGCCGAAGGCCATACCGGGGTCAATTTCAATGACACGGTCCCCGGGGGCGGGCGAGAAGTCCTCCCAGGTGGGCTTGATTACCAGATGATCCCCGGCGTAAAAGGGCTTGTAATATTTTTTCCAGACCTCCGCCCAGGAATCCTCGGACACGGTTCTTGTATCCGTAAGGAGCGAGCCGAAATCGGCCCTTTCCTGCCGCATGGCGTCCAGGCGGCCCTGCAGGCCGGAGAGGATGGACGGGAAGGAGGAATCGGGAACAAACCAGGCGTGGACCAGCACATCCTCCGGCATATCATCCAGCAGTTTGGGATCAATGATTTCCCAGATTCCGTGGGGCTTGGAGGGATCCGGAATGTCCGCCTTGTCCTCAATCATGGTGCCGGTGGCTCCCAGCTCCATAAGGCAGTCAGAAACCCAGTCCGATCCGACGGTGGTGGTGTGGACAATCAATTCAATCCAATTCATGCGAAACTCCCTTCGACAAATCGTTTTCAGGCAAGACCGCTGTGCTGCGGTCAGCGGGTAGTAAAGGATTCTATGCCGCGAAGCAGCTCGTATTCGCGGACATCCCGGCAGGTTGTGTACATATAACGGGAAATCACATTCCCGGTGCGCCAGTAGAGGCAGACGAAGGGGCAGTCCGTCAGGAACTGGTGCTGAATCTCCATGAGCTTCTGGCGGTACTCTTCCTGGGTGGTCTGCTTGCGCAGGCTCTTGAACAGCTCATCCATCCTGCTGCTTTTATAGCGGTTATAGTTTCCGCTTTTGACGTTTTCCGACATCAGCATAAACCCGGGATCCGGGGCAGGATCCATGGCAAAGGCGATCAGGGCCAGATCAAAACTGCCGCTGCTGAGCCGTTCCTGGAGGCTTGCCATGGTCATGGCCGTGATTTTGCATTCGATCCCAACCTCCGCAAGGGCGGCGGAGATGATGTTGGCAGTTTCCTCGCGGACATCGTTGTCGGGTTCCTCGTAATAGAAGAAACGCAGGTGAAGGTTTTCCAGCTCGCCGTCACCGTTGATCCGGTCCAGGACGCCGTTTTCATCGGAATCCTCCCAGCCGGCTTCCGCAAGGAGGCGCTTCGCTTCCTCCACATCGTGGGTGATGGAGGAATCAAGGCTGTCGTTATACATCCACGTTCCCGGATAGAAGGGGAAATTCGTGGGAACCGCCAGCCCCATATAGGAGGTGGAGATGATTTTGCTTTTATCAATCAGGGCGCGGATGGCCTGGCGGACCTCCAGGGTGAGCTCCCGCGCGTTATTGTTCATATACAGGCACTCCAGCTGATTGGTGCGGTAGCTCATGGTAAGGGAATTCGCGTTTGTTTTATGCTGGGCGCCGGCGATGGAACGGGTAAAGATGGCTTCCACCTGCGCGAACTCATAGCTCTCCACAACGGCGGAGGAAGTGTTCTGGAACATGAAGAGGATTTCGCGGACCTGCGGCTGGGCCTTCCACCAGTTTGTGTTGGCGGAGAGCCACATCCTTTCCCCGGCATGGAATTCCGTGATGACATAGGGCCCTGTTCCGGGAGGATTGTCAACGGTTTCATAGCCTGCCGGGACGATGGGGAAGGTCATCTGGAACAGAAGGCCGTAATAAGGCCTTTTTGCCGTAACGGTGACGGTGTAGTCATCCTTTGCGTCGACGGAATCCACAAAGCGGTTCAGGTTCTGGTAGAAGCCGTGGTCCGTGATGTTGGTATCCTGCGCCTTTGCAAGGATATAATTGACGGACGAGACCACATCCCTGGCGGAGAAAGGAATTCCATTGGAAAAACGGACATCCTCCCGCAGATGGAAGGTCCAGACCTTTCCGCTGGCGGACACTTCCCAGCTTTCCGCAAGGCAGGGCTGGGGAAGATAGCTGTCATCCAGCGAGACCAGGGATTCGTAGACCATATTGTAGGCGGAAAGGATATCCGCCTCCACGGGCTCAAAGGGGCGGACGAGGAGCGTCTTCGAGGACTGGATGGCGATGACGATACTGTCACCGATTTCCGCCGAGGAGGCTGAAGCGCCCGAAAGAAACAGCAGAAGGATCGCCACCGTCCAGCAGCAGATCCTCAGAAAAGTATTTCGCCCGGTAAATGCCATAGTCTCTTAACACCCTTCCTGCGTACTGTTTTGTAGGCCCGTCCTGCAATGTATCGATACGGAGCGAGTATCCGTCATCGCTGTGGACCGGATCCGAAAGCCAGACCTTGACCTGGCCCTGGCCGGCGTGATAAGCCGCGGCAACCGCGGCCGGATCCCCGAGAAAGAGCCTGCTGAGATAATTGAGGTACCAGCAGCCGAAGCGGATGTTGGATTCAGGATCGTACATCCGCTCAAAGGCGTAACCGCTGACCCGAAGCTTTCCGGCGATCCATTCCGCCGTATCGGGCATCAGCTGCATGAGGCCCCGGGCGCCGACGCCGGATTCCGCATCCGGACGGAAGGAGCTTTCATTCCGGATGATGGCGGAGACAAAAGCCGGAGCCAGGTTGTATTCCCCTGCATACTGCTCGATAAGATCCCGGTAGAGCAGGGGATAATTGGCATCGATGGCTTTCTGCTCCCTGATATGCTGTTCCTCACAGGTGCGAAGGTACGCGCTCATCAGGAGAGAGGCGGTAATTCCGACCAGCAGGACGGCAGTCGCCGCAATCAGGGAGGACATGAGCCACACCGGCATCCTCCAGCTGGCTTTCCTGTTTTTCTGGCGCGCGGAGGCTCCGTCGGGACGTTCCATGGTGACGGGAGGCTCCTGGGATTTCGCGGGCACATACGGCACGGGAGCAGCGGGCTCCCGGGACCGGCGGACAGGGGAGGAAGCGGCAGGGGCGGAGAGTTCTTCGTCGAGAAGATCCGCAACGACGGACAGGGTCTGTTCCGGAGTGCCGGAATTATCGATGACCCGGTCTGCCAGGGACGCTTTCTCATCCGACGACAGAACGGAACGAATGCGGGACATGGCTTCCTCCCGGGTGTACCCGTCCCGGGCCATGAGGCGGGAAAGCTGCAGATCGAGGGGAAGCCAGACGGTCCAGACGGTATCGCAGAGCCGGTTATACCCCTTTTCAAAGAGGAGCGGCATATCCAGGAAACAAAGGGGAGCGCCGGAGGAACGGATCTCCTCGATGCGGCGGCGGGTCAGCGCCATAAGATGGGGCGCCATCAACTCATCCAGCCGGCGGCGGGCGGAGGGATCATTGAAAACGAGCCGGCCCAGGCGCCGCCGGTTCAGCGTTCCGTCCTCACAGAGGACACCCGTGCCAAAGGCCTGTACGATTTCGGGGACGGCGGCTCCGCCGGGAGCGGTGAGCTCCCGGGAAATCCGGTCCCCGTCTATGACGGGAAAGCCCCGGGAAAGCAGGTAGGCGCTGACGGTGGATTTTCCGCAGGCTATACTTCCTGTTAATCCGATAATACGCATGAATTGCCCTGTCCTTCGGTGCAGATTGAGAACAAGCCCGGCGCTGGAGGCCGGGCCTGCAAGAGAAGATGAATCAGACGTTGGTGGAAAGGAGCTTTTTCTTCAGCTCGGCTTCCATATTGTAGAGGGTCTTTTCCGCCTCGATCCGCTTGGCACGGCCTTCAGACTGGATGTTCATAACCTCGTTGATCGTATCGATGAGATCCTGGTTGGTCTGCACAAGGGTTTCGATATCGATGATGCCGCGCTCAGCCTCCTTGGCGGTCTGGACGGTTCCGACCTTCAGGGCTTCGGCGTTCTTGCGGAGAAGCTCATTGGTCATATCGGTAACGGCTGTCTGGGCCTGGAGGGCCTGCTGGGAATGATGCATTCCGAGGGCAAGCACCATCTGGCTCTTCCAGAGGGGAAGCGTGTTGGAAAGGGTGGACTGAATCCGCTCCACCAGCAGGCTGTCATTATTCTGAAGCAGGCGGATCTGCGGAGCCATCTGAATGGAAACCTGGCGGGTCAGCTTGAGGTCGTAGAGCTTTTTCTCAAAACGGTCGCACTGGGCGGCAAGGTCGTTGGCCTTCTGGGCGTCCATGGCGTCACCGGACTGGGCGGCCTTTTCCTGCAGCTCTTTGAGCTCGGTGGCACGAACCTGCGCCAGCTTTTTATCCCCGGCGATGATATAGAGGGTGAGCTGATGGAAATAATCGTTGTTCTGATCGTAAAGCCGGTCGAACATGGCGACATCCTTGAGCAGCTGGGTCTGGTAGCCCTCGAGGGAACCGGCGATGTTTTCCACATTGGCGGAAACCTTGTTGTAGCGGGCCTTCATCCGGGTGATCTTATCCTCAGCCTTGGAGAAAAGCTTTGCAAGGCCTTTGGGCTCTTCAGAATCCTTCTGGAAGCCTTTCAATTCGGAAACGAGGTTCACCAGCATGTTTCCGACTTCGCCGGTTTCCTGGGTCCTGACGGCGTCAAGGGCGGTTTCGGAGAAATCGGCAATCTTCTTCTGGGCGTCAGCACCGAAAAGCAGGACGTGATCGGGGTTTGTAACGTCCACTTTCTGGATGAATTCATCAATGGCCTTCTTTTCCGCATCGGTCAGCTGGCTTTCATCCAGCTTCGGGGCGGCCGTTTCCGGGGCGGAAGCGGCGGGAGCCTGCTGAATGCTCTCGGCGGAGCCGGCGGGAGCTTCAGGTTCGGGAGCGGAAGGCGCGAGGGAAAGCTGAAGCATCGGATTGGATTCGGACATTTTGACATTCCTCCTTTTGTGTTTTACCGGACGGAACCGGCAGCGGAAGAGGCCGGAGGTTCATCCTTCCGGTTTTCTTCCGGGAAATACAGAACGGGGGCGGAAGAGGTTCTCATCTGCGCCTCCGCAGCGGTACGCGCATTGTTGACCTGCTGCGCGGAAAGGATTTCGTTATCCACGTACCCGTCCCGCTTGAGCATCTGCTCCATGACATCGATATCGGTGGAGATATCGAGCATATTCTCTTTATGGAGGGCATCAATCTGCTTCTGGCAGGCGGTGAGCACCATGTCCATGCAGCGGACGGCGGACTCCCTGGCCTGGCTCATTTCGAGGTAGGAAACGCCCCGCTGCTGCATGGTCCGGTAATTGGCCAGGACTTTCAGGGTGGTCGGGAGATAATAGTTCATGAACTTGCGGACATGGGGCGCCTTGGAAGGCTGATCGGACACGGTGCGCAGGATCTGCTGGCACTTGTCGCCCAGGGTGTCCATCTGGGCAGAGAGGGTTTCATCCGTGATGATGATATTCTCGTCCCGGATGGTTTTGAGCATTTCCTGCCCCTTCAGGATGACGGAATCGGCCTGCTGGTCACCGGTGAGGGGGATCTGGGAAGCAGCCTCCCGGCGCTTTTGTTCCTCCTGCTGGCGGCGGAGAACCGCCTCCTGCTGTTCACGCTCACGGTCACGCCGGTTGTGGGTGGTGGTGTCGAGCTTTTTTCCCATAATGCTGGCCACCGCGCCGACGCCCGCGCCGATTACGACGCCCAGGAGCAGGCCGGGAAGGCCCCGCAGCGCCAGGAAGATGATCCCGGCCGTAACCAGGAAGCCGGCACCGCCGGACTTGCCGTTATAGTTTGAATTCTTTCCAGCCACGACAAAAATCTCCTTGATACACAAATCACTTCATTATAGCACGACAGGGATTGAAAAAAAAGAGAAAAACCCGTTTGTACGAAAAAAACAGGCCCCGGAAGGATCAGAGGGATTCCTCCTCCGGACCGGGGGCGGGAACGGACGGCTCCTTCTGCCACAGGTCATAGGGCTCATGCTGGAGCGCATGGAGAATCCTTTCGGCAATATCCGGATACTTTTTACGGAGCTCGGAAAGGAGCAGGGACATGGATTCACGCTCGGTATGGCCGTCGGCGGGACAGGAGGAACGGACGACGGGGAGATCCAGGACCTTCTGCATATGACGGACATGGCTTTCCGGAAGATATACCAGGGGGCGGATCACCACGATGCCCGTGCGGCTCATCCGGGTGACCGGATGGAAGGTATGGAACCGGCCTTCATACAGGAGGGAGAGCAGGAAGGTTTCAACGGCGTCCTCCCGGTGATGGCCGAGGGCGAGCTTGTTGCAGCCGGAAGCGAGGCAGGCCTTTGCAAGGACAGCCCGCCGCATCTTCGCGCAAAGGGCACAGGGGTTTTTCTCCTTCCTGTAGTTGAAGATGATATCGCCGATCTGCGTTTCCTCCAGGCTCCAGGGAATTTCCAGGGAATCGCAGAGGGAGGCAATGCCGGAATAGTCCGGACTGCCGATGCCGTTATCCACGGTTATGGCTTTCAGGGAAAAATGCTTATGGGAGAATTTCCGGTACAGGGAAAGGGCGTGCAGCAGGAGCAGGGAATCCTTGCCGCCGGAGACGCCCACGGCAACCCGATCCCCGTCCTCAATCAGGCGGAAGTCCGTATCCGCTTTCCGGATACATCCAAGCGTTTTTTTCATGATCAGTCCTCCATGATACGGATGCTGTCCGACTGGGTATGGCAAAGATGGATGCGCTTCCAACGGGGGGACAGGGCCTTCATGGCTTTTTCAGCGAGGGAACGGGAACGGAAAGCCCCGAAAACGGCGCTGCCGCTGCCGGTCATGCCGGAGGCGAAGGCGCCTGCGCCGGCCAGGGAAGACACCGCTTCGGCGATTTCCGGGCAGGCGGAGGAGGACACGGGCTCCAGCACGTTGTAAATGGAGGCGGAAAGCAGGGGGGGATTTCCGGCGGAAAGGGCTTCGAGCACTCGCTCCGTATCGGGACGGCGGGGAGAGGAAGCGGCGTGATAGGCTTTAAAGATCTCCCCGGTGCTGAGGGCACGGCAGGGCTGGAAAACGAGAAGCCAGTAACTGATCCGGCAGGGACGGTCCTCCAGGAGATCGCCGATTCCGCGGGTGCGGACCAGGCCGCCGCGAAGGCAGAAGGGAACATCGGCGCCCAGGGTGAGGCCGAGGGACTTGAGCTGGTCCTGGGAAAGGCCGAGGTTCCACAGGCGGTTCAGGCCGAAGAGAACCGCGGCGGCATCGGCGCTTCCGCCACCGAGACCGGCGCCCATGGGGATCCTTTTATGCAGGTCGATGCGAACCCCCCGGGAAAGGGAAAATTTCTTCCGCAGGAGATCCGCTGCCCGCCAGGCCAGGTTTGAGGCATCCGCCCGGCAGGGAGGATATCCGTCGGTATGCAGGGACAGATCCGGCGCAGGAGCAAGGCGGATATCATCGGCAAGGGAGATGGGCTGCATAACCATATCCAGAAGATGATACCCGTCGGGACGGACCCCTGTGATATCCAGCGACCAGTTGATTTTCGCAAAAGCCTTCAGCAGCATGAATTCAACCTCCGGTTCAGCGCTTTCCGAATGAAAAGATGATATACCTTCGGCACTGAAAAGGCAAGAACGGCGCTTCTTGCGAAGTAGCGGGGATCGATGTAGAATAAAAACACGGAAAGGAGGGATGCAGGAGATGGCCGGAGAGCAATCTGTTCTGATCAATCTGCTCGCCATCGCCAGATACGAGCAGGCCCCGGATTTCCCCATCCAGTTCATGACGCGGGGAAAGCTCCGCATGGGGGACCGCGGGGATGCCGTGCTTGAATACACGGAGGCGCAGCAGGATGAGGAAACAGGCGAGATATCCACAGCGCTGATCACACTTTCCATGGAGAAAAACAGCGTTACCATGACGCGAAAAGGGGATTATTCCAATACCATGGTTTTCATCCCGGAACAGCGGTTTGAGGGAGTTTACAGGACCCCTTACGGGGAGATGGACATGGCGGTTTACGCCAGGGGTGTCCGATGCAATATCGGGGAACAAAAGGGATCGGTGCACCTGAAGTACCAGCTTGACATCCAGGGAGCGTATGCCTCCACCAATGAACTGCATCTTGAATACAGGACAGACGGGAGAGAAAACCTGCAATGAAAATAACAATACTCGGGTCAGGAACCTGGGGCATCGCGCTGGCGCGCGTGCTGAGCCGCAACGGAAGCAGCTTAACCGTATGGAGCAAGTTTCCGGAGGAAGCGGAGAAGCTGGCGGCCGCCAGGGAGGCGCCGAATCTTCCGGGCATCCATATTCCGGAGGAGATTCGCTTTACCGCCGATGCGGAAGAAGCTGCCGAAGGCGCGGACTGGCTGCTGAACGCGGTGCCTTCCGTGTATGTGAGGGAAACGGCGGCGCTGTTCTCCTCCTGCGTCCGGGGAGATCCGGTATGGATCAGCGCGTCCAAGGGCATCGAGAGCGATACGCTGATGACCCTGACGGAGGTAATCGAGGACGAGGTTGTCCGGAACGGCATGCCCAGGCCGCGTACCGTTGCCCTCAGCGGGCCGACCCATGCGGAAGAGGTGGCCCGGGACATGCCGACGCTGATCGTATGCGCCGGGGACGATCCGGAGCTGACCGCCGGGGTCCAGAAGCTGTTTGAGGGATCCTGCATCCGTCCCTATTCGAACGCGGACAAGCGGGGCGTCCAGATCTGCGGAGCACTGAAAAATGTGGAGGCGCTGGCGGTAGGCATCGCAAAGGGCCTCGGATACGGCGACAACACCCGGGCGGCCATGATCACCAGGGGAATGGAGGAAATCCGGAGGCTCGGCCTGGCCATGGGATGCTGCGAACGCACCTTTTTCGGCCTGGCCGGTATCGGAGACCTGATCGTGACCGCAACCAGCGAACACAGCCGGAACAACCGGGCGGGAACACTGATCGGTCAGGGGAAGACACCGGAGGAAGCCCTGAAGGAGGTCGGCATGGTTGTGGAGGGAGTATACGCCCTGCCGGCCGCGATCCGGCTCTGCGAGCAGTATGACATGGAGATGCCGCTGATCCGCGCAGTGCAGGAAGTGATCCTCAACGGCGCGGATCCGAAGGAAATCGTACAGGACCTTATGAGCAGGAAACTGAAACAGGAAAACGGATAAGGAGATTTTCCCGTGAATAAAAGACTGTTGAACGACGGGTGGGAATTCCTGAAGCTTCCGTGCGGAAGCACGGCGGAGGAAGCGTGCGGGAGCACGGACTGGGAAAAGGTAGATCTTCCGCATGACTGGCTGATCTGGCAGGCGGAGGACCTTTACGAAAGCGCGGACGCCTGGTACCGCAGAAAGATCGGGATTCCGCCGGAGGACGACCGGGGCATGCGCATGCTCCGGTTTGACGGTGTTTACATGGACTGCGACGTGTTGCTGAACGGGGAAATCCTCTGCAGCCATCCTTACGGATATACCGCCTTCAGCGCGGACCTGTCCGGAGCCCGGCCGGGAGAAAACGAAATCCTCGTTCATATCCGGCACAGGAGCCCGAATTCCAGGTGGTACTCCGGCAGCGGCATCTTCAGGGATGTTACGCTGCTTGAGATGCCGGAAAACCACATCGTTCCGGACAGCATTTACCTTGCCGGAAGGGAACAGGCAGGGGGATGGCAGCTGCACATCACCGCAGAAACGGCCGGAACAGACCGGATTCTGTTTTCCTGTGAGGCGGTCGGCCCCGCGGGAGAAACCCTCGGAAGCGGGGAAACGGAAAGCCGCGAAGGCAGGATTGATATGGTTCTCCGGCTGACGGGAGCCCCTGCGTGGGATCCCGAAAAACCCGACCTCTGTACCCTTCGGTACCGGTACGACGGGGAGACGGACGAAAAACGGTTCGGCCTCCGCGCGGTTGAGATGACTCCGGACCGGGGCCTGATTCTGAATCACCGCCCCGTAAAGCTGAAGGGCGTGTGCCTGCATCACGATCTCGGCTGCCTGGGGGCGGCGTTCCACGAAAAAGCTGCAAGGCGCCAGCTCAGCCTGATGAAGGAAATGGGAGTAAACGCCCTCCGGACCTCCCACAATCCGCCGGCAGAACGGCTGCTGGATCTTTGCGACGAGATGGGAATCCTTGTGGATGACGAAGCCTTCGACATGTGGGAGAAACCGAAGACCCCGAATGATTACGCCCGTTTTTTCCCTGAATGGGAGGAGAAGGATGTCGCTTCCTGGATCCGGAGGGACCGGTGCCATCCCTGCGTAATCCTTTGGTCCGTGGGAAATGAAATCTACGATATGCACGCAGACCTGCGGGGCACGGAAGTGTGCGCCATGCTGGCCGGACAGGTGAGATCCCACGATCCGGAAGGGAACGCGGCAGTGACCTTCGGATGCAACTACATGCCCTGGGAAGGCGGACAACGCTGCGCGGATGTGGTAAAGATCCCCGGATACAACTACGGGGAGAAGCTTTACGCGGATCATCACCGGAAGCATCCGGACTGGGTGATTTACGGCAGTGAAACGGCCAGCGTACTCAGCAGCCGCGGAATCTACCACTTCCCGATGGACAAGAGCATCATGAGCGAACGCGACCTTCAGTGCAGCGCCCTGGGGAACAGCAATACCAGCTGGGGAGCCACGGACCTGAAGACCATGATCATCGAGGATATGAAGTGCTCCTACAGCATGGGACAGTTCATCTGGAGCGGCATCGACTACATCGGGGAACCGACTCCCTACCACACCCGGAGCTGCTATTTCGGACAGGCGGACACCGCCTGCTATCCGAAGGATCCCTTCTATCTTTTCAAAAGCTTCTGGAGCAATGAAAAGGTTCTTCATATCGGCGTATACTGGGACTGGAACCCGGGACAGATGATCGATGTTCCCGTGATGACCAATTACGGGCGCGTAGAACTGCTGCTGAACGGAAGATCCCTGGGGATCCGGGAAGTAAGCCGGGAGGACGCCGGGAAATGCCTTCCCGTGTGGAAGGTGCCCTACGAGGCAGGAACGCTGACGGCGAGGGCGCTGGATGAAGCCGGGAACGTCCTGGCAGAGGATGTTCGGAAATCCTTCGGGGAAACGGCCGCGCTGGCCCTGATTCCGGAGGAAGGAACCATCCGGACGGACGGGTATGATCTCGCCTTTATCACCGTGCAGGCCCTGGACCGGGAGGGAAACCCGGTGGAAAACGCCAGGGACCGCGTGACGGTATCCGTGGAGGGCGGCGCGCGCCTGCTGGGTACGGACAACGGCGATTCCTCGGATCCGGACGGATACAAGCAGCGCAGCAGGCGCCTTTTCGGAGGAAAGCTGCTGCTGGTTCTCGGATCCAACGGAAAGCGGGAACAGGTGACCGTCCGCGCGGAAAGCACAGCGGGAATCAGCGCGGAGCTGACCCTGCCGGTGATCGTGTGCCCGGCTGTTCCCGGGAATTCCTGCCTGCAGGAAGTGAAAAAAACCGGAGGCGACAACCGGATCCCGGTGCGGAAGATCGAAATCATCGCAGAGGGAAGCCGGGAGCTTACAAAGGAGAACCCCTCCTGCACGTTCCGGTGGTCGCAGTTGCCGGCGGAAGCGAAAGGACAGCCGGTGGAATGGGAGGTTACAAACGACGCGGGCATACAGACGCCCTTCGCCAAAGCGGAAGCTGAGGACGGGAAGGTGGTTGTAACCGCGGCAGGAGACGGAAGGTTCTACCTGCGGGCGCTGGGCGGAAACCAGGCGGATCATCCGGAGATCATCAGCCAGATCGAGCTCGCCGCTTCGGGCATCGGCAGCCCCGCCCTGAATCCCTACGGGTTCATCAGCGCCGGACTGTACGACCTGCACGAGGGGACGATCGGGACCGGGAACGAAAAGGGAATCGCCTTTGACCGGGAAAACCCGAGCATGGTCGGCTTCAGCAGGGTGGATTTCGGAAAGACGGGATCCGACACGCTGATCCTTCCTGTTTTTGCCCTGGACGGCAATCCGTACGAGATTGAAATGTTTGACGGAGACCCGGGGCAGGACGGAAAACTGATTTCCGTGCTGCATTATGAGAAACCCAGCATCTGGAACCATTACCAGGAGGAAACCTATCATCTCCCGGTGCGGCTTTCCGGAATCCATACGATCTGTTTCCGGATGACGAAGAAAGTCCATCTGAAAGGGTTCCGCTTTGAGAAACAGAGCAGGGCCCGGATCCGCCTCTTCGCAGGAGAAGCCGACGAGGTGTACGGCGATTCCTGGCGGCGGGAAGGGAAATGCATCTGCGGCATCGGAAACAACGTATCCCTTGTTTTCAGGGAGATGGATTTCGGGGAAAGCAGGACAGGGAAGCTCCTCCTCCGGGGCAGGACAGAGCTGGATGTAAACACGGTTACCGTCCGGATCCGGAACGAAAACGATGAGGAGACGGTGAATGTGGCGGACTTCCGCGGTAACGCGGGGGAAGAACAGCTGTTTGATGTGCAGATTCCGGGCGGAAACTGCACCGTCACATTTGTATTCCTCCCGGGCAACAGGTTCGATTTTGAGTCCTTCCGGTTTGGGGACAAGGATTCGTAACGTGAACCAATTTTTGACATTGCCTGCAAAATAGGATATGATAACCGGAGAATATTTGACCGGTTGGATGAACACGACGGGACGCAGGAGGGCAAAATGTCGAAGAAACTCAAAAAAATCCTGAGTTTTCTCTTCATTGCCGCATCGATCACCGTCGTGTTTGTCATTGCGTTCAGCAATACGGAGCTGAAGGACGCCTGGGGCGCGATCCTGCAGCTGGATCTCTGGTGGCTGGCGGGAATCTTCGGCTGCTGGGCGGTATGCGTTTTCTTTGACGGAATGAACTACTGGTGTTACCTGAGACGGGAAAAATTCAAAATCAGTATCGGGCGGGCGGTTACCGTTGCGCTGATCGGATACTATTACAGCAATATTACCCCCAGCGCGGCCGGAGGACAGCCGATGCAGGTCAGTTCCCTGCATAAGGCGGGGATCCCGGTGGGATACGGCACAATGGCGGTTACAATCCGCTTTTTCGCAAACCAGTTTATTATTTCCGCCATGAGCCTGGTCCTTTTCCTGCTCAACAGGAACTTCGTATACGAGCAGCTTGGCGGAGTTATGTGGGTCGTGCGTGTGGGGTGGCTGATCAATTTTTCGGCGGTACCGCTGATTGTTCTTGCCACCTGGAAACGCAACTGGATCCAGGGAATTGCCAACGGACTGATCCGCCTGCTGGCAAAGATGCGCCTGATCAGGAACCGGGAAGCGGCCATCGCGAAGGCGACAGAGGTGCTTGATACCTACAACAAGGCGATGCGGGACCTCCTGAAGCGTCCCGGACAGATTACCATCCAGTTTATCTGCAGCTTTATCAGCCTGCTGGCGATGACAGCCACCATCATCTTCGTCTACCACGCTTTCGGGCAGCAGGGGACCCCCTGGTACCGGATCCTTACGCTGAGCTGCCTTCTGTATGTCAGCGCAAGCTATACGCCGCTTCCGGGCGCCAGCGGCGCCCAGGAAGGCGGCTTCCTGCTGTACTTTAAAAACGTGTTCCTGAACGGCACCATCGGTATGGCGCTGCTGACGTGGCGGTTCTTTACGTTCTATCTGTTCCTGGTTACAGGCGTTGGAATGGTGATTCTCGAAAAAATAATCCTCCGGAGGGAACGCAGGAAAAAGAACCCGGCGTGACGGACGGAAAAGACTGTTTTCCCGGGAACAGGCCGGGAAAAAACCTTTCTGTTGACAACCCATGAATAAGACGTTATAATACATCTGATTCCAGCCGCCCTGATCCGTCAGGGGGCAAGTTTTGCGGAGGGAGAAAGCATGGGTAAATACTTTGGCACGGACGGCTTCAGAGGAAAAGCCGGATCCGTTCTCACGGCTGCGCACGCTTTTAAAACAGGGCGGTTCCTCGGATGGTACTTCGGAAAAAAACACCTGGACGACCGGGCAAAAATCGTTATCGGCAAGGACACCCGCAGATCCTCCTACATGTATGAGAACGCGCTGGCTGCGGGCATCACCTCCTCCGGAGCGGATGTGTACCTGCTCCATGTCACCACTACCCCCTGCGTCAGCTATATCACCAGGACAGAGGGATTTGACTGCGGCGTCATGATTTCAGCCAGCCACAATCCCTACTATGACAACGGGATCAAGCTGATGAACGCCAAGGGCGAGAAAATGGATGACGACCTGCAGGACCAGGTTGAGAAATACATCGACGGCGAAATTGAGGAAATCCCCTTCGCGGACGGGGACAAAATCGGCTGCACGGTAGACTTCTACACCGGCAGGAACCGGTACATCGGATACCTGACCAACCTGGCGACCCGTCCCTTTGACGATCACAAGGTAGCGCTGGACTGCTCCAACGGATCGAGCTGGATGATCGGGCCGGCGGTATTCAACGCACTGGGCGCGAAAACCTATGTGATTCACGACAAGCCCGACGGACTGAACATTAACCGGGACTGCGGAAGCACACACCTGGAAAGCCTGCAGAGCTACGTCCGGGAAAACAAGCTGGATGTGGGATTTGCCTTTGACGGGGACGCCGACCGCTGTCTGGCCGTGGATGAAAACGGCAACGAGGTCAACGGTGACAAGATCATGTACATCTGCGCGAAGTACATGAAGAGCAAGGGACAGCTGCCGAGCAACACGGTGGTAACGACCATCATGAGCAACTTCGGCCTGTACAAGGCGCTGGACGCGGCGGGAATCAACTATGAGAAAACCGCGGTAGGCGACCGGTACGTATATGAAAACATGAAGGCCTACGACCACCTGATCGGCGGAGAGCAAAGCGGGCATATCATTTTCAGGAAGCATGCCCGGACGGGAGACGGAATTATCACGGCTGTGATGCTGATGGGCGTTATGATTGACACGCAGCTTCCGCTTTCCGTGCTTGCCGACGGATGCCGGATGTATCCCCAGATCCTGAAAAATGTCAAGGTGGACGACAAGGATGAAACCCTGGCAGACCAGAAGGTCATGGATGCCGTAAACGCCTGCACGGAGGCGCTGGGCGACAGCGGCCGGGTGCTGCTCCGCAAGAGCGGAACGGAACCGGTGCTGCGCGTGATGGCGGAGGCGGGGTCCCATGAGGAATGCGAAAAGTACGTGGATTCCATTATTGAGGCCATGAAGGAGAGCGGCCATCTGATCGAGGTGAAAAAATAATGCTGAAAACAAAAGACCTGTACGACCTGACTCACACCAGGGCGGCATCCCTGCTGGAGAATACGGAGTATCCCTGGGAAGCACTCGGGAAGATCAAGGAATTTATCGTTGAGCTCGGTCAGACACTGCCGGAAGACGAATTCGAAGAAGTCCGGGAGCATGTCTGGATCGCCAGGGACGCGGTTATCTATCCGAACAACTACATCGGAGCTCCCTGCATCATCGGACACAAGACGGAGGTACGGCCCGGAGCCTTTATCCGCGGAAGCGCGCTGGTGGGAGACAACTGCGTTGTCGGAAACAGCACAGAACTGAAAAACGTCATCCTGTTCGACAATGTGCAGGTTCCACACTACAACTACGTAGGGGACAGCATCCTGGGCTACAGGAGCCATATGGGAGCGGGATCGATCACTTCCAACGTGAAGAGCGACAAGCTTCCGGTGGTGGTCAAATGCGGGGAAGAGCGCATTGAAACCGGCATGAAGAAAATCGGAGCCATGCTGGGAGACCGGGTGGAGGTTGGCTGCAACAGCGTGCTGAATCCCGGAACGGTGATCGGAAGGGACTCCAATATCTATCCGACGTCCTGCGTGCGCGGGACGGTGCCGGAAAAGAGCATCCGGAAAAACGACGGAACCATCGTGGCCAAACACGAATAAGAAAGATCAAGGAGGAAGAAGCAAATGAAGGTCATTATTGCGGAGAACTATGAAGACGGCGCCGTAAAGGCAGCGGATATCATTGAGAAAATCGTCCGGGACAATCCGGAATGCACCCTCGGCCTTGCCACCGGAAGCAGCCCTGTGGGAATGTACCGGGAGCTCGCGCGCCGCTGCCGGGAAGAGGGACTGGATTTCAGCAAGATCCACAGCGTGAACCTGGACGAATATGTCGGGCTGGAAGGAACCCATGACCAGAGCTACAGGTACTTCATGAACAGCAACCTGTTTGACCATATCAACATCGACAAGAACAACACCTACGTGGCCAAGGGAACAGGGGATGTGCAAGCAAACCTGAAGGAATTCAACGAGATCCTGGACAAAACGGACATCGAGATCCAGGTCCTCGGCGTCGGTCCGGATGGACACCTCGGCTTCAACGAGCCCGGGAAGACCCTGTACGACGGGGCGCATGAGGAAGTGCTGGATGATTCGACCATCGAGGCAAACAAGCGCTTCTTCGCCAGCAAGGAGGAAGTGCCCACCCATGCGGTTACGATGGGCATGGGCAATATCATGCGCGCGAAGCGCCTGCTGATGATCATCAGCGGAAACAAGCAGGAAGCCGCCACAAAGCTGCTGATCGAAGACAAAATCGACCCCATGTGCCCCTGCACGTTCATGCGCATGCACCGGGACGCAACGGTGGTCATTGAGAAAAAGCTGGCGGACGAAATCGGGTACAAGGGATAAGAATACACCGGAACAGAAAAGCGGGCAGGCGCGAAGGCGCCTGCCCGTTTTATGCTGCCTCGGCAGATTACTGAATGCTGAAAAGCAGTTCGTCGTAGGTGGGGAAAGGCCAGCAGGAACGGTCCGTAATACATTCCAGATGATCGGCGGACGCCCGGACCGCTGCCATGGCGGGAAGCACCTGATCATGCATGTACACGGCAGAAGCAGCAGCGGATTCCGTATCCGGCTTTGCGGCAAGTATATTTGCAAGATCATCCATCCGGGCTTTCAGCCGGTCCGTCTCCTGGCAGAGATCGGAAAGGAGGGAGGATCCGCAGGCAAGGGAGGCTCCGGCATTCCTTAGGCTTACGCAGGCGGAAGAAAGGGAACCGATATATCCCAGGACAGCGGGAAGTATCTGGCGACGGCCCATCATCAGCATGGTTTCCGCTTCGATATTGATCATTTTGGCATAGGAATCAAGACCGATATCCTGGCGGGAACGGAGCTCGGATTCGGAGAGAACCTTGTGCGTTTCAAACAGGCGGATATTCTTTTCAGCGGTGTAACAGGGCAGGGCATCCACCGTGGAGGCGAGGGAAAGGAGACCGCGCCTTCCGGCTTCCTTCACCCATTCATCGGAATAGTTGTTGCCGTTGAAGATGATCCGCTTATGCTCATGGATGTTCCGGACGATCAGCTCGTGCAGCGTACCGCGGAAATCCTCCGCCTGCTCCAGCTCGTCCGCAAACTGGCGGAGAGATTCGGCGACAATCGTATTCAGCACCACATTCGCATCCGAAACGGAGGCGGAGGAGCCCAGGGAACGGAACTCAAATTTATTGCCGGTAAAGGCGAAGGGCGAGGTACGGTTGCGGTCCGTGGTATCCCGGGGGAACTTCGGAAGGGCGTGAACGCCAACGGTCATATCGGTTTTTTCACGGCCGCTGTAGATTGCGCCGGCCTCCAGCGCTTCCAGAATCTCGGTCAGTTCATCTCCCAGGAAGATGCTTACAATAGGCGGAGGAGCCTCGCATCCGCCCAGCCGGTGATCGTTCCCGGCGGAGGCAACGGAAGCCCGGAGCAGATCCTGGTACTCATCGACGGCCTTGATGACTGAGGTCAGGAAAAGCAGGAATTGGGCGCTTTCATGAGGACTGTCGCCGGGCTCAAGGAGATTGTAGCCGGTGTTGGTGAACATGGACCAGTTATTGTGCTTCCCGCTGCCGTTGACGCCCTCGAAAGGCTTTTCAGCAAGCAGGCAGACAAGGTTGTGACGCAGGGCAACCTTCTTCATCATTTCCATGGTGAGCTGGTTGTGATCGCAGGCGACATTGGCCACGGCGTAAATGGGGGCCATTTCGTGCTGGGCGGGAGCGGTTTCGTTATGCTCCGTTTTGGCAAGCACGCCAAGCTTCCACAACTCTTCGTTGAGATCGGACATGAAAGCCTGGACCCTGGCCTGGATTGTTCCGAAAAAGTGGTCTCCAAGCTCCTGGCCCTTGGGGGGCTTGGCGCCAAAAAGCGTACGTCCGGCAAAAATCAGGTCGCTGCGGCGATCAAAAAGCTCTTTGTCCACGAGGAAATATTCCTGTTCAGGCCCGACCGTCGGGATAACGCGGGTCGCGTCCATGCGGCCGAAGAGATGCAGGATCCGGACGGCCTGCCTGTTCAGGGCTTCCATGGAGCGAAGCAGGGGGGTCTTTTTATCCAGCGCTTCGCCGCCGTAGGAACAGTATGCGGTAGGAATGCAGAGAATATGATCCTTGATAAAGGCGTAGGAGGTGGGATCCCAGGCGGTATAGCCGCGGGCTTCAAAGGTGGACCGCAGGCCGCCGTTGGGAAGGGAGGAGGCGTCCGCCTCGCCCCGGACCAGCTCCTTGCCGGAGAACTCCTGAATAACGGATCCGCCGGGAACGGGAGTGATAAAGGCATCATGCTTCTCCGCCGTGACGGAATTCAGGGGCTGGAACCAGTGGGTATAATGGGTGGCCCCGTGTTCAAGCGCCCAGTCCTTCATGGCGTTGGCGACGACGCTGGCGACTTCTGCGTCCAGCCGGCGCCCTTCATCAATGGTTTTATGCAGGGCTTTGTAGGTTTCCTTCGGAAGGCGCTGGCGCATCACCGCATCGTTAAAAACATTGACAGCAAAAAGTTCTTCCACTCCGGCCATGGCCGTCACCTCCCACAATTGTTAAACAAGTTTAGAAGAACGAGGCTGAAAAGTCAAGGGTTTCCGAGCGTCCGGACAATTTGCGGAACAAAAAAGACGAAGGAAAAGCGGGCGTTTCTGTAAGTGTACGATACATAGGTAACACAAATTGAAAACAAAGAGAGAACCAAGT
>CAMHSI010000004.1 GCA_946187775.1 uncultured Clostridia bacterium
CATCCTCCATCCTGAAGCGGTAGCTATTGTTGATGTTCTCTTCAGTCAGTTCAACGGTCAGGGTTTCGCCGTAGCCGGCTCCTGTCCATTCTTCCGCATTCTGGACTTTGGTCTGCCAGGCTACCATGTTCTCAAGTTCGATGTCAGCGTTGGCGGTCAGGGTGATGGTATCGCCGATTTCGAAGGCTTCCTTGTCAACAGTGATCCAGCCCTTCACGGCAGGCACTTCTTCTTCAGTTGTTTCTGCTTCTGTATTCTCTTCGGTATCGGATCCTTCGATTCCTTCCTCTCCGGAAGTTTCTTCTGTATTCTCTTCGGAAGCAGCTTCGGCTTCTTCCGTGTTTTCGGTCTCTTCGCTTACTTCAGTGGCTTCTGTCTCTTCGGTAGTTACTTCGGAAGTTTCCGTCTCATCGGTAGTTCCTTCAGTGGCCTCCGTCTCTTCGGTGGTTCCTTCGGCGGCTTCCGTCACTTCAGTAGCTTCAGCGATTTCCTTCTCTTCGGTAGTTCCCTCGGTGGTTTTTGTCTCTTCAGTAGTTACTTCGGCGGTTTCAGTCTCTTCGGCGGTTTCTGCGGTTTCAGTTTCTTCAGTAGCTTCGGTAGCTTCCGTCTCCTCAGCGGCGGCTGCTTCTGTGTTCTCTGCAGCAGCTTCGTTGTTTTCGGTTTCCTGGGTTTCGGTTTCTTCTGTTACCGCGGTTTCTTCCTTCACGGTTTCTTCGGTTACGGTCTGCTTGGCGGCGTCATCCGCGGTAATCTTATAGGAAACAGGAGTGGAAGAAGAGAGGATAATGGTGTATTCACGGCCGGCGGCCACTTTCAGCTCGTAGGTAGAATAGAAATCAGTGGTGGCTGTTGCCGGTTCGGCTTTGGTGAAGTTCACTGCGTTGCCGTTGATTTCCACAGCAACGTTTTCAGAGGAGGCGTAAAGACCCAGGACGATGGTCTTGTTGCCGCCGCAGCGGATGAACATCTCCGCGTCGTTCTCCGCGTCAATGGTGCCGGAGAGCTTTTCGTTGATCTTCAGTTCCCGGATATCCGGATACTTCAATTCAACGGTTACTTCCGGAACATAGTCGGCGATGATTTCGGGATCCACATAACCCCAGTCATCGGAAAGCTCGACAATCTCGCCATCCTCAGAATCCTCTTCCTCATCGGAAGGAGTTTCTTCATTAATATTATCGGAAGGAACTTCTTCGCTCTGCTTTGCAGCTTCCTCAGCGGCAATGCGGGCAGCCTCTTCTTCGGCAGCCTTCTTGGCGGCTTCTTCAGCAGCGATCCGGGCAGCTTCTTCTTCGGCAGCCTTCTTCTCAGCTTCTTCAGCAGCGATCCGGGCAGCTTCTTCTTCAGCAGCCTTCTTCGCGGCTTCCTCTGCAGCGATCCGGGCAGCTTCTTCTTCGGCAGCCTTCTTCGCGGCTTCCTCAGCAGCGATCCGGGCAGCTTCTTCTTCGGCGGCCTTCTTCGCGGCTTCTTCAGCAGCAATCCGGGCAGCTTCTTCTTCGGCGGCCTTCTTCGCGGCTTCTTCAGCAGCGATCCGGGCAGCTTCTTCTTCGGCGGCCTTCTTCGCAGCTTCTTCCTCAGCAGCGATGCGGGCGGCCTCTTCTTCGGCGGCCTTCTGCGCGGCTTCTTCAGCAGCGATGCGGGCGGCTTCTTCAGCCTGCTGCGCAGCAAGCGCTTCAGCTTCCGCATTTATATCGGAAGCTTCTGCCACGGGAGCTTCAGACTGTTCTTCTTCGGCATAGACCATCGCGGTGCTGGAAACCAGCAGGGCCAAGGCAGATACCAGGGTGAGAACTTTCTTCAGCAGATTCTTCATGTTCCTTACCTCTCTTCTGTCGTCCTGGTCAGTTCTTCTTCCGGTTTCGTTCTCCTTTGGAGGCTCTCCGTTACATAAAAGTTACATTTTGGAGATTTTGTGCGTTTCAAATTACCTCAAAAAGGGTATACGAATCCACTGAAGATGATAGCATAAAAAAATCGGGTTTGCAAGGGGTTCCGGATATTTCTTTTTAAATCGTTCGAACCGCCCTTTTTTGGTTCAAAATCCTTGCAATTCCGTCACTTTCCGATTATGAAGAGTGGTTATTTTTGTTTTTGTCTGCGTAATCTGTGTGTAACCTTTTTGGGCTGCTTTTGTGATTTTTGTATTCTTTGTTCTGCACATCTCGCGCTGCTTTTCCTCTTATCCATGTTGTTTCCGGTATATTTTTGTGCCAGATTCTGCCTGTTGAAAATGGCAGACCGATGTCCAAAATGAAGGATGTATCCCTCTGTTCCTTGATTTTTCTTGACTGGTATCGATTTCGGTCAGCTCTTTCCTGATATTTACCCTTTTATGGATACATTTATATAACTTTTCTGTATCCGAACAGCCTTTTTTCTTTTTTTGCGTAATATCCTTGTTTTTTCATCGGCACAAACGGCTGTAGCCCTTATATTTCCTTGATTCCGGCCGGAAAATTATTTTTTGTTTTTCCCTTGTACCCCCTTGACAGGTTGTTCTATTTGTCCGGATTATGGCCAGATTTTCTGTTCCATGTGTTTTTCCCTTTCCAGATGAAAAAATACCGGCTGCTTTCTGCCGGTATGGATCCGAAAACTTCCTGGTGTCGTCTTCTTGGGGCTTTTCTCACTCTTTTGGACCAAAGTCTTTTATCGAGCTTTTTGCAGGATTTTGGAGTGTTTTTGTGAATATTTGAGATTAACTCGTTTGGCATCCATTTACCGCCAGGATGCTGCGAACTCTCCCGATCTGACCGTTCAGCATGTCATAATGGATGCTTCCCTGCTGATCGAAACCGGTAGCCTCCAGGGTAAAGTCCCCCTGGTAGCCGGTAGTCCGGATAAAGGAGAAGAATTTATCGAAATCAATATGGCCGGCTCCCACGGGAAGGACCTTCAGGTTGTTCCAGTCCATGTATCCCCCGCCGTAATCATTCACATGGTAATGCCGGATATGGTTCTCCTTCCAGAGCCAGTCATATTCATCCTGATACAGGAGATCCAGCTGGCGGTGAAAATCCGCCATCTTGGTGTCAAAGACGAAGTGAATTTCCGGATAAGCCTCCCTCAGCTCCTTCCAGTGGGTCATGGGATCCTTATGGCAGATGACATTCTCCACCAGCAGATCCACTCCGTACTCCTCCGCTGTCCTCCGGAGCATTCCGAAGACCCTCAGGTTGTTTTCAAACCTGCTGTCGGATATCACGCCGTTCCACAGGTGAAAGACCATCCGGTCCGCTCCCAGGGCTCCTGCGATACGGCAGTTGATCCGGAAAAGGCGGAGCGCTTCCCGCTCCTCCTCCTCTCCTCCCCTTGTGATGTGCTCAGCCAGGGCTTTTTCACAGTGCAGGACCGGAATCCGGAAGCCGAGGGGCTTCAGGAACGAGATGAGTGCATCCGGATCCGTATACCAGTCCGGATAGATCATCAGCTCCAGGCCGTCGCACTCCAGCTTCGGGACAATTTCCTTCAGGAGGCGGTAATCCCTGCCGTTGGGACGGCCGATCAGGGCGCCTGTGGAACAGAGGATCTGATGCGTCCTGCTGCTGCCGGTTGTATTGATGCTGCCTGTTGGATGGACGCTTTCGGTTCGGTTCGTTCTGTCAGGTTGATTCACCGGTTGTTCCTTTCTTTGAAAAAGCCGGATACCTTTCGGTATCCGGCTGATGTGTTTGGGGATTAATCGAATTCGAGGCTTCCTTCAAGATCTTCCTCGCCTTCCGCTGCTTCCTCCTCCGCGACCTCCGGCAATCCGAAGTAGGCGGGCAGGATGGCCTGGGTCCAGGTTACGTTGTTGGTGATATTGTAGTTCTGCAGCAGGGGGGTGTAGAAGTCGAAGTAGATGTTGGAGTAAATCGGGATGGTGGGCAGGACCGTGTTGTAGCGCTCCTGGAAGGTCATCCACTTCTCCACGTATTCGTAGTAGGAACCGGGCTCGGTCTTCCGCATGGCCACAGCGTCATCGAAGAGGGCCTTATCATCGGAATAGGTGTTGTTCCATACCTTGTGGCCCACGGTGGAGTCCGTGCTGTAGGTGATGGACGGATCGACGATGACGTGGAAGTTGGTGGCCAGGTAGATCATATCCGTGGTGCGTTCCTTTTCACGGTAGTAGTACCGCAGGAGCTCTTCCATGGGCTCCGCTACGAACTCGAGCTTGATGCCGGCCTTGGCCAGGTTGTCGACGAACATGTTCTCTTCCTGCATGAACTCGATCATGTGGTTTCCCTTGGGGTACATCATCTTCAGCTCCAGGGGAACGAGCTCGTCGTTGATCTTCTTGCAGCGGACTTCGTCCGTGCCGGCCTTGTAGGCTTCCCCGGCTTTGTTCAGGACCCAGCCGGCCTTGTCCAGCAGGCGGTTGGCTTCGTCGATATCCACGGTGTAGTGAACCAGCAGGGTGTTGCCGTCGTCATCCTTCCAGCGCTTCCGGAGCATATCCCAGGCGGCGACGCAGGCTTCCATTTCGGCGTCGTTCTCGTAGTACATGAAGCGCATCTTCTTTTTGCGGTTGCGCTCTTCTTCCTGGGACTCGGTGATCTTTGTTCCCAGGGCGTCCAGGGAAGGCAGGAAGTTGACGGGATAGCTCATCCGGCCGTCCACGATCTTGTATTCCCACTGCTCCAAGCCGTAGTAGCCGTCCATGACCAGGCCGTAGGGGCCGCAGTACCGCTGGGTCAGCGCGTCACGGTCCATGCACCAGGCAATGGCCTGGCGGACTTCCATGTCGTTGACGGTGGGCCACTCATAGGTGAAGGTCAGGAAGGACAGGCCGATACGGGGATAGTTCTGGGAGGCGATGGTTCCCTCGCCCCGCAGCTCGCTTCCCTTCTGGATGGGCTCCTGGTAGGTGACCTTGTTGACCAGGTGGAGCTCTTCATCCGCCAGCTGCTCGATCATGGTGTCGTTGTCCGCCACGGTGAAAGCGATCTTCCGGATGGTGGGCTTCACCAGGTAGATGGGCTCGCCGTCGTTGTTCAGGATCTCATTGCCGAAGGAATCGGTGTCGGCTACCACGTTGCCGTGAACCTTGGCGTTCTCCAGCACCTGGTTCGCCACGGGAGCACCGTCCTCACCGGGGAGGTTGTTCTCCATCCAGGCGCCCTTGAACTGTTCGTTGATCTCAAAGTGGCCGGTCACGCCGTCCCAGGACTTGATGACATAAGGTCCGGAAACCACAGAGGGGAAGGTGTTGTAGCCGGTTTCGGGATCCAGGATGGTCTTCTTCAGCAGCTCCGCGGTGTATACGGGAGCGGCCGCGTTCTCATCCTCGTTCACGATCTTGATACCCAGGGGATCTCCGGTTTCGGGATCCACATACCCGGAAACCACCTTGCATCCGGGAGCGATGACGGAAATCGGATACGGAACGGTCATCAAAAGACCGAGCTCGAAGAAGTAGGGCAGGAACTGGGCGTCCAGGAAGAACCGGATCTGGTGATCGCTCAGGACGGTAACGCCGGACAGGTAGTCCACGTCGCCTTCGGGGCCTTCCACCAGGGGCTCGCCCGCGATGATCTTGCGGCGGGTGGCGATGTACTGGTCAAAACCCATCAGGTGCTCGGCGCGGTAGATCTTTCCGCCGATCTCCTCGATTTCGGGGCTCATCATCAGCAGCAGGGAGAAAGCATAGTCCCAGGCGGTGATGGGGGTTCCGTCGGAGTAGTACAGGTTGTCCGCGAGGGTCAGATCATAGATCTTGTTGCCCTGTTCATCCGTGTAGGCTTCCGCTGCCCGGACAACGCTGGGATCCAGCACGTAGGTGCCCTGGTTCTGGTCCCAGTTCACCAGGTTGTATCCGTGGATCAGCGCGCGGACGTCGATATCCGCGGTGTTGTTGCCGAACATTTCGGTGAAGAAGTCGCCGTTGGTGATGGTTGGATGTCCGACGATGAGCTCGTCCGGGAATTCCACCTCAACCGTCGCTTCCTCTTCCGCGGCAGCAGGGGCTTCCGTCGCTTCCGCTTCGCCTTCCGCCAGGGAGGACGGCAGGCAGGTCAGCAGCAGGACGAAGGTGAGTACAAGGCTCAGGATTTTTTTCAGCTTGTTCACGATGATCAGACCCTTTCCTTTTTATTCAACCCCATGGGGAGATTAATCGAAACAGTCGCCGACGTGGTTGATGGTGATCTCGCCGCCCAGGGCGGTGTCATATTCTTCGAAGATGACCCATCCCTTCCCGGGAACCTTGGGCTTCGGCTGGTCGGCGGGAACCTCAGGCACCCGCACGATGCGGTTGGTGATGGTGGTGGCGGTCCCGTCGGTGGTGACGGAGGCCCGGACATAACCCGGCATTTCCTGCTCGGCCCAGGAATAGGTAACCTCCTGGCCATTGATGCGGGTGGGCAGGTTGTCCAGGGAAACGCTCCAGTTGTTGCCTGCGTTCAGCACATATACCGTTCCGACCGGGGAAAGGGTCACCGCGATGGAGGTGGGACGGATTCCCTGCTCGTTTTCGTTGTCGTTCCAGACCTTCACAACGGACGCGGTGGTCACTTCAGGCTGGTAGTTGTTGGTGATATAGGTTCCGTTGACCTGGGCTGCATACCAGGTGACGGGTTCTTCGTTGACGGTGTAGGCGATTTCCGCCCCGGCCTCGTCGTAGCGGGGCTTCGTCAGGAAGGTGTAGGCCCAGCCTTCGTTGGCGGTCAGGGTATGGGTTTCATTCAGGACGCCGTTGGCGTACAGGTTCACTGTAACGCTGGCGGGACGGTTGCCGTCCTTGTTGTCGTTGTCGTTCCAGATCTTGACCACGGGGATGTCCACGGTTTCGGCGTCCGGCGCGGGCGTCGGGGCGGGGGCGTACTGGTTGAACAGCTCTCCGGACACGTTGCCGGCGACGGTGAGCACCAGGCCCGTCACGCTCTTGCTGGTCAGGGAATACGCCCGGACCAGGCCTTCCGCGTTCCGTTCCACCACGGCGTAGGTGCCGGGCTTCAGGTTATCCAGCACATACTTCCCGTCTGTGAACTGGCTGTAGGTGACGTGGTTCGTGTATCCGTCGGGTCCCATGATGTCGAAAGCCAGGCTGCTGACTTCGGCCAGGGGTTCCGTGTTTTCCTCTTCTTCTTCCGGTTCCTTCCAGGCGTAGGAGAAATGAAGCACCTTGGAGGATCCATTCTCCACATAGACGGCATCGCCCACCTGGGTCTTTTCAGGATCCATCACATAGCCTTCCGCAAGGGAATCCGCGTTGGTCTCCTGCAGCACGTAGGCGCCTTCGACCACCTGGCCGAAATCATAGGCGCCGCTGGTGAGTTGCCCGTAGGTCAGGGTGACGGGCGTTTTGAAGGCAGGCCCGGTCACGGTCAGCTTGAGTCCGCTGACATCCACGCCTTCCGGAACGCCGGAGAGCGTGGTCTGCAGGGAGAGGCCGCCGGTCTTCAGGGTGTTGGTCACCACGTTTCCTTCGACCTTGGTGGTGTAAGCGCTCAGCTCTTCCGCCTGGCCGATGGTGTAAGCGGCTTTTTCGCCGCCCCGGACGGTTTCCTTCAGTCCGCTCCAGGTAACCTTCCATCCGTTTGCCTGATTGGCAGCAACAGCAGGCCGGGCGGGGTTTCCGTTGGCCAGGATATTCAGGTGTACGGAGGCGGGACGAAGGCCGTATTTATCGTTCTCGTCCACCCATTTGACCTCGGCCGTCTGGTCGGCGACCGTCTTCGGCTGGTGCGTATAGGTGACAGTCACCAGGTCCTTTCCGGATGCGGTGGAAGCGTAGCCGTCAACAGCCTGGAGTGTCCAGGATGCATCGGCGGCCGCAGAGGCCTCGCCGGTCCAGCCGTTGGCTTCCGACAGGGTGACCGGTGTGCCGTCGATCGTCATGGCAACGGATCCCGGACGGAGTCCGTCATAGTTGTCCTCATCGTCCCAGTTCACGGTGATGACCCTGGTGACCTTTTCGGCTTCTTCCGCAAAAGCGGATGCCGCCAGGCCTGCTATTGCCAGCGCCAGCACACACAGGATGGAAAGAATTCGCTGCAGCCTTTTTTTCATGTCGCTTCTCCCCTTTGGATTTTTCACATTCCGGAAGGCAGTACCTCCGGAATCGGCAACGGAAACAAGGGCTTGCCCGACAAGGGCATACCTGTACAGAATCAATTATAGGTTGATTCCGGACAAAAAGCAAGCTAAAAGCGACCCAAATCGGCAGATTCGGTCGCTTTTTTTCCGGATTGTACCGGATATTCCTGTGTTTCCATTATCTGGCAGATTGTTTTTTTGCTGTATTCCGGTTACGGGTCCGCTTTTTCCGATTCGATCCAGCGGCGCTCCTCCTTCTCCCAGGTCCGGGCGGAAATGATGTACCTCGGCCGGCGCTTTGTTTCCAGGTACGTTTTTCCGATATACTGGCCCAGGACCCCCAGGCTGATCAGCTGGATGCCGCCCAGGAGGCAGATGATGCAGATAGTGGAAGTCCAGCCTGCCACCGTGTGGCCGAGGATGGCCTGGATAATGGCCCAGATCATGAGGATCAGGCCGATGATGCTGAAGCCGATTCCGGCGCCGCTGATCAGGGAAATGGGCTTCACCGACAGGCTGGTGATGCCGTTGAAGGCCAGGGCGATCATCTTGCGCAGGGGATAGTGGCTCTCCCCTGCCAGCCGGACGTTTCTTTCATAATATACGGTGTCGGAGGGGAACCCCACCAGGGGAACCATTCCCCGCAGGAAGATGTTGACCTCCTCAAAATCCGCAAAATGATGGAGCACCTTCGAGGAAATCAGGCGGTAGTCCGCATGGTTGAAAACCACCTCCGCCCCCATGAGCTTCATCAGGCGGTAAAAGCCCTCGGCGGTGGTGCGCTTGAACCAGGTGTCCGTCTCCCGGCGGGAGCGGACGCCGTAAACCACCTCCGCCCCGGCCAGGTATTTGTCCACCATCTCATCCATGGCGTCCGGGTCGTCCTGGCCGTCGCAGTCGATGGAAATCGTGATGTCGCAGCGCTCCCGGGCCTCCATGAGGCCGGCCAGCACCGCGTTCTGGTGTCCCCGGTTCCGGCTCTGGCAGATGCCCAGGATTTCAGGATATTCCCCGGCCAGCTCCTTGATGATTTCCCAGGTGCGGTCCGTGGATCCGTCGTTGACGAAGAGGATCCGGCTGCTGCGGCTGATCCTTCCGTCCTCCTCCAGCTGGCGGAGCTTTTTCAGGAACAGGGGGGCTGTCATGGGCAGCACCTGTTCCTCGTTGTAGCAGGGTATCACTATCCAGAGGATGGGCCGTGCCTGGGTGTTTTCCACGGCGGTTCTGTTTCTTCTGGGTCGTATCTGTTCGCTCACGGTTCTTTGTCCTTTCCCCTGTTGCCCCGCGTTTCCCCGGGGCCAGGTACACGCGCGTATTATACCCTTTCCCGGCATCCCTTTCAAGCGCACCCGGTGCCCCGGGGCCTCCCGGCTTGATTTGTCAGCCCTGCCGGGTGTATACTGCTTCCCGGAAAGAGAGGGGAAAGCATGCTCAGCCAGCGCCGCCGGGACCTCAACAGGAAACGCGGATCCGTCAGTATCAGCCGGATCATGGCTTTGACGTTCCTCGGCATCATCCTGGCGGGCACGGGGCTGCTGTGCCTTCCGGCCTCCTCCCGGAGCGGAAGGCCTGCCGGCTTCCTGAACGCCCTGTTTACGGCCACCTCCGCCACCTGCGTCACGGGGCTGGTTATCGGGGACACCTGGTCCCTCTGGACCCCGCTGGGGCAGGTCATCATCCTTGTGATGATCCAGGTGGGCGGCCTGGGCTTCATGGCCGCCGCTTCCTTTGCTTTCTTCACCCTGAAGGTGAAGATCGGGATGGTTTCAAAGTTCGTAATGGCGGAGTCCATCGGGGCCAGCTCCATCAGCGACGTGACGGTGCATATGCGGCTGCTGCTGCTGCGCGCCTTTATTGTGGAAGGCGCCGGCGCCCTGGTCCTGACGGCGCGCTTCGCTTTTGAGTATCCTTTCCTGCAGGCGGTAAAGCTGGGGGTCTTCCATTCCGTGTCCGCCTTCTGCAACGCCGGGTTCGATATCCTGGGCTTCCGCACCCCCGGCGCCAGCATGCTGTATTATCATACGGACCCGGTGGTCTGCCTGACCCTGTGCGCCCTGGTGGTGGTGGGGGGCCTGGGCTTCCTGGTGTGGGATGAGGTGCTCCGGGAGCGCGATTCCCGGAAATGGAGCGTCTATACCCGGCTGGTGCTCATCACCACCGGTTCCCTGCTGGTGTTCGGATTCCTCATGACCTGCATCCTGGAATGGGGAAACCCGGAAACCCTGGGGCCCATGGGCTTCGGAAGCAAGCTGCTGGCCGCCCTCTTCCAGTCCGTCACCCTGCGCACGGCGGGCTTCGCCGGCCTCAACCAGGCGGTGCTGACCCCCGCCTCCAGGGGGATCGCCATCCTCCTGATGCTCATCGGCGGATCCTCCGCCTCCACCGCCGGCGGCCTGAAGACCGTAACCTTCGTGGTGCTGCTGCTCTTCCTGTGGAACCGGATGCGCGGCCGCTATACCGTCAGCGTTTTCCACCGCACCATTTCCGACGGGCAGGTGCTCAACGCCGTGACCATCTTCGGGCTCATGGTGCTTCTCGCCTTTTCCGGCGGCATCCTCCTGTGCGGAACCACCGACGGGGTTTCTTTCACGGCAGGCCTGTATGAGACCGTTTCCGCCCTGGGAACCGTCGGGCTTTCCACCGGCATCACCCCGTCGCTGCATCCCGTTGCCCGGGTGCTGCTCATCGCCTATATGTACTTCGGCCGGGTGGGCCTGCTGACCATCAGCTTCGGCTTCCTGAAGAAAAAGCCCGCCGGGGAGAATTACAGGTTTGCCAATACCGATCTGCTGATCGGATAAAATTTCCGGGGAGGGATTCCATGAAATCCTATGTAGTGATCGGCCTGGGCCGCTTCGGGCGGGAAATCGCCGCCAAGCTGTACGCCTGCGGCGATGACGTGCTGGTCATCGACACCGACGAGAACACCGTCGACAAGTTTGCCGACAAGGTTACCCGGGCCGTGGCTGCGGACGCCCGGGATATCGATGTGCTGAAGAAGCTGGGGGTGGATACCTTCGACCGGGCCATCGTTTCCATCGGCGAGGACCTGGCTGCTTCCGCCCTGGTTACCATGAACCTGAAGTCCCTGAACGTCCCCTATATCATCTGCAAGGCCAGCGATGACACCCACCGGGCAATCCTCGAGCGCCTCGGCGCCAACCGGGTCATCATCCCGGAGCGGGAGATGGCGGACAAGCTGGCCCTGGGGCTGACCTCCACCGGCATCATGGAGTATATCGAACTTTCCGATGAATACGGCATCGTGGAGATGGAAGCTCCCCTCGCCTGGCACGGAAAAACCATCCGGGAGCTGGACCTGCGTTCCGCCTACGGCATTAACGTGCTCTCCGTGCGGCAGAAGGAGGAGCTGCAGATTCCCCCGAACATCGACCAGCCCATGGATGCCAGCATGACGCTGGTGATCCTGTCCTCCTATGACGCCATTGAGAAAATCAAAAAGCTGTAAATAAAGCTGTAAGGCATAAAAAACAGGCGCCGGAGGGGCTTCATGCTCCTTCGGCGCCTTTCTTTATTCGCTTCAGTCTTCGTCGTCTGCGTCCGCCGGGTCTCCGTCGATTTCCTCAGGCTCTTCCTCCGCGCCTTCCGGCAGCTCCGGGAAAAGCTCCTTCCCGCAGTTGGGGCAGAGGCTGTCGTCATCGAAGTCCACGTCGTCCGGATCGATGTTGATGACGGTTCCGCAGTGGGGGCATTCATACTCGATGGTGCTCTCGAACTCCCCGTCGGTGTCCTCCGCCGCGTCCTCGTCCTCATCGTCGTAGAGATCGGCTTCCAGGTCCGCCAGGTCCTCGTCGATGCTCTCCACGTAATCGCTCAGTTCCCCGTGGGATTCCGCCAGAGCCTCAAAGGACTCCCCGACCTCTCCCAGCACGTCCAGGATCCCGAGGATCAGCTTGTGGGAATCCTTGTCGGGATTCAGCTTCATGCCTTCGGCCAGGCCCTGGAGATAACTGATTCTGTCTGTAAGCTTGCTCATATTCCCATTCCTTTCGGATCAGGCGCGCTTCAGATACTCCCCGGAACGGGTATCGATCTGAATCTTGTCGCCGGTGTTGATGAACAGCGGCACCTGCAGGCTGAAGCCGGTCTCCAGCGTAGCGGGCTTGTAGGTGTTGGAGGCGGTGTCGCCGGCGAAGCCGGGCTCGGTATCCGTCACTTCCAGCACGACGAAGTTCGGCGCTTCCACGGAGAAGGCGCTTCCCTTGAAGAAGCGGACCGTCACATTGGTGCCTTCCTTCACGAAGGGGATGGCGTCCTCCACCTGGTCCTTGCTCAGGGGCAGCTGCTCATAGGTCTCGGTGTCCATGAAGTAGTACAGGTCGCCGTCGTTGTAGACGTACTGCATTTCCTTGGTCTCAATGATGGCCTTGGGCATTTTGTCGGTGGGGTTGAAGCTGCGCTCAACCACCGCGCCGGTCATCACGTTCTTGATCTTGGTGCGGACGAAGGCCGCTCCCTTGCCGGGCTTCACGTGCTGGAAATCAACGATGTTCCATACGCCTCCGTCCCATTCGATGGTAATGCCCTTTTTGAAATCTCCCGCTGTAATCATGTCCCTCTCTCCTCCGTATTTAAAAATTCTTTGTGTATATCCTTACAGGATGATCAGCTGCTTGTCCGCGTCCGTCAGCGGCTCGCAGCCGTTTTCCTTCACCAGGCAGGTATCCTCGATCCGCACGCCGCCGACCCCCGGAACGTATACCCCGGGCTCCACCGTGATCACCACGCCGGCCCTCAGCACATCGTGGCAGGAGGGGCTGAATCGGGGATCCTCGTGGATGTCAATTCCCACGGAATGCCCCAGTCCATGTCCAAAGCGGCCCGCGTATCCCCGGGCGTCAATGTAGTCCCGGGCCAGCTTGTCGATGTCGAAGCAATTCTTTCCGGCCGCCACGGCGTCCTCGCACATGGTCTGCGCCCGGAGCACCGTGTCGTAGATCCGGCGCAGCTCCTCCGAGGGCTGTCCCAGCGCGACAGTCCGGGTCATGTCCGCGCAGTAGTTCCCGACCTTCGCCCCGAAGTCCATGGTGATCATATCCCCGCTGCGGAGCTTCCGGGAGCCGGGAATCGCGTGGGGCAGGCTTCCGTTCTCCCCCGAAGCGATGATCGTGTCGAAGGCTGTGGTATCCGCCCCCAGCTTCAGCATCGTGAAGTCCAGCTCAATCTGGAGCTCCTTCTCCGTCATGCCCTCCCGGATCTTCGGCAGGATGGCCCGGAAGGCGTCCGACGTGATCCTGCAGGCTTTCCGGATGGCCATGATCTCCGGCGGGGTTTTCACCTGGCGCAGCTTCTGGGGAGCTTCCTCCAGGGGTGCGCAGGAGACTTCGTCGCCCAGGGCGGCCTTCAGCTGCTCAAACCGGTCTACGGAGAGATATTTGGTCTCCGTCTTTACGCAGGTGATCTTCCCTTCGCGCACCAGCCGGGCCGTCACCTGGTCCCCGGTGTTGTCCCGGTCCGTCATGACCACCTCAAAGTCGGGCGCCTGGCGCTCCGCCTGTTCCGTGTAGCGGAAGTCCGTGATAATCACCCGGCGATCCCGGGAAATGAACACCCGGCCTTCCCCGCTGTATCCCTCCGTCAGGTAAAACATATTGGAGGGATCAAAAACAACCACAGCCGTATTTGCCCCGAGGCGGAGCAGATCCACCAGCCGTTCCGATGCTGTCATCATCATACCTTGCCTTTCCGTGCATTGCCTCTGCGAATACACCTGTTGGTTATTTTACCATATCCGCCGGCATTTGAAAAGAAAAAATTGACAGCGCCCGGGCGCTGTCAATCTGTTGCTTCCTTTTACGGGTCACTCAAAGGCCTTCAGCACGGCCTCTCCCATCTTGTCCCGGTCGCATTCCGCGGTGTGCCGCACCGGCAGGTCCCGGAGCTTCTTCACCTGCTCCGGAACGGGAATGCCCGTGATCTCCTGCAGCTTTTCACTGGCGGCGAAGGGATCCCCGCCCGCGTTGTCCCCGGTAAGGGCAGCGAGCACATCCGCGGAGAATTTGTAGGGGCTGGCCGTGGAGACGATCACCGTGGGGGAATCGTCCCCGGAATACTTCCGGTATTCCCGGAGCACATGCCCGGCCACCGCCGTGTGGGGGTCGAAGAGGTAGTGATCCTGCTCCCAGCGGGAACGGATTTCCCGCATGGTTTCGTTGTTGTCCGCGCAGTCGCCCCAGAAGACGTCCGTCATCCACTCGGTACGCTGGTCGCCCACGGAATAGCTGCCGCATTCCTTCAGCTGCCGCATCCAGGTAGCGATCAGCTCCCCGTCCCGGTCCGCCGCTTCATACAGCAGCCGCTCCAGGTTGGAGGATACCAGAATGTCCATGCTGGGGCTGATGGTTTTGAAGAAGGTCCGGTGGGTGGAATAGATTCCGCTGCGGAAGAAATCCGTCAGCACGTTGTTCCGGTTGCTGGCGCAGATCAGCTTGTGGATGGGCAGTCCCATCATCCGGGCGTAGTATCCCGCCAGGATATTCCCGAAGTTCCCCGTGGGCACGCAGAAATTCACCGGATCCCCCGGAGCGATGGCGTGCTCCTCCAGCAGGTCCGCGTAGGCGGAGAAGTAGTACACCACCTGGGGAACCAGCCGTCCCAGGTTGATGCTGTTGGCCGAGGAAAGGGTCTTCCCCTTCCGGCTCATTTCCTCCCGGAAGCTTTCGGAGCCGAAGAGCTCCTTGACGCCGGTCTGGGCGTCGTCAAAATTGCCGTGGACGGCGATGACCCGGGTGTTCTCCCCGCCGGTGGTCACCATCTGCAGCTTCTGCACGTCGCTGACCCCGTCCAGGGGGTAGAACACGGTGCAGCTGGTTCCCGGCACGTCCCTGAATCCCTCCAGGGCCGCCTTTCCCGTGTCGCCGCTGGTGGCCACAAGGATGCATACCTCCCGGTCCTCCCCGTTCTTCCAGGCGGAGAGCCGAAGCAGGTGGGGCAGCAGCTGCAGCGCAATATCCTTGAAGGCCAGGGTGGGGCCGTGGAAAAGCTCCAGCGCCCAGGTGGAGCTGTCCAGCTTCCGCACAGGCGCCACCTTCGGGTGCGTGAACCGCTCCCGGCTGTAGGCCGCGTTTACGGCTTCCTCGATCTCCCGGAGGTCAAAATCCTCCAGGAACCGCTTCAGGATCACTACCGCGCGCTCCTCGTAGCTCATGCCGATCAGGGAGGTCATCCTCTCCGGGGGCACCGCCGGGAACATGGCCGGCACGTACAGTCCCCCATCCGGGGCGATGCCCTGCAGGATCGCCTGACTGGCGGTTACGCAGCTCTTGCCGCGGGTGGAAAAAAATGACATGGTCCTTGTCTCCTTTTGAAAAAAGAGGCGATGCCGCCTCTTTTTGGATTCATTGCCCGAATATTCCCGATCCTTTTCAGATCAGGTACTTCTTCAGGTAGGCAGGCAGCTCTTCCGGATCCGCGCTCAGGCTCAGCACGAAGTCCACGTCGTGCTTGGCGCCCAGCTCAGCCAGGGTGTTCACCACTTCTTCGGTGTTCCCGATTTCAGTATGGCAAAGGTTCAGGAACGCGTCGATGAACACGGTGCCGATATCGAAGTTGGAAGAGAGCATGCCGCACAGGAAGCCGATGAACATGTCGGCATTGTGAATATGATAATCTTCGGCGTTGATAAACCGGACCTTGTGGTCCACGTCGAACATATAACGGTTGTCATCATCCAGGAAAATAACGTCGCTTTCCGCTTCCTTCGCGGTCGTATTGGTCAGGTCAATCAGCCGCTTCGTTTTTCCGGAGCCCTTCTTGCCTGCGATTACCTGTATCATGGGAATACGCCTCCTTCTCGGATATAGTATCTGGATTTCCTCTGGTCTGATTATACGCTATTTTTCTTCTTCACGCAACGTGTTTTTCCCCGAAGCGCTCCGGGCGATGTCCCGATAAGTGATTTCGGCGTTCCTGGGCCGCAGGGATTCCTTGCCTGCGTGGCACAGGCTGCGGTAGTCGCAGTACCGGCAGGGGCTGTCCTCCGGGGCGGATCCCCGGGGCGCGGCTTCGATCCTTCCCCCGCGGATTTCCGCGGCAATTTCCGCCGCCCGCTTCTCCGCGGCGGCCATCAGTCCCTGGAGCACATCCTCCTCCACGGCCCAGTCCGCGCCCTTGCGGACCGTTCCGTCCTGCTTGAACACCTCGTCCAGGGAATAGGGGCGGATGTCCCGGTCCATGGCCCGGACCACATCCTCCCGGGCGGTCACCAGGCCCTTCATCCGCACCTTCCGGATCCGCTCCTCCGCGGTGCTCTCCGGGGTTTCCTCCACCGCGGAAATTTCCGTGTCCCGGATGGGGAAAAACAGGGCGCCGGCTGCCCGGGCGCCGGGGTATGCCCGCTCCGCTGCCTTCAGGTAGATCATCAACTGCAGCTGCTCCCCGTCCTCCATCTTCGCCGGGTCCGGCTTTTTCTCGCTGCTTTTGTTGTCCACAACCCGCAGCCAGACGCCTTCCCCGTTCTCGTAGGTGTCGATCCGGTCGATAATGCCCTGCACCGCCACCTTCGTTCCGTCCGCCAGCTCCAGCACCGTAGGGGGCAGTCCCCCGGGCTTGCCGAAGCTCTTCTCCGTGGCAATGGTGCGGAAATCGCTGTTGGCGGCAAACCGGGTCAGCACCCGGGCCGCGTGGCGCACCCGCCGCAGGTATTCCTCCCCCTGCCAGATGCCCAGGGCGTCCTCCTGCAGGGGGCCTCCCTCCCATTCCTCCGTCAGCTCAGCGCAGATGGCGTCCATGATGCCGTCCACCCGCTCCTCCGGGAGCTCCGGCCAGCCGGGTTCCCCTCCGGCGGTCTTCATGTAGCGGTCCAGCGCGGCGTGGAAGAAGGTTCCCGCCTCCGCGCTGTCAAAGGTGTATTCCTCCTGCTGCACCGGCCGCAGGCCGTAATCGATGAAATGCTGGTAGGGGCAGGCCGCGAAGCGCTCCAGCCGGCTGATGCTCACCTCTTCCGTGCGGAACAGCCGGGCCGCCGTGTCCGCCTGCAGGGGAGGAATCTCCTTTCCTCCCTGCTCCTCCGCCAGCATGTTCCGCACCGTCCGGCCGTAGATGCCGCTGTGGAGCAGCGTCACCGCCGCGCTTTCCGCCGCTTCCTCCCGCCGTCCTTCCCGCAGGGCGGCGAACAGGCTGCCGAGGGATTCCAGCGCCTTCCGGGGCGTGCGGGGCACCAGGCTTTCCCCGGCTCCCCTCACGCCGCCCAGCACCCGGAGCCCCGGGAAAATCCCCCGCAGGTCCCCGATCATGGGCTCCTCCTGCAGCGGGGTTCCCCCCTCGTCCCGCAGGCTCCAGCTGATCCGCAGGAACCGTCTTGGCGTGGTCATGGTGCGGTAGAAGTCATATTTGCGCACCCATCCCATGCGTTCCCGGCTGATGCCGACTTCCTTGCCGGTGCCTGCCTCCAGCTCCTCCCGCTCCTGGTCCGTCAGCCACCCGTTGCCGGGAGCGGTCATGACGCCCTCCTGGAATCCGGGCAGCACCAGGGCCTCCGTGTCCCCGGGCAGCATATGCCCGACTCCCCCCAGCATGACGCCGCTTTCCGTTTCCGGCAAGGAGGAGATCCCGGCGCTGCTGAGGGCGCTCTCCAGCATGTTCCTGAAATCCTTCATCGAGGAGGGACGTCCGCTCATGAGGGTCCACAGCTGGTCCAGCATGTCCGTCAGCTGTTTCCAGATCAGCCGGTCCGCCACCGCCTCCCGGTAGAGCCCCGCCTCCAGCAGCGTGCTCTCCCGCTCCTTCAGCTTCTCCGGCACGCCGATCTCCTCCAGGAAGCTCATCAGGGCCTTCAGGAAGTCCCCGGTGTTTTCGGCGGCCCTCAGCTTCTCCCGGAAGCTTTCCATGGGCCCGATAATCTTCCGCCGGGCCGCCTCGGCCTCCGCCGCGTCCCCGCCCCGGGTAAAGGGCTGCTTCCAGCGGCTGCCCTCAATGCCGTTGGCCTCCGCGTAATTGGCCAGCAGCAGGGCTTCCTCCCCGCTAAGGCCGCTGAAGCCGCTGAGGGCGGCCTCCGTCATCTGCTCCGTGGTATATCCCCCGCTGACGCACTCCAGCACCGCCGTCAGCATCCGGCACACCCCGTGGGAAACCGCGGGAATCTTTTCCGTCAGGCAGAAGGGAATGCCGCTGAGCCGCAGCCGGGAGCAGAGAACGCCCTCCAGCGGCGAGTCCGCCGGCAGCGCCACCGCCATCCTCTCCCAGGGAATGCCCATCTCATGCCACTGCAGCAGGCATTCCGCCGCCTGCTCCGCTTCCTCTCCCCGGTCCGCCGCGGCGCAGAGGGAAATCTCCCCGTCCGCCTCACAGGGATACTGCTCCCCTTTTTCCGCGAAAGCGTTGGCGTCCAGCCACTTCAGCATTTCCCCGCAGTTCTGGCGCTCCGTTTCAATCCGGAAGGTTTCCGTTTCCCCGCCGGCTGCTTCCAGGGCCTCCTTCAGCTTCCGCAGGCTCCTGTGCTGTTCCCCGAAAAGCGGCGCGTCCTTCGCTTCCTCCGTATCCGCCGTCAGGAAAACCCACACATGCCGTGCAAGGCTCCACGCCCTGCACAGCATCTCCCGCGTATCCGGCCGGACCGTATCAAAGCCGTACACCAGCAGGTCCGCGTCCCGGAAAATATCCGTCCGGTCCAGGCGGTTCACCGTCTCCGTCCAGGCCTTCTTTTCATCCTCAAACTGTTCCGACGCCAGCTCCTCATACGCCCGCCGGATCCGCACCAGGTCCAGCACCTTCTCCCTTGCGGCGCCGCCTTCCTGCCGGTTGGCCCACCCCTCCGCTTCCTCCGGGGTCAGGTCGCTCTCCAGCAGCTCCGCCAGGGCGCCCCGCACCCGTTCCACGGCCCCCGGGAAATCCGTCATGTTCCGGTAAAAGCCCAGCTCCTTCGCCTGCTCCGTCATGGCCCGGTGAACCGCCATCACCTGCCCGGCCGCGTCCAGGGTCCTCCGGGGGGTTCCGCCGGTTTTCTCCCGGACCATGAGCCGGAGCTTCCGGGGACTGATGACCTCAATGTCCAGCAGTCCCTTCAGGCGAAGGTCGCCGATCAGGTCCCGTTCCGTCTGGAGGGTCATCTGCTCCGGAACATAGAGAATTACCCTGCGGCCCATCCGGCGGCCTTCCATTACCGTTTTTAGCACCGCCGGCCAGACCCTTCCGTTGCGGCCCATGGCAATTCTCATTTTCTCCATCTGCAAGATGACCCTCCGCGTTGTTTTCTGCTTCCGAGTATATCAGTTTCCCGCCGGATTGTCATTCGTTTCCGGCCGCGGCAGGGGTTTCACTCCCGCTTTCCGCGCCCATCTGCAAAACCGGCACCGTGGTGGCTCCCTCTCCGGCCATGTACACGGGCAGCTTGCCATCCCAGCTCTTGACCTCGTTGAACCGGATCAGGTTCTCCGTCAGGGACTCGGCGATCTTCTTGTTGGCTTCCGCCTCCGCCTCGCTGCGCACCTTGGTGGCATAGGCATCCGCGTCCGCGTTGATCTTCAGGACATTGGCCTGGGCGTCCGCGTTGATGCGCTGCCGCTCCGCCTGCTGCTGGGTTTCCATGGTCATCTGGGCCTGCTCAATCTCCGCCTGCAGCTTCCGCTGGGCAGCGACCTGCTTGGCTTCCACCGCGTCGGTAAAGGCGTCGGTGAAGTCCAGGTTCTCAATGCTCAGGCTGATGACGTTGATGCCGTAGTCCCTGAGCTCCTCAAACAGGCCGTCCCGGATGGATTCGCTCAGCTTCTCCCGGTTGGCCACCAGGTTTTCCGCGCTGTATTTGCTGAAAACGCCCTTGGTGATCTCCAGCATCCGGGGATACACCAGCTTGTTGAAGTAGTCCGTGCCCACCTCCTTGAACAGGTTCATGGCCGTGGACTTGTTGATGGCGTAGTTGATGCTTCCGATGATGTTCACCTGCTGGATATCGCTGGAGAAGGCCTCCGTGGTGAAGCTGGTCTTCTGCTCCCGGTTATCCATGGCGATAATCTGCTGGAAGGGGCTCTTGAAGTGCAGCCCCGCTTCCAGGGTCACATCCTCCACCTTGCCGAAGGTGGTCACGATGCCGGTGTATCCGGTTTCCACCGTAGCGGTGCAGGTAACCATAACCAACAGCACCACCGCCACGCAGATTCCCGCGATGATCAGTCCCTTTTTCATCTTCCTCATCTTCTTCTCCTCCTGCCCTTCCGGGCGTCCTGCCGGGATCATTCCCGGTTCACGCGCTGATTATATCAGCCCGAAGCCGGCGGTGTAAACGGCAAAGGCCGCAAATTAGCCCGGCGTATTTTTCCCTTTTCCGGCCACGGAAAAGGGGACGCCGTCCCGGCGTCCCCGCGTATTGCATCTGTTGTTTTTTTACCGTTCCGTTCCCCGGAAGAACAGCGCCAGCGTCCCGGGCCCGGAATGGGCGCCGATGACGGAGCCGATGCCGGTGATCAGGGTGACCTCCCGGCCGTATTCCTCCTTCAGGATCCCGGCCAGCATCTCCGCGTCCTCCAGGCAGTCCCCGTGGGAGATGAAAACCGGCGTGTCCGGCAGGATGGTCTCCCCGAGCTTTTCCGCCATGCGGCGGATGGACTTCTTCCTTCCGTGGACCTGGAAAACCTTGATCAGGTGTCCCTCATTGTCCACGTGCAGCACGGGCTTCACGTTCAGGGCGGTTCCCAGCAGGGCCGTCGCCGCGCTGATGCGGCCGCCGCGCTTCAGGTATTTCAGGTCCTCCACCGTAAACCAGTGGACCAGGTGCATTTTGTCTGCCTCCAGGGCTTCCGCGTTCTCCGCCAGGGTCATTCCCTTCTCCCGGTTCTGCACCCCAAGGTAAACGAACAGTCCCTGCCCCGCGGAGGCGCACAGGGAATCCACCACCCGTACGGTGCGCTCCGGATATTTCTCCGAAAGCCTTTCGGCAACCTTCTTCGCGTTTTCGCAGGTTACGCTCAGGCCGCTGGAAAAGGCCAGGTACAGCAGGTCCTTTCCCGCCTCCAGCAGGGGGGTGAAAGCGGATTCAAAAGTATCCTCATTGATTCCGGAAGTCTTGGCCACACGGCCGTCCCGCATTTCCCGGTAGAACTCCTCCATGGACTGATCGTGATCCAGGTGTTCCTTCCCGTCATCCGTGAACAGGTAGGCCAGGGGGATCATTTCCACCTTCCATTCCTTCAGCTTCTCCGGCAGGATATCGCACGCGGAATCGGTAAAAATAACATACTCGGCAGCCATTTCTATTCCTCCTTGTGCCCTGTGGGCAACAATAGTTTATATCACGTTTTTCCCGAAACTGTCAATGACTGCCATTTGCTTTCCGCCCTCCCCGGAAATACAGTGAAAGAACAGCCGGATCCTTTTCCCCCCACTTGACACTTCCCGCTCCCGGGGGTAAGATGCCCCTGTCGACAGACAAGCATACGGCAGGAGAATGATTACGATGATGTACCGCGCGGCTTTCTTTTTTAGCAGCTTTGCGATGGATTGATAAGCGCCCCGGAGCGCCGGAATCCACCGCCTTTTAGTGTTGAAAGGCGGTGGATTTTTTTAGGCTCCGCGTCATCGGAAAACAAAGGTAGAAAAAGAGGAGGAGATTTTGCATGGGCCGGTATTACCAGCAGGACATCGAAACAGCCCCCCGGGAAAAAATCCTGGAAATCCAGAATGAGAAACTGGTGCGCCAGGTGCGCCACGTCTGGGACAATGTTCCCTATTACCGCCACCTCATGGAGGAAAAGGGCGTCACCCCGGAGGATATCCGCGGCGTGGAGGATCTCCACAAGCTGCCCTTCCTGAGCAAGGCGGACCTGCGGGAAGCCTATCCCTACGGGCTGCTGGGCACGGACCTGAAAAACTGCGTCCGCATCCAGTCCACCTCCGGCACCACCGGCAGGCGGGTGGTTGCCTTTTACACCCAGCATGACGTGGACCTCTGGGAGGACTGCACCGCCCGGGCCATCGTGGCCGCCGGCGGAACCGATGAGGACGTGGTGCAGGTCTGCTACGGCTACGGCCTGTTCACCGGAGGCGCCGGGCTTCACGGCGGCTCCCACAAGGTGGGCTGCCTGACCCTTCCCATGTCCTCCGGCAACACGGAGCGGCAGATCCAGTTCATGATGGACCTGGGCTCCACCATCCTCTGCTGCACCCCCTCCTACGCCGCCTACATCGGGGAGAGCCTGGCGGAAATGGGCTACAAGCCGGAGGATAACAAGCTGAAGGCCGGCATTTTCGGTGCGGAGCCCTGGACCGAGGAAATGCGCCGGGATATTGAGAAAAAGCTGGGCATCAAGGCCTACGATATCTACGGCCTCACGGAGACCAGCGGCCCCGGGGTGGCCTATGAGTGCGAGGAACAGCACGGCATGCACATCAACGAGGACCATTTCCTGGCGGAAATCATCGATCCGGAAACAGGAGAAGTGCTCCCCGAGGGCGAAAAGGGAGAATTGGTATTCACTTCCCTGGACAAGGAAGCCTTCCCGCTCCTGCGCTACCGCACCCGGGATATCTGCGTGCTTTCCCGCAAGCCCTGCTCCTGCGGCCGCACCCATGTACGCATGAGCAAGCCCATGGGCCGCAGCGATGATATGCTCATCATCCGCGGCGTCAACGTCTTCCCCAGCCAGATCGAAACCGTACTCCTCAAGGAAGGCTATACCCCCAACTACCAGATCGTGCTGGACCGGGAGCGCAACACCGATACCTTCGATGTCTACGTGGAGGTCAGCGCGGATCAGTTCTCCGACCTCATGTCCCAGATCCAGAAGATGGAAAAGAGCCTAGAGGCCGCCCTGCGCACCATGCTGGGCATCGGTCCCCGGGTGCACCTGGTGGCCCCGAAAACCATCACCCGCAGCGAAGGCAAAGCCGTCCGCGTCATCGACAAGCGGAAGCTGCATGACTGATTACAGCGCGAAGGAGGAAAAAAGCAATGGCAATTACGCAGATTTCCCTTTTTCTCATGAACCAGCCCGGCCAGCTGGTGGACGCGGTGGGCGCCATCTCCGGAGCCGGCTCCAACATCCGCGCCATGAGCATTGCCGAAGCCAATGATTTCGGCATTCTCCGCGCCATCGTCACGGATACGGACAAGGTCTGCAGCCTGCTGAAGGACCGGTTCCTCATCACCCGCACCCCTGTGGTGGCGGCGAAAATGGATGACCGCTCCGGCGCCCTGTACCCCATCCTCTCCGCCCTCAACAAGGCCAATGTCAACATCGAGTATATGTACGCCTTTACGGGCACCGGTCCGGAGGAAGCCTACGTGGTGCTCCGGGTCAGCGATCCGGACACGACGGAATCCGTCCTCCATGCCCACGGCATCCAGACGCTTTCCGACGAGGGCCTGAGCCTCTGACAGCCGGGTTCGGCCAAATTGTATTTCTTTGGTATTTCACCCCTTCCGAAGCCGGAAACCCTTGTTTTTGCCCGATATGGTAAGCTTTCTGCCATTGCGCACCATTGTGCCGGATAGCCCGTTGTGCTATGATACGCGTGCGTGGGAAGACCGCGTATTACGGAATGCTGCGGGATACCGCAGGAAAGGGAGAGAGCCATGAAGAAGGTCATTTGCAAGATCGAATACGATACCGATGCTTCTGAACTGCTTCAGAAAAAAGTCTTCGGCGTGTTCGGCGACCCCAAGGGATACGAAGAGTCCCTGTATAAGACGAAGGACGGCAAGTTCTTCCTGTATGGTTTCGGCGGCCCCGAATCCCCCTACACGGAAGAGACCATCAAGCGCCTGGCTGCTGACAAGGTAAAGGCCTGGCAGAAGGCGTAAGATCTTCAGATCTTGCTGTTAACAGAATCCGGGGCAGCTGCCCCGGATTTTGTCATACCTGTTTGTTTCCCGGAAAAGAGGAACAGGCAGCGCGCCGCGCTGCCTGTTCCTTTTTGTTCTCCCCGGGGATTACACGATTCCCTGGGCGTTCATCGCGTCCACAACCTTCTCGAAGCCGGCGATGTTGGCGCCGACCACGTAGTTGCCTTCGAAGCCGTACTTCTTGGCCGCGTTGTCAATGTTGTGGTAAATGTTGGCCATGATGCCCTGCAGCTTCTGGTCCACTTCCTCGAAGCTCCAGCTCAGCCGCTCGCTGTTCTGGGACATCTCCAGCGCGGAGGTGGCCACGCCGCCGGCGTTGGCAGCCTTGCCGGGCAGGAAGATCACGCCGTTCTCCTGCAGGTAGTCGGTGGCTTCCTGGGTGGTGGGCATATTGGCGCCCTCCGCCACAACCTTGATGCCGTTGGCAACCAGGGCCTTGGCGTCGTCCAGGTTCAGCTCGTTCTGGGTGGCGCAGGGCAGGGCGATGTCCGCCTTCACGGTCCATACGCCGCGGCCTTCATGGTATTCCGCGTTGGGCCGGTAGTTTTTGTATTCGGTCAGGCGGGCGCGCTTGACTTCCTTGATCTCCTTCAGGGCCGCCAGGTCAATGCCGTCCGGATCGTACACCCAGCCGGTGGAATCCGAGCAGGTCACGGGCTTGCCGCCCAGCTGGTATGCCTTTTCGATGGCGTAGGTGGCCACGTTGCCGGCGCCGGACACGATGACGGTCTTGCCTTCCAGGCTGTCACCGTGGCACTTGAGCATTTCCTGGGTGATGTACAGCAGGCCGTAGCCGGTGGCTTCCTTCCGGGCCAGGGATCCGCCATAGCTCAGTCCCTTTCCGGTCAGCACGCCTTCATACAGGCCGCGGATCCGCTTGTACTGTCCGAACAGGTAGCCGATTTCACGGGCGCCGGTGCCGATATCGCCGGCAGGCACATCCGTGTCCGCTCCGATGTATTTGCACAGCTCCGTCATGAAGCTCTGGCAGAAGGCCATCACTTCCCGATCGCTCTTGCCCTTGGGGTCAAAGTCGGAACCGCCCTTGCCGCCGCCGATGGGCAGGCCGGTCAGGGAGTTCTTGAAAATCTGCTCAAAGCCCAGGAACTTGATGATGCCCAGGTTCACGGACGGATGCAGCCGCAGTCCTCCCTTGTAGGGGCCGATGGCGCTGCTGAACTGAACGCGGTAACCGGTGTTGACCTGCACCTGTCCCTTGTCGTCCACCCAGGAAACCCGGAACTTCAGCTGCCGCTCGGGATTGACGATCCGCTCCAGCACGGCGTCCCTCCTGAATTTTTCTTCATTGGCGTCCACCACGGGGCGCAGGGAGTTCAGCACTTCCTTCACCGCCTGGTGAAATTCCGGTTCGTTGGGGTTCTCCTTCACAACGCGCTCGATGACCTCATCTACGTAAGACATGCCTGTTTCCTCCTCGTTTTCTTATTTCCTCCATGAAAGAAGAAAACGCCCTTAACACATCATCCGTTGTTAAAGACGCCTTTGCCTTTACGGGAGCCATTCTATGCTTGAAAACAGGCAGTTGTCAATGTATCCGCTGCACTAATCGTGTTTTTTGTTGTCCATCCCCCGGAGCACCCCCGGCAGCTCCCGGATCTCCCGGATCACCGCCTCCGGCCGCTCGGTTTTCCCGAAGCCGTAGGCCGCGTGGATAAAGGGGATCCCGGCCACCCGGGCCGCTTCCTCGTCCTTGCCCGTGTCCCCAACGTACACGGCTCGCTCAAATCCGTTCCGCTCCATCACCAGCCGGATGTTCTCCCCCTTGGGCCTGCCGGTGCGTTCCCATTCCTCATAGTCCGCGAAATACGCCCCCAGGCCGGATCCCCGGAGGAAAGCCTCCACATAGCCCCGCTGGCAGTTGCTGACGATGGAAAGGGTATATCCCTCCTCCCGCAGCGCCTGCAGGGTCTCCTCCAGCCCCGGATACAGCTCCCCCGGATGGGAATACAGGTATTCCACCTCATAGCGGCAGCATTCGTCAAACACGGAATCCCGCCGCTCCGCCTCCATGTCCGGCTGCAGCTTCAGGCTGATTTCCTTCATGGTCATCCCCATAACCCGGTGCACATCCTCCGCCGTAAGCTGCGGCAGCTCCGGCGCCCGGCGCCGGAATACCTCGTTCCAGCTTTCCGCAACCGGCTGCGCCGAATCCCACAGGGTTCCGTCCAGGTCAAACATCACCATCAGGTCCCGCTTCATGCTTTCCGTTTCCTTCCGTTCTTCTTTTCCCCGCGGCTTACACGCAGGCCAGCACGCTCAGGTTCCGGATCCCCCCGTCCCCGATTCCGTCGTTCACGGAATACGCGTGCTTCTCCAGGTCCCCGCACACCGCCGCGGTCAGCTCCTGCTCCTGCAGCTTTTCAATGGCCTCGGAAGCGATGCCTTCCATGCAGAAGTATTTGTCCTCCGCCAGCTGTCCCTCGTTCCCCGTGCTCAGCAGCCACTCCAGGGACCGGGCCAGGTCCTCTCCCCCCGGCAACTCCCGCAATGCCCGGAAGCTCCATTTGTAGAAGGGCCGGTACCGCTTTTCCAGCAGGAACGCCAGGGTCAGGGCGTGATCCGCGAAAACCCCCGCCGCCAGCTGGGCCGCTCCCGTTTCCCCGTGCTTCAGGCACCTCCGGTAATTGTACTGCCCGCTCTGGGCCATCATCAAAAGGTGCCCGGCGATCCTTTTGCGGCGGATATCCTCCGGCATGTTCCCAAGGATCTCCCGGCTCCGGGTCATCTCCCCCGCCGGATCCCGGAACAGCTTCCCGTTCACCGCCTCCGCCAGCGCCCAGTCCGGCATCCGCAGCCAGTCCGCCGCCGTCATTTCCTCCGGCAGGCATCCCAGGTGCTCCCGGAAGTATTCCTCCCGCCGGAAAACGCCGTGGCGCTGACCCCCGGCCGGCGCCATCCGCTGCCGGGTGTATCCCTCAAACTCCGCCGGCAGCTTCGCGTAGGCCCGCTCCAGCAGGAACGCCCCCCGCCGGTCCAGCCTGTCCTCCCCCGGCAGGAAAAGGCAGAACCCGGGCTCAAAATCGTGGTCCCCGGAGGTTTCATCGTCATATCCGTAGCATTCAGATCCGCTTCCGGTGAGCCCCGCGGCAATCAGTCCCTCCGTCTCCGGAAACTGCTCCCGGAGCATGGGCTCCCCGTAGGCCTCAAAGTATTTCTCCGCCAGCTCAAGTCCCTTCATGGCTCCTGTGAATCTCCTCCGCCCGCGCGCGAAGCTCTGCCTCCGCGGCGAAATATCCGTAATGTCCGAACACCGGCGCGCACTTTTCACACACGAAGGCGTAGTATCCGTTCCGGGGCAGGTGCTCCGCCTTCAGCAGCTCCTCTGCCCGGTCCAGGTATTCCTCCGTGTATTCCGCGGCGTCCTCCGGCCCCATCTGCGCCTCCAGGGCGTCCGCCATGTTCAGCAGGGTAATCGCCTGCTCCAATTCGCCGAAGGGCTGCTTTTCCATCACCCGAAGGGCCTTCCGGAACATTTCCATGGCTTCCCCGTACCGGCCGCAGGAGGTCAGGGTCAGCGCCATGTTGTTATACAGGCCTCCCAGGCGTTCATCCTCCGGCCGCAGGTTTTTTTCGTAGTTCTCCCGGGCCTTCTCAAAGAAAGCCAGTCCGCCCACGGGATCCCGGAAGGCTTCGTGCACCGTTCCCGCGTTCACCCAGGTGGTTCCCGCCGTCACCGTGTCCTCCATGCCCAGCTTCCCGATCAGGGCTTCCGCCTTCCCCGCGTGCTCCAGGGCCTGCTCCCGGTTTCCCTGTTTCCGGTGGAAGCCCATCAGCTCGTTGTGCAGCATCAGCGCTCCCCGGTCGTCCCGGTTCATCTCCGCCTCCGCCAGCCAGTAGTTCAGGTGCCGCTCCGCCCCGGTCCAGTCCTCCGCGTCCTCGTATTCCCGCATTTTCCGCATCACCCGATCCGCGGGAATGGGCTTTGCCGTCTCCTGCTCCCCGGGCTTTCCGCACAGCGGGCAGGCCGGATCCATGTAGTCTTCCTTTTCCAGATTCATTCCGCGCTCCTCAAATGCTCATTCCCGCGCTTCCCGGATGGCCCGGATGAATTCCCGGCTCCTCTCCTCCCGCGGGTTGGCAAAGAATTCCTTCGACGGGCCGCTTTCGATTACCTTCCCGCCGTCCATGAAAAGCACATGGCTGCTCACGTTCCGGGCAAAGTCCATCTCGTGGGTCACCACCAGCATGGTCATGCCCTCCTCCGCCAGCTGCCGCATCACGCCCAGCACCTCGCCGATCAGCTCCGGATCCAGGGCCGAAGTGGGTTCGTCAAAGAAGATGATCTCCGGGTCCATGGCCAGCGCCCGGGCAATGGCCACCCGCTGCTGCTGCCCGCCGGACAGCTGGGAGGGATAGTGTCCCGTCCGGTCCGCCATCCCCACCTTCTCCAGCGCCTTCATGGCCCTTGCCTCAGCCTCGTCCTTCCGCATCCCCGCCCCGGCGGTCAGCCCCAGGGTCACGTTCTGCAGCGCCGTCTTGTTCAGGAACAGGTTGTAGTTCTGGAATACGAAACCCGTCTTCTTCCGCAGCCGGGTGATATCCGCCTTCCGGGCGGTGTTCAGGTCGAAGGTTTCCCCCTCAAAGGTCAGGGTTCCCCCGTCCGCCCGCTCCAGGAAATTCAGGCACCGCAGGAAGGTGGTCTTTCCGGAGCCGCTGGGGCCGAGGATGGCCGTCACGTCCCCCTTTTCCATGTCCAGGTCAATCCCGTCCAGCACAATGTGCTCCCCGAACTTTTTTCTCACATCCCGGGCTTCCAGCATCATGCCCTTGCACCTCCGTAACTTCCCAGCCTTTTTTCTCCCCTGTGCTGCAGCCAGGTCAGAATCGTGCAGAAAATCAGGTAGATCACCGCCGCCTCAATGTACAGCGCCAGCGGCTCATACACCCGGCCGTTGATCACCTGCGCCTGCCGGAACAGCTCCATCACCGTAATCGTCGCCGCCATGGAGGTTTCCTTCAGCATGGAGATCATGGAGTTGCTCAGCGCCGGGAAGGCGGTGCGCATGGCCTGGGGCAGCACCACGTGCCAGATGATTTTCGTCCAGCTCATGCCCACGCAGTAGCCGGCCTCCAGCTGGCCGGGGCTCACGCTCTCCAGGGTGCCCCGGATGGTTTCCGCCATGTAGGCCGCTTCGTTCAGGCCCAGCACCAGCACCGCCGCCGGAAAGGCGTCGATCATGATGCCCACCTTGGGCAGCCCGTAGAACACGATGTACAGCTGCACCAGCAGCGGCGTTCCCCGGGTGATCCAGATGTAGAAGCGGCAGATCTGCCGCAGCACCTTCACCCGGGCGTACTGAACCAGCGCCACCCCCAGCGCCACCGTCAGCGCCAGCGCGAAGGAAAGGATGGTTAGGGGAATGGTTACCTTGATTCCGTATCCCAGCATCTGGGGAAAGGAATCCACGATGATCTGCCAGAGTCTCTCGTCCATATTTTTTCCTCGTCCCGGATTTCCTCAAGCAGCGCCCGGGGGTCTCCCCGGGCGCTGCAGGTTCATCCGGATCCAGTTTATTCTTCCTTGGTCAGGTCCCGGCCGAAGTATTTTTCGCTCAGGGCTGCCAGCCGCCCGTCCTCCCGGGCCGCCTCCAGGATCCTGTTGACCTCTTCCACCAGGGCCTTTGTGTTTTCACCCTTCTGCATGGGAATCGCCACCGGCTCGCCAGCCATGGATCCCACAACCTTGATCTTCGCTTCCGGATGCTCCGCCAGGTAACTGTCCACGGATTCCTTCGCGTTCAGCGTGGCGTCCACCCGGCCCTGGAGCAGCATCTCCATGGTTTCGCCCAGGGTGTCCACATACACAACCTCCGCCCCGGCGTTCTCCGCCCGGGTGGCGTAGGTGGAGTTGGGGGAATTGGCGGTTTTCTTTCCCTTCAGGTCCTCCAGGGCCTGGATTTCCGTGTTGTCCTCCCGAACCACCAGCACCATTTCCGTGTAGACGTAAGGCGTGCTGAAGCTGTAAGCCTTTGCCCGCTCTTCCGTGTATCCAACGCCGTTGCAGGCCATGTCGAACCGGCCGGAATCCACTCCCGCCAGGATGCCGTCCCAGGCGGTCTCCTTGAATTCCGCCTTCACGCCCAGGCCTTCCGCAACCAGGTTTCCGATCTCCACATCAAACCCGGTCAGGTTCCCCTGCTCATCATGGTAGGTCCAGGGCTGCCAGGCCCCTTCCATGGCAATGGTCAGCACTCCCTTTTCCCGGATCTTTGCCAGCGCGTCCTGTCCGCCTTCCGCCTGCGCGGCAACCACCGTCGCCGCCAGCAGCAGGCACATCAGCAGCATCAGCCATTTCCTGTTCTTCATCTTCTTTATCTCTCCTTTATTTCATCGAATCCAGCAGCCGGTACAGCAATGTGTACAGCTGCGCCGCGTCCTCCTGCCCGATGCTCACGCACCGGCCTACCTTTTCCGGAACGTCCTGCAGCTTTTCCCGCAGGTCCCAGCCGGCTTCCGTCAGGGAAACGTATACCACCCGCTCGTCCATCTTGCAGCGGCAGCGGGTCAGCCATCCGCTTTCCTCCATCTTCTTCAGCAGCGGGGTCAGCGTTCCGCAGTCCAGGTACAGCCTGCGGCCCAGGTCCCCCACCTTGCATTTCCCGTTCTCCTGTTCCCACAGGGCCAGGAAAACAATGTACTGGGTATAGGTCAGTCCGAAGGGCTTCAGCAGCGGGTTGTATTCGTTCACAACCTTCCGGGCCGCGGCGTACAGCGGGAAGCAAAGCTGGTTGCTCAGCTGCAGCTGCGGGTACTCCCGGTCCTCCCGGTTCTGTTCCCTCATGGTTTCTCCTCCCGATTCCGCCTGTTCCTCACAGGTTGCCTTCGATCCAGCTCTTCATGGCAGGGCCGGGCCTGAAGCCGATGGACTGGTCCGCCACCTTGCCGTTCTTCAGCAGCAGCACCGTGGGAACGGAAGCGATGCCGAAGCCCGCGGCCAGCTCGCTGTCATCGTCCACATCCACATTGTAGAACTTCACCTTGTCCCCCAGCTCCTCGGAAATCTGCTCCAGCACCGGCGCCAGCATCCTGCAGGGGCCGCACCAGGTAGCGGAAAAGTCCACCACGGCCACCGGGTCGTTCACCACGTTCGTTTTGAATTCCTGCTCGTTGATCTTGGTAATCATTGTTTTCTTCCTCCTGTTTTTTATTTCTTATGCTTTTTCTGATCCAGCCAGGACGCGGCGCTGATGGCCGCCACGTTGCCTTCCCCGGCCGCCTTCACATACTGGTAAGGCAGCCCCGTCAGGTCCCCGCAGGCGAACACGCCCGGCAGGTTCGTCTCCATTTTCCGGTTCACCTTCACGTGGGCCCCTTCCGTTTCCAGCCCCGGAACCAGCTGGTCCGCCGCCACGGCTTCCCGCAGCACGAAAACCCCGTCCGCCTCGAAGGCGCCCGCCTCCGTCTTCACGATGCGCTTTCCGTTCTCCTGGGCGATGCCGATGGGCTTTTCCCGAATCACCTGCACTGCTGCCGGCAGGGTGGGCTCTTCCTTGTACATGGGGAAGTACATCACCTTTGCGCAGACCTCGCTCAGGAAGGCGGCCTCCGCCTCCTCCCGGGGGCTGTAGCCGATAACCGCCGCGGTCTTTCCCCGGTACAGCGCCGCGTCGCAGGTGGCGCAGGTGCTTACGCCCCTTCCCAGCAGTTCCTTTTCTCCCGGCAGGGCCGCCGCCTGCACCACGCCCGTGGCCAGGATCACCGCTTCCGCCTCCTGCATGGTTTCCCCGATCTGCAGGGCGAAGTAATCCCCCATGGCGTACACGGCGCCGACCCGTTCCTCCGTGATCTGCACCCCCATGGCGTCCAGGTGCTTCCGGAAGGCCTCCGCCATCTCTTCCCCGCTGACCGCCGGCAGCCCGGGATAATTCCGGATCTCATGGGCCTTCGTCATCTTCTCGCTCATGTTCCGGCTGCCCAGCAGCAGCACCGTCTTGTTCCGGTTCACCGCCGTCAGCGCCGCGGAAACGCCGCCGGGGCCCGTGCCGATAATCGCGATGTCCACTCTGTCCATGCTCCCGGCTCCCTTCGGAATTCTTTCGTCAAGGTTTCTTTTTGCAAATTATATTTTATGCAATATATTCAGGTTGTCAATACCCCTCTGAAAAAAATTTCCGGTTATTCTTCTTCCTTCCGGTTCCGCTTTTCCGCCTCTTCCCGCCTGCGCCGCGCCTTGTTCAGGGCGTGCATGGCCTCAAAGGGGCCCACGATGGCGGAAAGGATAATCAGGATCCAGTACCATGGCATAGGGATACCTCCGCGCGTAAAAAGCCGGCGATCCTTCCGGACCGCCGGCCTGGATTCATTGCCGGCTTCTCAGCCCTGGCTGTCGTCTTCAGCGTTCACCGCTTCATCGTTGTTCACCAGCACAAACTTCAGGTCCTTGCCGGCGTCTTCCTTCTCATCCTTCCAGATCAGGTGGCCTTCCTCATCCAGGTAGAAGGTTGCCGCGCCGTCGGAATACTTCTCGGTGGCCTTTTCCTCTCCGGCTTCGTTGAACACCAGGTTCGTGCACAGGCCGGTGGGCATGGAAACCAGGGTCTTGCCCTCTTCGTCCGGCAGGCAGCTGTATTCCCACACGGTGGCTTCCGTGGCGCTGCTGGCCCAGTGGATCATCACCCGGTAGCCTTCCTCCTCGAAGTAGCACTCCAGGGACGCCCGGTCCGCTTCCCATACGCCTTCAAAGGGATCGTCCTCCAGCTTGATGAAGTGCAGGTCCTTTCCGGCGTCTTCCTTCGCGTCCTTCCAGATCAGGCGGCCTTCCTCATCCAGGGAGAAGGTGGCGGTTCCGTCTTCATACACGGTGGTGGAGCTCTTCTCTTCGCCGTTTTCGTCGTAAACCACTTCCCGGCAGCTTCCGTTCTCAAACACGGGAACCAGGGTGTTGGTCTCCTTGTCATAGACGCAGCTGTACTCCCATTCGGTGCACTCCTCCGCGCTGCTGGACCACTGGATCAGGATCCGGAATCCTTCCTCTTCCCAGATCAGCTGGGCCACCGCCCGGTCGTCCATCCACATTCCTTCGAAGGGCTTCGCTTCCTCGGGCATCGCGTCGTTCTGGGGTTCCTCGGCCGCAGCGCATCCCGCCAGGGACAGGGCCAGTGCCAGTGCCAGAATAATTGCAAACAGTTTCCTCATTGGTTGTTTTCCTCCTTATTTCTCTCCGAAAACTACTTTCCGAAAGGCTTGCTTACCTGCCTTTCAATCCTTTATACGTTCCATCCTCCGTGGATGGCTGCAGGAATCTTTTTTCTTTCCGGATATTGTCAGTTCCACAGGAAGCTCAGGGGAGAGGTCCGCTCCAGCACCAGCTCCGCGTCATACTCCCCGCTCTTCAGCGGAACATATCCCCGGTCCAGGTTGATATAGACCTCCGTGCCTTCGTCTTCCGTTCCGCCCATCATAATCATATCGATTTTGCCCTTTTCCCCGGCGATCCGGACCTCCATGCCAACGGCCGCCACATCCTGCAGGGAACGGGGCAGCGTGCCCACGGCGTATGTGGTGAGTTCCTCGTCCTTCCCTGCCGTGTCCGCATCGGCGTTCCCCAGGCTGTACACGTTCACCCGGATCTGCACGGTGTTTTCCATCGTCATGCTGCAGGCATACACGATGAATCCCGTCAGCAGCAGCACAATCACTCCCAGAAGGATCCAGAGGACCGGGCTGGTCACCTTCATATAGGCGCTCAGCTCCTCCGGGGAAGAGATATTCACTTTCCGCTCCGCGGCCTGCTGTGTCATCTTCTTCATTCCCTCCTCCTGCTCTTCTCCGGATTGTACCACACCGGGGCCTGTTTTGAAACCATTTTTTCCCCGGCTCCCGCTTCTTCCCCTTCCCCGGGTTTTCTTTCCGCCCCGGGTGCGGTATAATGGACCGCCGCCGTTAAGGAAAGCGGATCCGAAAAAAGTATAAGTAAAGGAAGGCAGGAAAGATGAAAAAAACAGTGCTGAAAAAATACGCCCGCCTCATCGCCGAGTGCGGCGCCAATGTGCAGAAGGGCCAGGAGGTCTTTATCGTCGCCCAGCCGGACCAGCCCGAATTCGTGAAAATGGTTGTGGAGGAATGCTATAAGCTGGGAGCCAGCCGCGTGGTGGTGGATTTCGATTACGCCCCCCTGCAGAAGCTGCATTACAAGTACTGCAGCCTGGACACCCTGGGAACCCTCACCGGCTACCAGAAGGCCCGCTGGGAGCACTACCTTGAAAAGATCCCCTGCCGGATCTACCTGGAATCCGAGGATCCGGACGGCCTGAAGGGCATCAACCAGGAGAAGATGCAGAAAGCCCGTCAGAAGCTCTATCCCCAGATCAAGGGATACCGGGACGCGCTGGAAAACCGTTACCAGTGGTGCATCGCCGCGGTGCCCGGCGTCGCCTGGGCAAAGAAGGTCTTCCCGGGCCTCACCGCCCATCAGGCCGTGGAGAAGCTCTGGGAAGCCATCCTTTCAACCAGCCGGGTAACGGAGGATCCCGTGGCCGCCTGGCAGGAGCACAACGCGGACCTGAAGTCAAGGTGCGCCTACCTCAACAGCCTCGGCATCACCGAGCTGCATTACACCTCGAAAAACGGCACCGACTTCACCGTCGGCATGATTCCGGAGGCGGAGTTCAAGGGCGGCGGGGATACGAGCCTGCAGGATATCTTCTTCAATCCCAACATTCCCACGGAGGAGTGCTTCATCTCCCCCATGAAGGGAAAGGCGGAAGGCCTGGTGGTGGCCAGCCTCCCCCTGAGCCGGGACGGGCAGCTCATCGAAAACTTCAGCATCCGCTTTGAAAACGGAAAGGCCGTGGAGTGGCACGCGGAGAAGAATGAGCAGCTGCTGACCAATATCATCACGGCGGATGAAGGCGCCGCCTACCTGGGCGAGTGCGCCCTGGTTCCCTACGATTCCCCCATCCGCAACAGCGGCCTGCTGTTCTACAACACCCTTTTCGATGAAAACGCCGCCTGCCACCTGGCGCTGGGCATGGGCTTCGCCGATACCATCCGCGGGTTTGAAAACAAAACCCTGGAGGAATGCCGGGCCCTGGGCATCAACGATTCCATGATCCATGTGGATTTCATGATCGGCACCGAGGACCTGCAGATCGACGCGAAAACCTGGGACGGAAGAACGGTTCCCGTTTTCCGCAACGGCGGCTGGGCCTTCTGACGCCTCCCCGGGGAATACACCGTAAATGCAATTCATTGGTTGACGCAGGCCCCCGGATTGTGCTAATTAATATTTTCTGAACGAATGAAGCTTTTCGGGAGGGTCAAGTGGACTGGTCATTCATCGGCGCGCATGTTCCGGATTACCTGGAAGGCGCCTGGGTTACGCTGCGGTTCGGCCTGTACGGGGTCCTTTGCTCCCTGGCCGTGGGGGTGCTGTGCTGCCTGGTGCGGTATTTCCGCATCCCGGTGCTGCGGCAGGTCGCGGCCGGATATGTGGAGCTGGCCCGGAACACGCCCCTGCTGGTGCAGCTTTTCTTCCTCTACGCCGGGCTTCCCCGGGTGGGAATCCGCCTGAGCGCGGAGGCCTGCGCGGTCATCGGCCTCACCTTCCTGGGCGGCGGCTATATGGCCGAGGCCTTCCGCAGCGGGCTGGACGCGGTGGACCGGTCCCAGGCGGAGGCCGGCGCCTGCATCGGCCTGACCCCTGCGCAGAACATCCGCTATGTCATTTTTCCCCAGGCGCTGGCTACGGCCGTGCCTGCGGTTTTTGCCAATGTGATTTTCCTGATCAAGGAAACCAGCGTCTTTTCCGTCCTTGCCATGATGGACCTGATGAACGTGGCGGACACGCTCCGCACCGGCGGCGGCAGGACCGTGGAGGTGCTTTTCATGCTGGCGGCGGCCTACCTGCTGATCCTGCTGCCGGTTTCTGTCGCCGCAACCCTCGTGGAAAGGAGGCTCCGCTATGCAGGGTTTGGGGATTCACGTCCTGTTTGAGGGCATCAATTTCCAGCGCCTCCTGGGGGGCCTCTGGGTCACTCTGCGCCTGGCGCTGATCACCATCGGGCTTTCCTGCGTCTTCGGCCTGCTCTTTGCCCTGCTGATGCTCTCCCGGAAGCCCGCCGCGAAGGTTTTCTGCCGCGTCTGGCTGGAAATCGTCCGGTTTATGCCGCAGCTGGTGCTGCTCTACATCGTTTATTTCGGCTTTGCCCGCATCTTCGGCTGGGACCTGGACGGGGAAACCAGTGCTGTTCTTGTTTTCACCTTCTGGGGAGCCGCTGAGATGGGAGACCTGATCCGCGGCGCCCTGACCTCCATTCCCCGCCACCAGGCGGAGTCCGCCGCGGCCCTGGGCCTTCGGAAAAGCCAGGTCTACCGCTATGTCCTGATTCCCCAGACCCTGCGCCGGCTGACTCCCCAGGCCATCAACCTCTCCACCCGGATTATCAAAACCACCGCCCTGGTTAAAATGATCAACGTGGCGGAGGTGCTGAAGGTCGGCCAGCAGATTATCGGCCAGTTTTACCGGCAGCCCGACGCCGCTTTCTGGGTGTATTTTGTCATCTTCCTCCTGTATTTCCTGGTATGCTGGCCCTTCTCGGTGCTGTCCGGCTACCTGGAAAAAAGATGGGCGTAAGCGGAAAGGAATCATCCTATGAGTGAACCAATCCTCCGGGTACAGGATATCCGGAAATCCTTCGACGGCTCCGGCGTGCTCCGGGGTGTTTCCCTGGAAATCCGGGAGGGCGAGGTCGTGGTCATCGTCGGCCCCAGCGGCTGCGGAAAAAGCACCCTTCTCCGCTGCATCAACGGGCTGGAAACCATCGACAGCGGGGAAATCCGCCTCCACAACGAGGTCATTTCCGGCAGGAAGAAGGACCTGCACCTGGTCCGGCAGAAAATCGGCATGGTTTTCCAGAGCTATGATCTTTTTCCCCATATGAAGGTGATGGATAACCTGCTCCTGGGTCCCGTCCGGGCCCTGGGCCGCCCCCGGGAGGAAGTGGAAAAGGAAGCCCTGCAGATGCTGGATCGGGTCGGCCTGCGGGAAAAAGCCGATGTCTATCCCCGCACCCTCTCCGGCGGCCAGAAGCAGCGCGTCGCCCTGGTGCGCGCCATGCTGATGAACCCGGAGCTGCTGCTCCTGGATGAAATCACCGCCGCCCTGGATCCGGAAATGGTCAGCGAGGTGCTGAACGTGGTTATCGACCTGGCCCGGGGCGGCATGACCATGGCCATCGTCACCCACGAGATGCGCTTCGCGGAAGCGGTGGCGGACAGGATCCTGTTCCTGGAGGACGGCGTGATTCTGGAGGAAAGCGATCCCGAAACCTTTTTCCACAGCCCGAAAACAGAGCGGGCCGCCCGTTTCCTGCAAAGCTTCACCTATGCTTCCCGCCGGGACGGGGCCGAAAAACAGTCAAAAAACAATCCCCAGGGTTGACAGCCCGCGGCAGCCCGGGTATAATCCCCTTAAACCTACGAGTTTGGTGGGTAATGATCGAAAGGAGACGGAACCATGAAGCAGCTCTGCATGTGTTGTCCTGTGTGCCGCCGGATGTGTCCGTCTTCCCGGAGGCTCTGTTTGCGTTGAACGCAGGCGTGAGCGTGAGAAAGCCTCTCCGGAGCCGGACAGCGATTGTCCGGCTCCTTTTTTCATCCCCATGAAAGAAAGGTGAGGAAAAATGATGGATTCCCCCACGGGAGCCAGGGACCGATGTTCCCCGGCACCCGGGTGATTGATGAAAACAGACCGCTGAAAACAAATGGATGAAAATGAATGAAAAGGAAGGTATGAAACCATGAAAAAGCTGATCAGGATCCTGGCCCTCTCCCTGTCCCTCGCGCTGCTGCTGTCCCTGGCTGTTTCCGCCTCCGCGGAAGGCTTCCGCACCCTGGAGGAAATCAAAGCCTCCGGCCAGCTGACCGTCGGCCTCTTCTCCGACAAGAAGCCCTTCGGCTACATCGATGAGCAGGGCGAATACCAGGGATACGATGTATACCTTGCCCGCCGGCTGGCGGAGGACCTGGGTGTGGAGCTGGTCCCCGTCTCCCTGGATGCCCCCAACCGGATCGAATACCTCCAGTCCTTCAAGGTGGACCTGGTGCTGGCCAACTTCACCTACACCGATGAGCGGGCGGAGCAGGTGGATTTCGCCCTGCCCTACATGAAGGTGGCCCTGGGCGTTGTCAGCCCGGACAGCGCGCTGGTCACCGCCCCGGAGCAGCTGAACGGCAAAACCCTGATCGTTTCCAAGGGCACCACCGCGGAAACCTTCTTCGAAAAGAACTACCCGGATGTGAAGCTGGCCCGGTACGACACCTACACCGAAGCCTACATCGCCCTGCTGGACGGCCGCGGGGACGCCCTGTCCACCGATAACACGGAGGTGCTGGCCTGGGCGATTGAGAACCCCGGCTTCACCGTGGGCATCGAGTCCCTGGGCAGCCTGGATACCATCAATCCCGCCGTCTCCAAGGGCAACGAAACCCTGCTGGCCTGGGTCAATGAGGAAATCAGGAAGCTGGGCGAAGAAAACTTCTTCCACGCGGATTATGAAGCCACCCTTCGGGAAACCTACGGCGCCAATGCCGATGCCGACAGCCTGGTGGTGGAAGGCGGCGTGGTGGAGTAATATTTCCGGGCATTCCGGGCAGCGGGGCTGTGTTTTCACGGCCCCGTTTTTTCATGCCGGAAACGTTCCCGTTCTTTCTTGCGCTAAAGCAATGAAAATGATATAATCGAGGCATAGGAAAATGAAAGACAGGTGCCGGAGGGTAAAGCATTGGTGGAATTTCTGCTCAAGAAGCATTTTATCGCCCTTTTCCTGGTCCTCCTTTTCGGAATCCGCCTCAGTTCCCGGCAGTACCGGCGGGAAAGCGAGCTGCGGTATTTCTGGATGACGCTCGTCTGCTGTTTCCTCCTGATCCTGGAGGATATCTTTGAGTCTGTCGCCAGCGATTATCCCGATCTGCGCTTCTGGCGCATCCTGATGTCCGTTGCCGGATATGCGCTGCGATCCACCGCCATCCTCAGCCTGCTGCTGGTGGTGCTCCGGCCGGAGCATCGCACCTGGAAAATCTGGATCCCCAACGTGATCAACCTCCTCGTCTGTTCCACAGCCTTTTTCTCGGATATTACCTTCGGGTTCGACGCGGATTACAAGTTTTACCGCGGTCCCCTGGGATTTGTTCCCTTTATCGTTCCTCTCTTCTACCTGGGGTGCATCCTGTGGGTAACCTTCCGTCATTATTCGGATCGCGGCCAAAAGGAGGATCCGCTGATCCTGATCACCTGCGCCATCCTCTGCCTCCTCTCCGCGCTGCTGGACGCCGCCATCGGCGGAGTACGGCTGCATGCGGCGCTCCTGATCAGCAGCGTTTTCTTCTATGTGTTCCTTCGTTCCTATGATATCCGCCGGGATTCCCTCACCCTGCTGCTGAACCGCCAGAGCCTCTACGAGGACTTCGATTCCATCGGCAGGTCCGTCTGCGCCGCTGCCTCCCTGGATATGAACGGCCTGAAGGTCCTGAACGAAACCGAAGGATACACTGCCGGGGATGCCGCCCTGAAGAAAATCGCGGACCTGCTCCGGGAATCCTCCTCCCCGAATATGCGGGCCTACCGGATCGGCGGGGATGAGTTTGTCCTGCTCTTCTTCAGGATGGACGAGATCAGCGTCCGCCACAGGATGGACGAAGTCCGCAGCCGGATTGCCGAAGCCGGATGCAGCGTTTCCTGTGGCTGCGTGATGCGCGGGGAAAAGGAGGACCTGAACGACCTGCTCAGCCGCTCCGAAGTGAAAATGTTCGAGCACAAAGCCCAGTTCTACCGGGAGAAGAGCCTGGACCTGCGCCGGAAGGCCGGGGACCGGGAGGAAAAGCACGCTTCCGGCAGGGACCTGGCCGTCATCGAAAGCTCTCCCCAGCCGGTTGCCGTATACCGCTTTGTGGATCACCGGATCGAAACCATGGCCGTCTCCGACGGATTCTGCGAACTCTTCGGCTACGCGGACCGCGGCCAGGCCGCGTATGTCCTGGACCACGGCATGTACAAGGATGTCCATCCCGATGACCAGGAGCGCATGTCCGGCGCCATGCTGCGCTTCTCCGAAGGCAGCGAGTCGCTGGATATTGTCTATCGTACCGCGGAGGGAATGACCTCCGGATACCGGGTGGTCCATGCCCGGGGCAGCCATATTCACGATGAGTCCGGAATGCATACCGCCTATATCTGGTATATGAACGAGGGCGAGTACCAGGACGGGGATGAGGATATGGGATCCCCGGTCAACCAGGCCCTGAACCGGGCCCTGCATGAAGAAAGCATCCTCCACGCGGCCAATTATGACGAGCTCACCGGTCTTCCCAACCTGGCCTGGTTCTTCAAGCTCTTCGAGGTCTGCAAGGCCAGGAACCTCAGCGAGGGAAAACCCACCCTGCTGCTGTACATGGACCTGAACGGCATGAAGTTCTACAACCACCGCAACGGCTTCGCCGAGGGCGACAAGCTGCTGCGCGCCTTCTCGGATATCCTGATCGACCTCTTCGGAAAGGAAAGCGCCTGCCACATCGCCGCGGACCGTTTCGCGGCCGCCTCCTCCCCGGAAAACATCGATTCCAGGCTGCAGAAGCTCTTCCGGGAAGCCCGCCAGATGAACGGCGGCAACACGCTGCCGGTGCGGGTCGGCATTTACTCCTCCGAGGTGGAAATCGTCCCCGCCGGCATGGCCTACGACCGGGCAAAAATGGCCTGCGACGCCATGCACCGCTCGGATACATCCGGCTATAATTATTACAGCCGCCAGCTTCGGGACGAGGTCCGGCGGCATCAGTACCTGGTGGAAAACATCGACCGGGCCGTGGCGGAAAGATGGATCACGCCGTATTACCAGCCCATCGTCCGGGCGTTCAGTGGAAAAATCAGCGATATGGAAGCCCTGGCCCGGTGGATCGACCCTGTGGAGGGATTCCTCCCGCCTTCGGAGTTCGTTCCCCACCTGGAGCGGGCAGGCCTCTGCTACAAGCTGGACCTGTGCATCCTGGACCAGGTACTGGAAAAGCTCACCCGGGAAAAGGAAAACGGCGTTCAGTCCGTTCCCCACTCCGTCAATCTTTCCAGGTCCGACTTTGACGTCTGCGATATCGTGGAGGAGCTCCGCAGGCGGGTGGACGGCGCCGGGGTGGAGCGCCGCATGATCACCGTTGAAATCACCGAAAGCATCATCGGCAGCAACTTTGAATTCATGAAGTCGCAGCTGGACCGTTTCCGGGAGCTGGGCTTCAGCGTCTGGATGGACGATTTCGGCAGCGGCTATTCCTCCCTGGATGTGCTGCAGAGCGTGCAGTTCGACCTGATCAAGTTCGATATGAGCTTCATGCGGAAGCTTGATGAGGGCGAGGCCGGGAAGATCATCCTGACGGAACTGATGAAAATGGCCACTTCCCTTCACCTGGATACGGTCTGTGAGGGCGTGGAAACCGAGGCCCAGGTCCGCTTCCTGCAGGAAATCGGCTGCTCCAAGCTCCAGGGCTTCTTCTTCGGCCGGCCGACTCCCCTCCCGCAGCTGCAGGAGCAGTTCGGGAACGGCGAAGGCTCCCGGTTTGAAAACCCGGACTCCGCTCCCTATTACGAATCCATCGGCCGCGTAAACCTCTATGATCTCGGCTCCGTAACGGGGCTGGATGAAAATCCCTTCCAGAACAGCTTCAGCACCCTCCCCATGGCCGTGCTGGAGGTCCGGGGAGAGGCGGCCCGCTATGTCCGCACAACGCCCTCCTACCGGGAGTTCGTCCGGCGCTTCTTCAACACGGATGTTTCCGCCATGACAAAGGACTTCACGGTTTTCAGGTCTCCCTTTATGATCCGGCTGCTGACCTCCTGCTCGGAGCAGCAGAGCAGGCTTTTCTTCGATGATAAAATGCCGGACGGGGTGGTGGTGCATTCCTTCGGCCGCTGGATCGCCGCCCATCCGTCCGACGGCAGGCAGGCCATCGCCGTGGCGGTTCTTTCCGTCTCGGATCCCGCCGCAAACAAAGTATAATTAAAAACGTCCCGGGAGGAGAGAGAAACGCCTATGGATATCCAATACCTGCTTGCCCTTCAGGATTTCCGGAATAACATCCAGAATTTCCTGACCCCCTTCATGGAATTCATTTCCATGTTCGCCACCACCTACCTGATCCTGATTCCGGTTTTCTTTTACTGGTTCTGGGATAAACGGAAGGGCCTCTACCCGCTGGTTTCCTATTATTTCTGCATGTTCCTCACGCCGCTGATCAAGCTGAGCGCCTGTATATACCGGCCCTGGATCCGGGACAGCCGCATCCTTCCCGCTGGGGATTCCATCCGTACCGCCACGGGCTATTCCTTCCCCAGCGGCCACACCACCACCGCGGCTCCCCTCTCCGGCGGCATGGCGGTCAACCTGTGGGACAGCAGGCGCACCCGCTGGCTGTCCTTTCTCTTTGCCGCCTTTATCCTCCTCACCGGCTTCTCCAGGAACTACCTGGGAGTGCATACCCCCCAGGATGTTTTTGTCGCCATCACCCTGTCCGTTCTCAGCCTGGTCCTGACGGCGAAGCTCTTTGAATACCTGGACCGTCATCCCGAGAAGGAGGACTGGTTCCTCCTGGCCGGCTTCCTCCTCAGCTGGGCGGGCATCCTGTTTATTTCCGTGAAATCCTACCCCATGGACCTGAACGCCGAAGGAAAGCTGATTGTGGATCCCGTGAAGATGATGAACGACGGCTACGGCGACCTGGGAAAGGTCATCGGCTTTACCGTTGCCCGCTTTGTGGAGAAAAAATGGATCCGGTTCCGGCCCCTGGAAAAGGACTGGAAGAGCTTCCTCCTCTGCCTGGCCGCCCTGGTCCCCATGATCCTGCTGAAGACATTCTTCCAGCCGGTCCTCACCGGGTGGCTCGGCTCCCACTGGGGGAAGCTGCTCTTCTCCGTCCTCTACACCTTCTACTATATCGCGCTGGTTCCGGCGCTCCTGAAGCTTGTCGGAGGCCGGGCGAAGGCAGCCGCGTAAAAATCCGGAAATTACAAAAGGAGTGCCGCATGCGCGGCACTCCTTTTCCTTTCCTTCTCAGGACAGAAGCATCCGGTCGTTGTCCAGCGCCCGTCCGCTGCTCCGGCGGAACAGGTCCGTCAGGTCGGACACGGTCAGTCCCTTCCGTTCCTCCCCGCTTACGTCATAAATGATCCGGCCGTTATCCATCATCAGGGTCCGGTTCCCCAGGTCCAGGGCGGACTGCATGTTATGGGTAATCATAAGGCAGGTAATATGGTTATCCTCCACGATGCTGCGGGTCAGGGCAAGCACCTTCTCCGCCGTGGCGGGATCCAGCGCCGCCGTATGCTCGTCCAGCAGCAGCAGCTGGGGCACATGGTACGTGGCCATCAGCAGGGTCAGCGCCTGGCGCTGGCCGCCGGAAAGCAGGCCCACAGGCGCCTTCATCCGGTCCTCCAGCCCCATGCCCAGCAGCTTCAGCCGTTCCCGGAACTCCCGCCGGTCCGCCGCGGACATGCGTGACAGCCAGCCGCCTTTTCCCGCGGCCAGGCTCAGGTTCTCCTCAATGCTCATATCCGGCGCGCTGCCGCGCATGGGATCCTGGAAAAGCCGGCCGATGGTCCGGGCCCGCCGGTGCTCCGGCTCCATGGTGATGTTCCTTCCCCCCAGCAGGATCGTTCCCCGGTCCACGAAGAAGGATCCGCAGATGGCGTTGAACAGCGTCGATTTTCCGGCGCCGTTGGCGCCGATAATGCTGATGAAATCCCCTTCGGCCACCCGGAGGGACACATCGTCCATGGCCCTTTTCTCATCGGCTGTACCGGGGTGGAAGGTCTTTGAAACGTTCTTCAGCTCAAGCATCATCCGGCACTCCTCCCCTCCCGGGCGTTTTTCCACCTGCGCCGCATCATGGGAATCTGCTCCCGCAGGTAGGGGCCGGAAATGGCCAGCACCACAATCACGGCGGATACCAGCTTCAGCATAAAGGCGGGCATATCCAGCCGCAGCGCCAGCGCGTAAACAATGCGGAAAACAATCGCGCCCAGCACGGCGCCCACCGCCCGCAGGGGAATCGGCTTGTACCGGCTGAAGAACACCCCGCCGATGAGCAGGGATGCCAGGGCAACCGTAACGATGCCCTGGCCCATGTTGATGTCAAAATTCTTCTGCTGCTGCGCCATGAGGCATCCGGAAAGGGCCGTAATGGATCCGGATACGCACAGGCCCACGGTGGTTGTGAAGGTCGGGTTGATGGAGGAGGAGCGCACCATGTCCGCGTTGGATCCGGTGGCCCGGATGGACAGTCCCAGCTTCGTGCGCAGGAACAGGCACAGCATCGCCACCACCACGGCCACGGCAATCAGCGCCACAATCAGGATGTACTGTCCGGCAAAGGGTGTTCCCTTCAGCAGGTCCTTCGCCATGCTGAAAACTGTCCGGGTCTTGCTCATGTTCAGGGCGGCCTTGTTCCCGCTGATCATCATGTTGACCGAATACAGCCCGGTGTTCACAACAATGCCGGCCAGGAGGCTCTGCACCCCCATGCGCGTCTGCAGCGCGGCGGTGATGAATCCGGAAAGCGATCCCGCCAGCATGGCCGCCGGCAAAGACAGCCAGGGATACCCCGCGATGGCCGTAACCGTGCCCACCGCGGCGCCGAGTGTGAAGCATCCGTCCGTGGACAGGTCGCAGACATTCAGCATGGAATAGCTCAGGAACAGCGCCAGCACCGTGAGTCCGCCGATGAGGCCCAGCTCCGCCGCCGTCTGTCCAAGGGTCAGGATTTTGTCAATGCTCATGGTTCTCCTCCCGCTCCCGGGTCCGTTTCTTACAGGTCGTCAAAGCTCTCCGCGAAGGTGATGGGCTTCACCTGCATGCAGTAGGGTCCGAAGGCCTTCACGATCTCGTCGTAGTCAAATCCAATGGCCGCGCAGGTCTCGGTATTGACGGTGGCGGTGCCGTTGTCGAAGGTCTTCACCGGGATTTCGCCGGGGTTCTTCCCTTCCACCAGGATCTCCGCCACCAGGTCCGCGGTCTCGCGTCCCAGGTTGGCGTAGTCCACGCCGTAGCCCACGAAGGCGCCGTTCAGGGCGAAGGAGTCCGCGCCGGTGTAATGCGGGATTTTCGCTTCCGCCAGCTTCTCATAAATGGACAGCTCCGCCGCCATGATGGTGTTGTCCGTGGGGGTGAACACGGCGTCCATTCCGTCGGCGATAATCGCGTCCGCCGCCTGGGAAACCTCAGTGATGTTGCTGCCGGTATACTCCTTGAAGTTCACCTGTTTTTCCGTCAGGAACTCCTTCGCGGCCGCAATGGGAGCGGCGGAAGCGTCCTCTGCGGAATTGTACAGCAGGGCGATGTTCTTCGCATCCGGGTTGGCCGCGAAAATCAGGTTCATCACCGCGTTGGTGTCCAGGTAATCGCTGGAGCCGGTGATGTTCGCGCCCGGCGCTTCAAGGCTCTCCACAAATCCGGCGCCCACGGGATCGGAAACCGCGGCGAACACCACCGGGATCCCGTTGTCCTCCGTCATGGTCTGCATCATGCCGGCCACCGGGGTCGCCACGCCGACCATCAGGTCCATATCATCGGCAATGAAGTTCCGGATGATCTGCTCCATAACGCTGAAATCCAGGTTGCAGTTCTCTTCCCGGATGTCAAATTCAACATTCTTCATTTCCCCCAGGCGCTCGCGGATGTTCGCGATAATCTGGTTCAGGGAAGCGTCGTCCACCAGGTTGCAGATGCCGATTTTAAAGCTTTTCTTTTCCCCCTCCGCCAGGGAAACGGTCATGGCGCACGCCAGCGCCAGGGTCAGGATGAGAGCGATCAGTTTCTTCATGGTCTTCATGGTTCTGTCCTTCCTTTCTTTTTCCGTTCTGTGACGAATTTTCCCAGGGGCGTGCGGCGCCGGTATAAAAAAACCTCAGCGCGCAGATTCATTGCGCGCTGAGGCGATATACATATACCGCGGTGCCACTCAGCTTGACCTCCCGGAAAGGAAAGCCATCTCTTTCTCTCCGCGTACCCCTGATACGCGCCGCCCTGATCACGGGTGCGGAACCCGTCGCTTCCTACTGTTGTTTCGGAGCGCCCTCAGGAGTCCATTCACACCCTCCGCACGTACCGCCGTCCCACTGTCAGCGGCTCCCTTTGCCGTGCCGCGGGGGAGCTACTCTTCTCCCTCATCGGTTTAGTTGGAATCATACACTCCCCCTGCCCGGCTGTCAAGGATCCGGATTGTATTTTGTCTGTTCCTCCGCCGGGGCCGTGTTCCCGCCTTACGCGCCCTGCACGAAGGCGATGAACTGCTGCGCCTCCTCAAAGGAGTCCAACAGCGCCGTGTACATATACCTTCCCATCTGGGGCCAGTTCATGGGCGGCATCTCTTCCTGCATCATCATCCTGCTGCCGTATTTTTCCATGATCTCCCCGTGGGTCCTGGCGTAGGTATGCCCGTCCTTGCGGCTGGCGTACACGCAGTACGCGTGCTTTCCGGATTCCGGAACCCTCCGCTCGTCAAAGGCCACCATATCCGCGTAAATCTGGTACACGTCCGTGGAATGGGCGAAGTCCATCATGTCCGGGGTGTATCCCCCCGCCGGCCGCATATTGACCTCCAGCGCCACAAAGTCGCCGGCCTTTCCCAGTCCCTTCCGGGGCTTTGCCAGCCGGAAGAATTCCAGGTGCACAAACCGGCGGTCCACGCCAAAGGCCTTCACTGTTTTCCTTCCCAGCGTCCGCAGCGCCTCCGGAACCTCCGGGCAGGTATAGTACATCAGGTCCAGGTCCTTGTTGACGATATCCATCACCGGCGGCCACACCGTCATGCTCTCAAACAGCGGCTCGCACCGGGAATCCAGGATCGCGTCGTAGGAGCAGATTTCCCCCTCGATGAATTCCTCCATCACGTAAGCCGCTTCCGGCGGATGGTCGTAGAAGGCCTCCAGGTCCGCTTCCTTCTCCAGCTTCCAGGTATGGGTTGCTCCCACGCCCACGTCCGGCTTCACAATCACCGGATATCCCACCTCCCGGATAAAGGCCTTCCCTGCCTCCCGGTCCGTCACCACGTGCTGCCGGGCGGTGGGAATGCCGGCCTCCAGGTACAGCTTCTTCATCAGGCTCTTTTCCTTGATGAAGCTGATCCTGTCCGCCTGTATCCCCGTGGTGATATTGAAATCCGTGCGCAGCCTGGCGTCCTGCTCCAGCCAGTATTCGTTCATGGACTCAATCCAGTCGATCTTTCCGTACCTGAAGGCAAAGAAAGCAACCGCCCGGTAAACCTGGTCGTAATCCTCCAGGCTGTCCACCCGGTAATACTCCGTCAGCGCCGCCTTCAGCGGCCCCTCCAGGCTGTCATACGGCGCGTCGCCGATGCCCAGTACATTGATTCCGTTCCTGTGCAGCCGGTCGCAGAACTGCCAGTAGGTATGGGGAAAATGCGGAGAAACAAAGATGAAATTCATACCGGTCCTTCCTTCTTCACATCATTGATCGTTCAGCATATACGGCAGGAAATACCTCATCTGTTTAAACCACCAGGGCCAGTCGTGGTTCACGTCGTATCCCCAGAAATCGCACCAGGCTTCAATTCCCTTTTCCCGGAAGATTCCCTCGAGATTCCGCAGTGTGCGCACGCCGTCCTCTTCCCAGGCCCCCTGCCCGCAGCACAGGATCATCTTCCGCTCATTGTACATCCTGATCCAGGGATGATCCGCCGGCATGTTGGGCAGGAACCGCTCCGGGGAATTGTCATACAGCGTCGGGTTCATCCAGCCGTCAAAAAAATAATCCGCGTCATACACACCGGACAGGGCAATCACGCCCCTGAAGAGGTCCGGCCGCCGCAGGAAGGTAATCACCGCGTGGTCCGCCCCCATGGAAAAGCCGGTCACGGCGGGCGTTTCCGCGTTGCGGGACCGGATCAGCGGAATCACTTCCTCGATAATATAGTGAAAATACTGTTCCTGCCGCGCGGCGCGGAATTCCTTGTCCCATCCCTTGGGAGACCAGCTTTCCCGGTCCACGGTGTCCACAACAAACAGCTGGATCCTGTCTTCTTCAATAAAATCCGCCAGGTGATGGATCATGCCGAACTCCTCATAGTTGCGGCACATGGAGTCCTGTGTCGGAAATGAAAGAAAAGGTATTCCGCCCCGGCCGTAAATCATGATATGCATTTCCCGGTTCAGGCAATGGCTGTAGTGTGTGATCTCTTCCCTGTTCATGGCATCCCTTTCCTTTCCAGGCGGTTATTCCCGAAAGAAAATATCATTTCTCGCCTATGAAGTCAATAGGCGGAACGTGGAACGGAGGGACGGTCTTTTTCGTTCCATCTTTCCTCCTTTTCCGCTTCCAGGGCCAGGAGGAAGGCTCCCATAATGCCGCTGCGCGTACCGAGTCCCGGCTCAACGATGTATTCATCGATGTCTGAAAAAATCACAGGGTGCGCAATATATCCGTTCAGGAGCTTCAGTACTTTATTCCGGATCATGGGCAGCAGGAATTTCTGCTGCATCACGCCGCCGCCCAGGATAATCTTCTCCGGTGAAAAGGACAGGATGGCGTTTGAGCAAAGCTGCGCAAGGTATGAGCTTTCAAGCTCCCAGCCCGGATGATCCGGCGGCAGCTCCGCAGCCGGTTTTCCCCATCTCTTCTCCATGGCAGGCCCAGATGCCATTCCCTCCGGACAGCAGGAGTGATAAGGGCAGATGCCACGGGGCATCGGGTCATTCGGTTCGGGCACAATGGCCGTATGGCCGATCTCCGGGTGCATGAGGCCGTGCACCGGTTTTCCGTGAATGATCACACCGCCGCCGATACCGGTCCCGACCGTGATATACAGACAGCTTTCCTTTCCTTTTGCAGCCCCCAGGTGGACCTCCGCCAGCGCCGCGGCGTTTACGTCCGTATCCAGGCCCACCGGCACATGCAGCTCATCCCGGAAGGCCTGCATCAGCGGATAATTGCGCCAGGCCAGCTTGGGTGTTTCCATGATCGACCCGTATTGGGGTGAACGCCTGTCCAGGTTCAGCGGTCCGAAGCCGCCGATCCCCAAAGCGCAGATGGAATGCTCAGAGAAAAACGCGAGCATCCCGGGCATCGTTTCCGCCGGTGTTTTCGTCGGCATCCTGGTCTGCTGTTCAACGTTTCCTGTTTCGTCCATGATGGAGAGAACCATCTTGGTTCCTCCCGCTTCCAAAGCACCGTAATATTTCATATCCTGCCCCTCCCCTGGAACGGAGGGACGGTCTTTTTCGTTCCTTCGTTCAGCCTGTCTCCTGTTTCCCACGTCAGTGCACGCTTCTTCCGGCCTCTTTCCACCGGCAATTGAATCGCTCAGAATCCAAGATAGTCGTTGACCAGAATCACATGAATCCGATCCGCATGGCGGGAAAACCGGGTAATCAGGAACTGGCAGCAGATGGTGTCCGGGCTTTTGCAGTTCATGCAGGATCCGGTTTTGGAGCAGGGTGTGGAAAGCCCAAAGCGCTGCGCGTTGGCCGGCGCGGCTACGTTCCTGGCCCGCTTCATGGCCCCGTCCACGTCGTCGCAGACCTTATTCATCCCGACGATGAAAAGGACCTTTTTCGGCCCCTGGGCGATGGCGGAAACCCGGTTGGCGTTTCCGTCGATGTTCACCAGGATCCCGTCCTCCGTCATGGCGTTCACGCTGCTCAGGAAGAAATCCGCGTCATAGGCCGCCAGCATGGCCGCCCGTTTGTCCGCCATGGCGTCCCGGTCCAGGAAATGATAATTCCCCTCCTTCAAGGCCTTCACCAGTCCAATCTCATGGACGCTCATGCCGCCCCCCATGGTCACGCTGCTTTCTTCCGGAATCAGGCTCAGCGCAATCTTCAGGGCCTCTTCCCCGGAGGCGGCGTAATACCCCGTCATGTTTCTGGATTTCAGTCCGCTGATCACCTTCCGGGCCAGCAGTTCATTCCGTTTCGCCAGATTTGCGTCCATTGTGATTTCCTCCTTCATCTGTTGTTCATTCTCGCAGGTTTACTGTCCTCACCGGGCTTTTCTGCCTCTGAAAGGCCGCAGGAACCGAAGCATCTGCAGGGGAATCCCCCTCTGCCAGTAGTTTCAAATTCAATCGTTAGTAGGATCACTTCTCGTATGCGAACTGCGGTGATCCCTGCGGAAGAAAAGAAGTTCGATCAGGCTTTTCTCGTATGGGATGAATTCTCCGCTGTCGATCATCCGGAGGATTTCCTCCCTGGATGCCCATCGCACAGCCTGCACTTCCTCAGCCTGCAGATGAAGGGACCGGATATCAACCTCCCGTGTCAGAAGATAATAATCATCAAAACCGTTCTCCCAATGAATGGTCAGGGATGGCCGAACACCGGACAAGTCCAGAGAGAGTCCCAATTCCTCCCGCGTTTCCCGTTCCGCGGCAGACCGGCTGCTGTCTCCGGCGATGGCACTGCCGCCCACTGTGATATCCCAAAGATTTGACCATCCTCGTTTGAATGGCTGCCGCTGCTGGATCAACATCCTGCCCTGGCCATCAAAAATGCAGATATGAACTACAAGACGGTAAAACCCTTCAGGCGTAGGTTCACCCCGGATCATCTTTCTGTCTGTTTTCCCGCGTTCGGCAGTATACAGATCAAAGTATTCCATTTTCGTCAGCACCCCCGAATTCTGTTCCTGCCTTCAACGGCAGTGGCAAGGAAGCAACCGTCCATATTGAGAAATGATTCCTCAAGACCTTGAGAGTATACCATAACACCTATTCTGAATCCAGTCTGCCGAAAGGATCCTGAAGCATAGAACTGTTTAACTTCGTTATTCGTTCTGAAGAATGGAATACCAGCAGGCATCGCATATCCCGGTGTTATTCCGGTCGGACGCCCGTCTTGTACCCTCGTACTTCATCCCACAATGTTTCATGACCATTCCGGAATGGGGATTGTTCGGATCGTGATAGGAACAAATGCTGTTTGCGTGAACCTGATCAAAGAAAAAGTCGATGACTGCCTGCGCCGCTTCGGACATGATGCCCTGATGCCACCAGGCCCTCCCCAGGCAATATCCGATCGTGATCTGCTCCAGGTCCTCATTCACCAGTCCGTGGATCGTTCCAATGGGTTCATCCCCTGCCTCCTTCAGGGTAATCGCCCAGTGATAATAATCCTGCTTCTCATACTGGGGCAGCCAGGTTCCGATCACATGTTTTGTAACATTCACATCCGTATGCGTCGGCCAGGTCAGGAACCGGGTCACTTCCGGATCGGACGCCCAGTTTCTGAACATGGCTTCCGCGTCGGATGCTGCCAGTCTCCGCAATATCAGTCTCTTCGTCTCCAGCTTTTGTGTTCCGCAATGGTTCATAAATCAAAACACCCCTTATCTGCATCCGGATAGTTTTTCCGTCATAATCTCCCTTGTCGGCCAG